>CALQHT020000054.1 GCA_943330455.2 Nitrosovibrio sp. Nv4 | reverse complement strand
GGCTGCCGGATTCACACATCTCCGCGCGGGAGAATATTCTCCCCCTCCCCTTGTGGGAGGGGGTTGGGGGGAGGGGATTCAGGCAACAACCGTGCGGGATCACCCCTCCCCCCGCCCCCTCCCACAAGGGGAGGGGGAGAATATTCTCCAGCGCGGAGATGTGTGAATCCGGCAGCCACAGAGACAAGGACCGCGGCTTCATGACCGACACCACCGCCGGTGCCCCCCCCGCCATGGGGATGTTCGAGCGTTACCTCACCCTATGGGTCGCGCTCTGCATCGTCGCCGGCATCGCGCTCGGACAGGTCTTCCCCGCACCCTTCCGCCTTCTCGGCAATGCCACGATCGCCGAGGTCAACATGCCGGTCGCCATCCTGGTCTGGCTGATGATCGTGCCGATGCTGCTGAAGATCGACCTCGGCGCGTTGGGACAGGTGAGGGAGCACTGGCGCGGCATCATGGCGACCGTCGGGGTGAACTGGCTGGTCAAACCGTTCTCCATGGCGTTGCTGGCCTGGCTGTTCATCGACCATCTATTCCGCCCATACCTGCCGGCGGCGCAACTGGATTCCTACGTCGCCGGCCTGATCCTGCTGGCCGCCGCTCCCTGCACGGCGATGGTGTTCGTGTGGTCGAACCTGGTGGAAGGCGAGCCGCATTTCACCCTGTCCCAGGTGGCGCTGAACGATACGATCATGGTGGTGGCGTTCGCGCCGATCGTCGGACTGCTGCTGGGGCTGTCCTCGATCACCGTGCCCTGGGCGACGCTGTTCCTGTCGGTCGTTCTGTATATCGTCGTGCCGGTCATCGTGGCGCAGGTCTGGCGGTCGTCTCTGCTACGAAACGGTGGCATCGTCGCGTTGCAGAGCGTCCTGCACCGCCTCTCTCCCCTCTCGCTCGGCGCCTTGCTGCTGACCCTGGTGCTGCTGTTCGGCCTGCAGGGGGAGCAGATCATCGCCCAGCCCGTGGTCATCGCCCTGCTGGCGGTACCAATCCTGATCCAGGTCTATTTCAACGCCGGTCTGGCCTATTGGCTCAACCGCAAGCTGGGAGTGGCGTGGTGCGTCGCCGGTCCCTCGGCGCTGATCGGGGCGTCGAATTTCTTCGAACTCGCGGTCGCGACCGCCATCGCCCTGTTCGGCTTCCAGTCGGGCGCGGCGCTGGCCACCGTGGTGGGCGTGCTGATCGAGGTTCCTGTCATGCTGTCGGTCGTGCGCATCGTGAAGGACAGCCGAGAATGGTATGAGCGGGGATAGACCGGAGAGCTACGGGACGCCTTCGACCTCCAGCCATCCGAAATGCGTCGTGCTGTCCGCCTTGGTCCACAGCCCGACATTGCCCGGGCCGGAGAACCAACGATCCTGAGCGGTAAAAACCTCCCGTCCATCCAGGGAAACGACGAATTTCTCGCCCGCGAACCGCACCGCCAGAACCTGCCACTGCCCGCTCGGCACGCGGATATCGGCCCCGGCAAACTGCTCCCGCCGACCCTGGATGACGCGATAGAGGCGGACATTGTCCTCCAGCGCGTTGGCCCGGACCACGTAATAGGTCTGCGCGTCGCGATACCGCATCACCAGCCCCGCGGCCCGATCGACCTTGCCCGCGACCGCCCGGAACCGGGTCGAGATCGTCCCGTCACGCAGCCGAACATCATCCAGCACCGCAAGCGGATATCGCTCGTCGGTCGGATCGCGCGTGGTCTCCGTCAGGATCGTCGGACCCGGTCGAGCGGTCGGATCGCTCGTCACCCGCCAAGTGGCAGGTGGACCGCGCCCGGTCAGGGCCACGGTAAACCCAATCGGAGCCTGATTCGGAGGCATAGTCCCGAAGTCGATCCGGCGCACCGCCGCATTGGCTACCGACGGGACGGAGGCGCCCAGGGCCAGCCCCAGCCACGATCGCCGTGTCAGGTGAGCGGAATGGATCGACATGGCCACGGTCTCCTCCCCCGGCTTCATTATAGAAACATACTGACCTGCCGCAGCACCAGACCCGTCAACGCCGTCACGCCCAGCGTCTTCAACACCCCCAGGCGCAGCCGAAACAAACAAACCCACGCCAAGACCGCCAGCGCCAGCGCCGCCCCATCCACGCTGCTCGGCGTCGGGACCGAAACGAAAATCGGTCCGACCTCGATGACTGTCTGACGGGTGAACAGCACCCGCAACCCGAACCAAACCGCCAGATTCGCCACCACACCCACCACCGCCGCCGTGATGGCCGCCAGCGCGCCGGCGAGGGCACGGTTGGACTGCAACCGCTCGATAACCGGAGCACCCAGGAAGACGAAGGTGAAGCAAGGCGCAAACGTCACCCATAACGTCAGGACAGACGCCAGGACGCCGCCACCCACGCCGCTCGGTCCAACCGGGGAACGGAATCCTGCCAGGAAGCCCACGAATTGCAGCACCAGGATCAGTGGCCCGGGAGTCGTTTCCGCTAGGCCGAGACCGGCCAGCATCTCAGACGCCGACAGCCAGTGATAGGTCTGCACGGCATCCTGCGCGACATAGGCCAGCACCGCATAGGCACCGCCAACCGTCACCACGGCCATTTTCGAGAAGAACCAGGCGATGTCGCCATAGGTGCCTCCGACCCAGCCCATCAGCACGATCACCGGTGCCAGCCACAGCACCAGCGCGATCATGCCAGCCGTCCTGGCGCCGGCGGCCAGACGGGCGGGGCGGCCCGGATCGGCATCCAACGCCATGTCGATCAGCGCGGGGCGGTCGTTCTTGACGTTGCCGTGACTGGCATGGGCGAAGGAGTCCGGCAGGAAATAGCCCACGACCCCGGCCGCAAGCACCACGACCGGAAACGGCACATTCAGGAAGAACAACGCGACGAACGCCAGCACCGCCAGTGTCCACGCAATATTGCCCTTCAGCGCGCGCCGGCCGATGCGCAACAATGCCTCGACCACCAGCACCAGAACCGCGCTCTTGAGGCCGAAGAACAGCGCCGCGATCAGTGGAACCTCGCCGAACAGCGCATAGATCAGCGACAATGCCAGCATGACGAGCGCGCCGGGCAGTACGAACATCAGCCCGGCGGCAATGCCTCCACGCACGCCATGCATCAGCCAGCCGAGATAGGTGGCAAGCTGCTGGGCTTCCGGTCCCGGCAGCAGGGTGCAGAAGTTCAGCGCGTGCAGAAAGCGCCGCTCGCCGATCCAATTGTGCCGGTCCACGACCTCCTTGTGCAGCATGGCGATCTGGCCTGCCGGTCCGCCGAAGGACAGCAGGCCGATCCGGGTCCACACCCGGAATGCCTGCGCAAAGCTGGGCATGGCGCCCGGGGTCGGTTCCAGGCTCATGCGGCGGTCCCGGGGTCGGTCGTAACGACCCAGTTATGGGTTTCGCCCACCGCGTCGCGGCACCAGCGATAGAACGCGTCATACAACCCCATGGACGCGTCCAACTGGGCCAGATCGTCCCGATACATGCGCGAAAGACCCAGCGAGGCCGCGAGCAGGCCGGCCGATTGCGGGGCGATATCCAGGCGCGCGGTATCGGCGCCACGAATGATCAGGGCGAGACGGTCGAGCGCGTCGGAGCGCAGGCCGAATTCCTCGATCATGACGTCGAAGGTGCAGCGCTCGCCGCGGTGGCTCCAGAAAAGCCCTTCGATATCGAAGGGGGTGGCGCCGAAACGATCGGCCACGTCCGGCACCTCCGGGGGTGTCACGAACAGGAATACGGCGGAGGGGTCGATGAAACGGCGGATCAGCCAAGGGCAGGCGACGCGGTCGATCTTGGGGCGCCCGCGCGTGACCCAGAGCGTGCGGCCGCTGCTGTCGCGCGGTGGCACATGGGTCGGGCTGACCAGCAGTCCGGGGGAGGCGGCCCATGCCTCGAACCCGCCTTCCAGCGATTCCGCCCTGGCCCCGGCATTGCGCAGCCAGGCGGCGACACCCTGGCTGAGTTTCAGGCCGCGCTGGCAGGACACGGCGACATTGCGGCCGGCATAGTCTCCGGCCCAGGTGCTGACGGTGCGCCAGTCGCGGCGGATGGCAGTGGGAATCTGCCTGGGATCCGTCTCAAAATCCTGGTCGATGCGAACATCGAGGACAATGGGGGCGTCAGGGGTCCCGAGCAGACGGGACAGTTGACCGATGGTGATCGTATCTGGGGTTGGCATTGGCGTCCGTATCCATGAGAGGGATGACAAGGACGCGATGCTTCGGCCGTAGCCTCACGGGGTGATCGCGATTTCCCCTTGCCGCCATCATTTGGGACCAGGGGAGGGATGTCAAGCGGCAAAAACGGGACGTGTCGACTTCAGTCGAACTCGGTCGGCAGTGCGGGATTGTGTCGATGTGCAAACATCCGTGCGATCTGATGCGGCTTCACACGTCGCGGCGACAGGTCTTCCGGAATCGCGTGTTCGGGGAACCAGTCGCTGCCGCTGGTTTCCAGGCTGGTGGTCGGAGTTCCACCCTCCAACGCGCAGATGAAGAACAGAGTGGTGATCGAGAACGGGCCGGGCGGATGGCCCTGCGCCACCTTGTCCCAGGCGGCGGCCAGTTTCACCGGGCGGACATGGTAGCCAGATTCCTCGTAGACTTCCCGGACGACCGATTGCGCGGCCGTCTGGTTCACTTCGGCCCAGCCGCCCGGCAGTGTCCAGCGATGATGATCCGCCGTTTCCCGCACCATCAGGATGCGGCCCAGATGGTCGAACACCGCCCCACGCACGCCCATTTTCGGGGTGGCATAGCCGGTTTCGGCGGTAAACAACGCCTCAATGCGGGTCGCTTCGGCTTCGGTATGGGCGGCCATAATCCGCGCGGCGAGCGATCGCAGCGCCCGATAACGGTCCAGGTCGTAGGGATCGGTGGAAAATTCCAGGCCGGTTTGCGCGGTTGCCTGGATTTCACGCGCCCAGACCAGCCAGGCCGGCTCGGTCAGATAGGGAGCGGGCCAGCGAATGTCCGGCGGGTCGGAATGCTGCGTCATCGATGCTCCGTCATTTGGGCGAGTTCGTCCCAGCCTCGTCCAAGCGGTTATACCGACCCGCCGAAACAATGACCCATCGGCGTTCCCTCACCGTCATTGCCGGACTTGATCCGGCAATGACGGTAAGAGGCGGTCGAGGTAAAATCGACGATCAGTCCCGCGCGCGCTTCGGGAACTGCATGCACACCAGATCGGCGCCGTTCGGGCCGGCGGTGATCAGCGCCGCCGCATCGTCGGGGGCGACGAACACGCAGGAGTTCAGGGGCAGCAGGGACCCACCGGGGACCGACGCGCTGCCAGATGCGATCAGCCAGAACTGTCCGCCGCCGGTCATCGGGTCGGGACCGGTCACCGACGATCCGGCCGGCACGGTGTAGCGCCAAGTGCCGAGACCGTCCTTGGTCTCCTCGATCACCGCAGCGCCGGTCACCGAGGTCAGGGCCTTCAACTCGGTGTTCGACAGCGGCGGCATCGGGCCGCAGGTGGCTTCACGGTGCTGGAAACGGGCACGGGCTTCACGCAGGGCCTGGCGCTGGGCGGGCATGTAGCGGGCGCCGGGATCCCAGGTGTTGCGCAGGGTGAACCAGGACACGCCTTCGTCCGCGGCGATGATCGGCCCGTAGGCGGACCAGGCGTCGGTGTAATGAACGGCGATGGTGCCGATGTCGTGAATGCCGAGCCGGCCGCCGCCTTGGACGACGACCTGGTATTGGTCGGCGGAGTGGAAGTGCGGCTTTACCAGGGCGCCAGCGTCTTTTTCGACCAGGAATGCCATCGGATAGACGACGTCATCGGCCGGCGGGGCTTCGCCTTCCTTCAGGGTGTTGCGGTTCTTCCCAATATAGCTGGTGATCCAGCCATTGGGTGTCCGCCGGCGATTGGACTGGTGCGCAACGATGCTGTCCGCTGTGACGATCATGATCGACCTCGGTCTGATGTTGGGAACACTCTAGCCGGAAAATCGCTCGCGCGCCAGCACCGCGCCGGGTCCGCGCGCGGATCGTTCCGGACCGGCGATGGTGGTGCGTCGCATCGGTTGCTCCCTGCGCTGGGGATGCTACAGAGCCAGATCGGCACTTCTTGAGGAGACGACACGTGGCATACAGCCCCTTCGACCTGACCGGCAAGGTCGCGCTGGTGACCGGAGGCAACAGCGGCATCGGCCTCGGCATGGCGCGCGCGATGGCGCAGGCCGGCGCCGATATCTGCATCTGGGGCACCAATCCGGCCAAGAATGCCGCCGCCCGCGCGGATATCGAGACGACCGGGCGCAGGGTGGTGGCGCTGGAATGCGATGTCGGCGATGAAGCCGCGGTGGATGCGGCCTTCGCGCGCACCTTGGACGCGTTCGGCCAGGTCGATGGCTGTTTCGCCAATGCCGGCGTGTCGGGCCGCGGCGTTACTACCTTCCTGGAGATGACCAGCGAGGAATGGCACCGCGTAACACGCATCAACCTCGACGGCGCCTTCTACACATTCCGTGCCGCCGCTCGGCATATGGTCAAGCACGGCCAGGGCGGCGTGCTGGCCGGCACGGCGTCCTTGGCGGCGATCGAGGCATCGCCGCGCAGCGAACATTATGCGGCGACGAAGGGGGGCATGATCTCGATGACCCGGTCGTTGTCGGTGGAATTCGCGCGTTACGGAATCCGGGCGCATTCGATCCTGCCGGGGTGGATCGAAACCGACATGACCGCGAAATGGTTTGCCACGGACGGGTTCCAGAAGAAGGTCGCCCCGCGCGTGCCGATGCGCCGTTGGGGCGACGGGGACGATTTTGGCGGCATCGCGGTTTATCTCATGAGTTCGGCGTCGCGTTATCACACCGGCGATACGTTCGTGATCGACGGTGGCTATTCGTTGTTCTGATGGAAGAAGATGCCGCGCCAGCCGTTTTGACCGCGAGCGATCGAACGCTCGACCGATTGCGCGCGATCTGCCTGAGATTGCCGGAAGCGGTGGAGAAGGAGACGTGGGAGGCGCCGACCTTCCGCGTGCGGGACAAGATCTTCGCCATGGTGCATCCGCGGGATGGGGCGCCGTCCTGCTGGTGCAAGGCGCCTTCCGGGGCGCAGGCGATCCTGATCACTGCTGCACCGGAACGGTTTTTCCGGCCCCCCTATGTCGGGCACAAAGGGTGGATCGGCATTTGCCTGACGCCTGAACCGGACTGGGACGAAATGGCCTATCTGATTGGCCGCAGCTATCGCATGACCGCGCCGAAGCGCCTCGCCGCACAGGTTGCGGACGGCTGATTCTCCGTTTCGTTGAGGACTGGCCCGGTGGCGGTGGGCCGTGGCGGTGGCTGTGGCGTCAGCAGGCCCGCGACCGCGCCATCCAACGGGACGGCTGCGGCGCGTGGTCCGCCACCGAGGATCATGTCAGTTGCTTCGGGATTGCCCTGGCAACCCGCGCTTCAACCGCGGGAGCGGGCTGCCGGGTCAAGCTCGGCAATGACAGTGAGGGGACGCTATAGGCCAATGCAGGGCAGTTGGTACAACCCGACATTATCAACGACAGGAACCACCAGGTTCGGTTTGGCGGGGATGGCGCCGTAGCAGCGCCATCCCCGATCCGGCGTGGCTTCGTTCAGCAATCCAGACGGTAGACGCGGCGGGCGGTGCCGGCGAAAATCGCCTTCTTCTCATCGGCCGAACAGCCTGAGGCAATCCGTTTCAGCGCGTTGAACAGCGCGGCGAAACTGATGCCCATCTTCTCGACCGGGAAGTTACTTTCCGCGATGCAACGATCGGCGCCGAACAGTTCGATGCAGGTTTCGATGTATGGACGCCATGCATCGGCAAGCTGCTGGGACGTCGGAGGCGCCTCCATCGCCATGTAGTCGAACGCCGCCAGCCGCATCATCATGCCGCCTAGTTTCATCGTGACGTTCTGGCACTTCGCCAACTCGGTGACGGTCTTCTTCCAGTCGGCGAAGACTTCGTCTTTCTTGCCGGCGTGGCGTCCATAGCCGAGTGGACCGCCACAATGGCCCATGATGATGTTGGTGGCGGGGAAGGCGCGGGCCAGATCGGTGATTTCCGGCATCTGCGGATGGAAGCCCCAGGCGTCCAGGGTCAGGCCCAGGTCGGACAGGCGCTTCATGCCCTGGCGGAAATCGTCGCGCAGATACAGCCCGGGTTGGATGTCGGGCGCGCTGTTGCCGATGATCGGATCGGGATCGTAGCCGCAGGAATGGCGCACACCGCGGAACCGTCCGCCACCGGCGCGGATATGCGCTTCCAGCACCGGGGTCACCCAGTCGCCCGCGGTCAGATCGGCGAATCCCACGATGCCGGCGGCGACCTTCGTCTTGCCGTAGCCGCCCGAATCACTCATCGCGGCGATGCCGGCGACGAATTCGGTTTCGCCGACCGGGCGCATCTGCACCGGGCCGGATGCGCGATACATCGAGTGGCATTGCAGGAAGACGCTGCCCACGACGTTGTGGCCGGTGGCGCAGTCGGCGAGGAATTCCTCGATCAGGTAACGGAATTCGGGGACTTCCCAGGATTCCCCACGGGCGCCGCCGCCGCGGCGTTGCCAGAGGTGATGGTGGGTGTCGATGATCTCCAGGTCCGGATCGATGATCGGCTCGGGGGCCGCCTTTGCGAGCCAGGCGTCGCGGATAGGGTAGATGCGCCCGAAGGCGGTCTTGGTCATGGTCGTTTCTCCCGGTTTGTGGGGGGATTACCGCACGGGTAGCGGTTGGGCTCAAGGTGGCGCGGGGCTTCCGGTCCGGACCCCGACCATGGGGCTTTGTTCGCGGGCGGAATCCCCGCCCTTACCCCTCTGCCTCGTCGGGCTCCAGATCCACGCTGACCGTCAGCGCATGATCGCCGCCGCCCAGGATCACGCCGCGCACCGGGCTGACATCCCCATAATCCCGGCCCCAGCCCAGCACGACATGCTCATCGCGCACCACGATCCCGTTGGTCGGGTCCAGATCCACCCAGCCATGGTCCGCTCCCAGCCAGCAACCGACCCAGGCATGAGACTGATCCGCGCCCTGCCGGCGGGCTTGGCCTGGCGGTGGGCGGGTGCGGATATAGCCCGACACATAGCGCGCCGGCAGCCCGAGACCACGCAAGGCGCTGATCATGACGTGGGAGAAATCCTGGCAGACGCCGGATCGGTGCTTCATCACCTCATGCACCTGGGTCGAGACATGGGTAACGCCGGAGCGATAGGCGAAATCGGCGCGGATCCGTTTGTTCAGCTCCAGCAGAGCAACCAGGATCGGCCGGCCCGGGGTGAACGACTCAAGCGCATACAGGCGAGCATCCGGATTGCGCGGGGCCATCGGGCTGTCGAAGCAATACTCGGCGGCGCGCCATCCGTCGGCGGTCAAAGCCGCTTCCGCGACGGTTTCCCAGGGGGCGGTGGTGGCCGGTTCCGGTGGAGCGGCGAACCCCACCTCGACCACCGATTCCGCTGTCACCTCGAAGTCGGCATGCGGCAGGTCCAGGAACAGCCAGGTGACCTGATTGCCGAAATGGTCGCGCGCGTCATGGCGGCGAGCGGGCAGGGGGGCGGTGACGATCCGCTCGGAGATGATGGCCTGGCCGAGCAGGGGGCGCGGGCGCAGATGTACCATGTGGGCGGCCAGTTCGACCGGGCTGCCGTAGCTGTAGCGGCTGGTGTGGCTCAGACGGTAGCGTGTCATCGGTTGCGGCCTGGAAAGACCACGCTATCCGACAGCCGGCGGATGCGCGCCCACCGAGCGCAACCCCGCCCGAAACCTCCGCGCCAGTTCCAGATACACCAGGGCGTTGCGGTCGAAGCGCTTGCGTTCGTCTTCGTCCATCACCCGGCGCAGCTTGGCGGGGGAGCCGGTCCACATCTCATTCGGCCCGATCACCTTGCCGGGTGTCAGCAGGCCGCCGGCACCGAGCAGGCCACCTTCCTCGATGACCGCGCCGTCCAGAACGGTGGCGCTGATGCCGACAAAGGCACGGTTTTTCAAGGTACAGGCGTGGATCACCGCGTTGTGGCCGACTGTCACGTCGTCCCCGATCGTGGTGGAAAACCCGCCGGAGTCGATATGGATGACGGTGCCGTCCTGGATGTTGGTCCGCGCCCCGATGCGGATGAAGTTCATGTCGCCGCGGACCAGGCAATGAAACCATATGCCGGTTTCCGACCCGATTTCGACGTCGCCGATCACCGCGGCGGTGGGGGCGATAAACGCATCCGGCGCCACCTTGGGGGTGACGCCGTTCAGCGAAAAGATCGGACCGAAACCGCCATACGGCAGGTCAGACATGCGCGCTCTCCGGGCTGCGGGCAGCGGTGTTCTCCCGAGCCCCGACGCCGGAATGCAAGCCGAGCATGAGGCCGATATTTTGCACCGCCGCGCCGGACGCGCCCTTGCCCAGATTGTCCAGGCGCGCGACCAGCACCGCCTGACGATGCTTTTCGTTGACATGGACATAGAGTTCCAGCTGGTCGGTGTCGTTCAGGGCCTCCGGCTCCAGCTTGCCGTTGTCCTGAGCCGGCATCACCCGGACGAGGTCGCAGCCGGCATAGCGCGCTTCCAGGACCGCGCGCAGATCGGCCCCGGTCGGCTTGCCGGTCAGCGTATCCAGGTGCAGCGGGATCGACACCAGCATCCCCTGGCGGAAATGCCCGACCGAGGGCACGAAGATCGGCCGCCGCGACAACCCGCCATAGAGCTGGGTTTCCGGCACATGCTTGTGCTCCAGCTTCAGTCCGTAAAGCTCGAAGGCGGGGCCGTGGTCGGTGTCATGCTCCTGGATCATCGACTTGCCGCCGCCCGAGTAGCCGGACACGGCGTTGATCGTGATCGGGAAGTCGGTCGGCAGCATTCCGGCATCGACCAGAGGGCGGATCAGCCCGATCGCCCCGGTCGGATAGCACCCCGGATTCGCCACGCATTTTGCCCCCGCGATCCGCTCGGCCTGGCCCGGCAGCATCTCGGCGAACCCGTAGACCCAGTCGGGATCGACCCGGTGCGCCGTGCTGGCGTCCAACACCTTCGGCGCGGCATTGCCGAGCGAGGCGGCCATCGCGGAGGATTCCTTGGCGGCGTCGTCGGGGAGGCACAGGACCACCAGATCGACCTCCGCCATGATGTCGCGGCGGGCGGCGGGATCGCGGCGTCGTTCGGAAGGCAGGCTCCTCAGCGCGACTGTCGACAGCGCCATCAGACGCTCCCGGATGCCGAGGCCGGTGGTGCCGGACTCGCCGTCGATGAAGACCGTTGCCTGTGCCATATCTGGCTCTCCTCTCATCCGCCCGATCGCCTCATGTCGCATACATGCCGGCGCCGTCATAGCGGGCAGCGTGATCGTCATTGTGCGGCGCGGGAAAAGCAAGCGCGCAATCCGCAACCGGGTTATGCGGTGGCGGGCCCGAGACGGCGTTCCGGCCTTCCATGCTACCTTGCCGCCATGGGGAGTGACGCGACGATTCTGGGTATCGGCCTCGGCGTGCTCGCCTATGGGCTGTTTGCCGTCCATGACGCCGCGATCAAGTGGCTGGTGGAGACGTTGCCGGTCTGGCAGGTGCTGTTCGTTCGCAGCGCGACGATCCTGGTGGTCTGTCTGTTGGTCGGGCGAGGACCGCTGCTGGACCGAGCCGTGAAGACGCCGCTGAAACGAGCGCTGGGCTTCCGGGCGATGATCACGATGACCGCCTGGCTTTGCTATTATACCGCCGCGCGCAGCATGGGCCTGGGGCAGTTGCTGACGTTGTATTTTGCCGCGCCGATCATCGTGACGTTGCTGGCGGCGCGGGTGTTGGGAGAAACCGTGACTCCGGCGCGATGGGCCGCGGTTGGGGTCGGGTTTGTCGGCGTGATGTGCGCGTCCGATCCGTTCGGCGTGCCGGCCTCGGTGGCGACGGTTCTGGTGCTGATTGCCGCCGGCCTCTGGGGGTATGCGATCATTCTGATGCGTCAGATCGCTCGCCGGGAAACGTCGATGATCCAGATGTTGTTCAATAACGCGATCTTCCTGGTGTTCACCGGGGCGGCCTGTCTGTGGTCGTGGGTGCCACCGGATTTGCCGGCTTTGGGGCTGTTGGTCTCGGTCGGCGCGTTTGGCGGTCTGGCGCAGTTTCTGGTGTTTGAGATGGCTCGGCGGACACCGGCCTCGGTGATGGCGACGGTGGAGTATTCCGCGCTGATCTGGGCGTTTCTGTTGGGGTATGCGATCTGGGGGGATATTCCGGCGCCGGCGGTTTGGGTGGGGGCGGGGTTGATCGCGCTGGCGGGGGTGATCCTGGTGGTGGCGGAGCGTGGTCCTCGAAAGTCGGTGCCGGGTTGAGTGTGGCGGTTGGTGTCGGTTGGAAGTGGGTGTCCGCTTGATGATCTACGATCCACCCCGCTCGATTAGGCTTGGTGCTTCGGCACAGAGAGTTTGACAGGTTGTGGGGGGGTGAGGCGGTCACCGTGTCCCGGGCTATCCGTCAGCCGGGAATGGCACCTGGGGCGGGTAGTCGCAGTCGACCTGAAGAGAGCGCTTGGAACGATCCTCCAAGTCTCGGGGTCGTGCAGACCGTTGCGTCCCGGACTTCTGCACCGAAATCGCCCAATCTGATTAAGGCCCGACACTTTGCTGCATATCTCAAGAATTTTGAACGTAGCTCCACAGGAGCTTTAGCGGGACTCGGAGCATCCACCTCCAATGAATAGCGGATACAAGAGCGTCAAACCCCACACCAACGACCAAAAATCCAAAAAGTATTTTTAGGGATGCTACAAGCACATTTGTAGAAACTCGCCGCTGGGACAGTAACCCTTCGGAAACCCAGAAAAATGTGAAAATGACTGTTGCAGCAATTCCAAACACTGACATGAAAAAGAAGGCGTATTGCCAAGCTATTACCTCCGGAGGGAGAGCGCTATCCGCCGAGATGATGCTCAGGATTAGAATAGCAAACCCGACGATACTGGAGACGCTGCCTATCAAGTTGACCAATTCGAATTTATTTTTCTTGATCCACATCAAACCGCCCAATGTAGTCACTCCGCCAAAGAGGTTGTCTAGGATGCACCCTACAGATTGCATCGGCAAGCTGTCATATAGCGATGTCGCAAAGGCAGATCTTTGCGCAATTCATGATTTGGTCAGCATAGGCCTGCGGCGATCTGTCTGAGGCCCGCCGGATGGTCGAATGGCCGGAGTCCAACCATCAGTCAATCCGGCGCAGGCCAACCGGCCTGGCCAACGCCGAGCGGTTGTGGCACCGGGCGGCCAGCAAGAACGCCCGGGCAACCTGTCAAAACCTCTGTGCCGAGGCACTCGGCGTGCGTGCCTCCGAGCGGTCCTTCTACCCGGACTGAGCAGTCCGTTGAATCGACTCTAAAAAACCCGCCGCCCCGCTTTCCAAGTCCCCAGCACAACCCCCTCCAACGCCCGCCCATCAAACGGGGTATTCTGCGCCTTACCGGGAAGCTTGCCCGCTTCCACCTTCCAAATCCGCTCCGGATGGAACAGGCACAGGTCGGCGGCGGCATCGCGTGCGATCCGCCCCGCGTCGATCCCCAGCACCGAGGCAGGCCGGCGGGTCAGCAACTCAATCGCCAGGGCCATTGGCACCGACCCGTTGTGCACATGCGCCAGAGTCACCCCCAGCAACGTCGCCAGCCCCGTCCCTCCCGGCGCCGCCTGCGCAAACGGCAGCCGCTTATCATCCGCATCGCTCGGCCGGTGGTCGGAGGCAATCGCGTCGATCGTCCCGTCCGCCAGGGCCGCGACCACCGCCCGCCGGTCCTCTTCCTTGCGCAAGGGCGGCGACAATTTCGCATAAGTGCGAAATTCCCCAATCGCGGTCTCGTTCAGGTCGAAATAGGGGGGAGCGGTGTCGCACGTCACCGAAAGCCCCTCATCCTTGGCTCGCCTGATCAACGACAGCGCCTCACCGGTGGAGACATGGGCAAAATGCACCGACCCACCGGTCAGCGCCGCCAACCTGATGTCGCGCATGACCAGAATGGCCTCGGCCGCGGCGGGAATGCCGGGCAGGCCGAGCCTGGTGGCGGATTCGCTTTCGGTGGCGGTGCCGCCGGCGGCGAGCCAGGGGTCTTCCGGATGCTGCACGATGCGGGCGCCAAAGCCCCTCGCATACGCCAGCGCCTGACGCATCAGCCGAGTCGAGCCAATCGCTCGGCCGCCATCCGTAAACGCCACGGCCCCGGCTTCGCGCAACAGGCCGAGTTCGGCCATGTCCTCGCCCTTGCAGCCTCGGGTGACGGCGCCGTAGGGCAGGATGGTCAGGCTGCCGGTCTCATCGCCGCGCATGCGCAGCAGATGCACCAACGCGGGGTCGTCGATCGCCGGGCGGCTGTCGGGCAGGGCCGCCAACGTGGTGATGCCCCCGGCCGCCGCCGCTGCCGCGGCCGAGGCGATGGTTTCCCGATACTCGTAGCCCGGTTCGCCGAGGGCGGCACGCATATCGACCAGCCCGGGGCAGAGGATGGCGCCGTCCTCCCGGATCACGGTAGCGCCGTCCGGGCAGCCCAAAGACGGTCCGAAATCGGCGATGCGTCCGTCGCGGACCAGCAGATCGCCGGTCAGGTCGACTCCGGCGCCCAGGATGCGGACACCGGTGAACAGCGTATCAGGGTTCATTCCGGCCCTGCCCGCGAGAGAGCGTGTCGAGCACCGCCATGCGCACGGCCACCCCCATCTCCACCTGTTCCTTGATCACGCTGCGATGCGGGTCGTCGGCGACGGCGCTGTCGATCTCCACGCCGCGGTTCATCGGGCCCGGATGCATGACCAGCGAATCGGGCTTGGCATAGGCGAGTTTCTCGGCGTCCAGGCCCCAGAAGCGGAAGAACTCGCGCTCACTGGGCACCTGACCGCCGGCCATGCGCTCGCGTTGCAGACGCAGCATCATGACGATGTCGGCGCCGGCCAGGCCGGTTTTCATGTCGTGATGGACCTCGACCCCCAGGTCGGCGATGCCGGTCGGCATCAGGGTGGGCGGGCCGACGACTCGCACCTGGCAGCCCATCGTGGTCATCAGATGGATGTTGGATCTTGCGACGCGGGAGTGCATGACGTCGCCACAGATCGCCACGGTCAGGCCGGCGATGCGGCCCTTGCGGCGCTTAATGGTCAGCGCGTCCAGCAGGGCCTGGGTGGGGTGCTCATGCGTGCCGTCGCCCGCGTTGATGACCGCGGCATCGACCTTCTGCGCCAGCAGGTTGGGTGCGCCAGACTGGCCGTGGCGCACCACCAGCAGGTCGCACTGCATGGCGTTCAAGGTGGCGGCGGTGTCCAGCAGGGTCTCGCCCTTGTTCACCGAGGAGGTGGAGACCGACATGTTGATGACATCGGCGCCGAGCCGCTTGCCGGCGAGTTCGAAGCTGGTGCGGGTGCGGGTGCTGTCCTCGAAGAACAGATTGATCAGGGTGCGGCCTCGCAAGAGGTCGCGCTGGGTCTTGCCCGAGCGGTTGAGGAGCACGTAGCTCTCCGCCAGGTCGAGCAATTGGGCGATGGCGGGCGGTTCCAGCCCTTCGATCGCCAGGAGATGTTTGCGCCGGTAATACACGGCGCTTCCTTGGGGCAAGCGTGGCGGGGCGTCAACGGGGTGGGGGGATTTGCGGAGAGGCCATCCGACGAGGCGGGCGTGTGAGCGAGACGCCGACCGGTCAAACGCCGGCAAGGTATCGGAGGTGGACCGATGGTTTCCGCGTGTTCAGTCGTATCTGATACCAACTGGCCGAAAGATTAACCGTTAGCGGTGCCTCGCCGTCGTTGCCTGGCTTGGCCGGGCAATCCTATCCCTATCGTTGAAGCATGGGTTGCCGAGTCAGACCGGGCAATAACGAGCGGCGGCTATTCGGCCGCCTGGATCGGCATAACGGTTTCCGGAGTCGGCGGATGCGGTTCCAGGCAGAATTCAGTGCGCTCCAGATCGATCCTGGCATGGATCAGGTCCGCGATCGCCCGGGCTGTCGGATCGGGCAACGGCCAGTCGCCGATCATGTCGGGGTCATCTTCTGGCATATCCGCGATGCGCTTGGCCCGAGGGCTCAGGGAGTCCGGCACTGGCAAGATGACCGTTGCAAAGCCGGTAGCTCGGTCGTAACCCACGAGGGAATATGCGATATTCATCGTCCTACGGGTCCACTTTGCGTCCGGGGACGGCGTTTCCACGCTGTTCGCCGGTCTCCGGATCGAATTCGCCGACATGCCGGCCTCGCGCATCATACACTTCCACATGGCCGTGACGATAGTCCCATTCAAGGATCTGGCCCAAAGGGGTCAACCAACGGCGACGCAGCCCTCCGCCGTATAGCGTCTTGCCGCGGACTTTTCGTGCGAACGGAAAACCGGCAAGCGTGAGGGGCGGGATGTTGTGGATGACGTGCGGTCCCGGATGGACGATGAATCGGTTTCCCATCATCGCCAATGCGGGTTAACGGAGGGTGTACCGTTTGGTTGACCGGGGCCGCGAACGCAGGATCAAACCGCCTCCAGCGTCGGATACGGCCCATCCACCACCCGCCAGCGTTGCAACACGATCTCCCGGATCGTTCGCCGCATGATTTTGCCCTGCGCATTCCGGGGCAGCTCTGGCAGGGTCAGCAACGCCCGCGGATGCTTGTAGCGGGCGATTTCCGCCAGCGTGGCACGCGCGCGTTCCGGCCAGTCCGGATCGTCGGTTTCCGCCACGGCGACGATGACTTCGCCCCAGTATTCCGACGGTAAAGAAACGACCGACACCGCCCCGGTGCCGGCGGTGCCGGTCAGCACGCGCTCGATCTCATCGGGATAGATCTTGTAGCCGCCGGACTTGATGACATCGGCCAGGCGCCCGACCAGATGCAACCGCCCGCGCCCATCGATCCGGCCGAGATCGCCGGTGTCGTGGAACCCGTCCGCCGGCAGGTTGTGGAACCCGTTCGCGTCCAGATGGCCGTGGTACATGTGCAGGCCGCACAGGAACACCTCGCCCACGGTATCGGTCGGCAGGGGCGTGCCGGTTTCGTCCCGGATCTGGATTTCGACGCCAGTTCCTGGCCAGCCGACGCAGACGCCATCTCCCACCGCCGGTTCGGCGTAATAGGCATCGGTGGCGGAGGGCGGCAGGACGGTGATCGGATTGATGATCTCCGACTTGCCATAGGTGATGCGCACGACCGGGCCGAACATCGCCCGCGCCTTGGCATAGAGCGACGGTAGCAGCGGCGCGGTGCCGCAGAAGATCGTGCGGATGCCATCGATCCGCCGATCGCCATATTCGCCGATGATTTTCGCAAGCGGAGTCGGCGGGGCGAAGATGTGGTCGACCCGGTGGTTGTCCAGTGCATCCCGCACCCTGGGCAGATCCACCCCATCCAGCAGAAACGCCGTCCCGCCGCGATCGTTGAACCCCTGGGTCAGCAATCCGGCCCCGTGCACGAACGGCGTCATCAGCAGCACGGCACTGCCCGGCCCCGGCATCGTCTCAAAATGAGCCTTTTGCAGGATGGAGCCGATCCAGCGCGATGCATGCGTATAGACAATGGCCTTGGGCCGGCCGGTGGTGCCCGACGTGAACAGGATCCGCCCCCACGCATCCCCGGAGACCGGTGGCAAACTGGCGAGATCGCCCGGAGCGTCCGGCACATCCTCTATCGCCAATACCTGACAGCCCAGGTCCCGAAACGCCGGGGCCTGGGCCGCCGTCGTGACGACCCGTTTCACTCCAGCAATGGCGATGCAATAGGCTTTCTCGTCGGCGCTGTAGCTGGCGTTCAGCGGGGTCTCCGCCACCCCGGCGATGCGCAAGCCGACGGAAACCCAGACCGCGTCGATGGAATTGCGGAGCGAGCTGGCGACCGGCTCGCCCGGCCGCACGCCCGCCTGGTGCAGTTCCATGGCCAGCCGAGCGGCGCGGTCGGCCATGGTTGTGAAGGTGATGCCCTGGGTGCCGTCATGCACGGCGGTCAGAGGACCGTGCTCGCCGACGACCGCGGCGAGGTCCGAGGCCCAGGGGATCGACCCGATCATGTCGGGACGATCAAACAGCTTCGATTTGCCAGAACGATCACTCGGGCGACACACCCATGATGCGGGTGAACCGTTCCCGATAGGCCGGCCAGACCTCTGGGTTGACCAGACGCGGGGGCTTCTTGCCGTCCAGGATCTCCAACACCTGTTCGGCGGCGAAACGGGACATGTTCTCCCGCGCCTCCACCGTGCCGCCAGCCGTGTGCGGGCTGACAAGAACGTTATCGAACCGCATCAGAGGATGCTCGGACGGCGGCGGCTCGTCTTCCCACACATCCAGGCCGGCGCCGGCGATTAGCTTCTTGTCCAGCGCGTCGGCCAGGGCGGTTTCGTCGTGGATGAACCCGCGCGCCGTGGTCACGAAATAGGCTTCCGGCTTCATCCGCGCGAACTGAGCCGCCCCCATCATCTTCCGTGACGCCTTGGTCAGCGGACAGTGCACCGAGACGAAATCGGCCTGCGCCAGCAACTCGTCCAGTTCGACTTTCTCGCCACCACGGGCCTTGACCTGTTCCGCGGTCATGAAGGGGTCGTAGGCCAGCACACGCATGTTGAACAAGCCGCGGCAGAGTTCCGCCAGCCGCCCACCGACATTGCCGATGCCCAGCACGCCGACGGTCTTGTTCAGCAACTCCCGCCCGGTGAAAGCATTGCGCTCATGCGCCTTGCCGCTGCGCAGATGGCGGTCGGCCTCAATGATGCGCTTCGACAGGGTCAGCATCATCGCCAGAGCGTGTTCCGCCACGGCTTCCCGGTTGCCGCCGGATTGGTTCACCACGGCGATGCCCTGCGCGGTGCAGGCATCGACATCCACCGTGTCGTAGCCGGCGCCATTGGACGACACCGCCACCAGGTTCGGCGTCTTCGCCAGCAGCGCGTCGGTCACCTGGAAATGCGGCGCGATCACCTGACGCGAGGCGCCGATCTGGTAGACATGCGCCTGGGTCAGGATCGGAGTCACCATATCGGCCGGACTGTCATTCTCCAGCCGGTCCAACTGCACGTCCGGCCGCTGTGCCAGAATCTCGACAAACAGCGGAGACGACAGGTATTTCACATAGAACACGCGCTTCGCATTGGGCGCCATGATGTTTCCTCCGGTTATTGATTGGCGCTTGTCACGCTATTTCGAAGCCCTTGTAGCCCTCGGCCGCGATCGCGTCGCAGGTCTTCTTGTAGCCGGCGAACCCGCCGACATAGGGCATGAACACGCGCGGTTTTCCGGGGATGTTGGCGCCCACATACCAGGAGTTGGCCAGCGGGTACAAGGTGCTGTCGGCCACGTCGTTGACGTGCTGGACCCATTTGGTTTCGGCGTCCTCGCTGGCCTCGATCCGGGTCTTGCCGGCATCGCGCATCGCTTGCAGGCAGTCCGCGATCCAGTCCATGTGCTGCTCGATGGCAACGATCATCTGAGTCTTCACGGACGGGCTGCCCGGGCCAGTAATGATGAACATGTTGGGGAAGCCGGAGACCATCAATCCCAGATAGGTCGTCGGCCCGCCCGCCCATTTGTCCTTCAGCATCGCGCCGTTTTCGACCCTGATGTCGATCTCCAGCAGCGCGCCGGTCATCGCATCGAAGCCGGTGGCGAAGATGAGCGCATCGAACGGCCCATATTCCGTGTCGTGAGTCCGCACGCCGGTTTCGGTGATCTCCGCGATCGGGTCGCTGCGCACATCGATCAGGGTCACGTTGTCGCGGTTATAGGTCTGATAATAGTTGGTATCGAGGCACAGACGCTTGGTGCCGATCGGATGGTCGTTCGGTGCCAGCAATGCCGCGGTGCGCTGGTCCTTCACGATGGAGCGGATGCGCTCGCGCACGAATTCCGAGGCCGTGTCGTTGGAGTCCTTGTTCACCAGGAGGTCGGTATAGGCATAGAGGAAGCTGATACTGCCGCCTTCCGCCCATTTCTTGGTATAGGCGTCCCGCCGTTCTTCCTCGGTTGCTTCCAGGGCGGATTTGGTTGGCGGCGGAAACCCGGCGATACCGAACGGTGTGTCATAGGCGGCCTTGCGGCGTGCGGGATAGTCGGCCTTGTGCGCCTGCTCCTTGTCCGCGGTCATCGGATGGTTGTTGGCGGGCAGGCTGTAATTCGCGGTGCGCTGGAACACGGTCAGGTGCTTCGCCTGTTGCGCCACGATCGGGATCAACTGCACGCCGGACGATCCGGTGCCGATCACGCCGACGCGCAATCCGGTGAAATCCACACCCTCATGCGGCCACAGCCCGGTATGATACCATTTGCCCTTGAAGTCGTGGATCCCCTTGAAGCTCGGCACCCGAGGCGTGGACAGGTTGCCCGCCGCCATGATGCAGAACGACGCGGTCACGACGTCGCCCTTGTCGGTCGTCACCGTCCAAAGCCGGGTTGCCTCATCGAAGGTCGCGGACACCACGCGGGTGTTCAACTGGACGTCGCGGCGCAGGTCGAAACGGTCGGCAACGTGGTTGATATAGCGCAGGATTTCTGGCTGGGTGCCGTAGCGCTCCGGCCAGGTCCATTCCTGCTGCAACTCGTCGGAGAACGCGTAGGAGTATTCCAGGCTCTCCACATCGCAGCGCGCGCCGGGATAGCGGTTCCAGAACCAGGTGCCACCGACGCCGGACCCGGCCTCAAACGCGCGCGCCGTCAGGCCCATGCGCCGCAGCCGGTGCAACGCATAAAGCCCCCCCAGCCCCGCGCCCACAACCACCACATCCAGCGTCCCCGCCTGGCCTGTCCGGTCCGTACCCGTCTGCTCCTGAACGTCTGCCATTGTTCCGTGTCCTATCGACTCAAATGCACCTGCGCGGCCGATGCATCGGCCGGCGCCTCGAGTCGATCTTATCGGTTCGACCCTTCCAGGCAAGGTCGCCTGCCGATGCCTCCTGTGCCGGGATGGGCATCCCGCGCCGCCCGACACGGCCGAACCTGGCCGAAACGCCCCGCCGTCACGCGTTGTAACCTTCCTGTAAGCCCGATCTTGATAGCCAGAGTCGGACCGAAAGCGACCGGCTTGAACCGACAGACTTGGCCATGAGACGACTGGAGCAGACATTCAAAGTGCACGGATTTGCCAGACGAACCGCGGTTCCATCTGTTTGGTTTGGAAAAGCTCGTGGCACCGTCCAGCCGATCCGGGCGCTTGCTTCGGTGGTGCGGGACGACTCCCCGGCGGCCGCGCGTGCGGACGTGCCTCCTTGCGCCGTTTCGATAAGCCGAACGAAGGGAGAGGGCGAGAGGGGGGCTGCGGGTAGGGATATCGGCATTCGTCGCCGGACAGGACTTGCCGGTCTGGCGCGGTGCCGGCGGGCCTCGGCCTCGGTCGAGTTCGCGCTGACGGTGGTGCCGTTGACCCTGCTGATATTCGGCGGTCTGGCGGCGACGATGGTGTTTCAAACCCTGTCGACCATGCAGAACAATGCACAATATTCGGCGCGGATGCTGTCGACGGGGCAAATCAAACGCCTCGCCACCGGGTTGATCACGACCTCGACCGCGATCGCAACGACGACCTGCAGCGGTTCCCTGACCTCGACGCAGGCCGAGTATTACGCATGCCTGGGCCTGCCGAGCTATGCGACGTTCACGGTGACCACGACCCAGAACTGCACGGTACCGAGCGTCTCCGTTACAATTTCCGTATCCGCGGGATCGGTCGCCCGCGGTGACGTATCCGGCAGCTTCGTGGGCAAAACCATGACGGCGCGATCCGAACTGATGAAGGAAGGGCTATGTCCATCGTGACGCGCATCTCCGAACCACTGCCGTCCGACCCGGACCCATTGCCGATGAAGACGCCGCCTGATGCCGCTCGGCGCCGGCAGGGGCGAAGCGGGATCACCTGGATGCGGCGATTCCTGGCGGACGGGCGGGCTGGTGTCGCATTGCTGGTGGCGTTGGTATTCCCGATCCTGGTCGGCTTCGCGATGTTGGGCATCGATGGTGCCTACATGTACTACCGCAACCTGATGCTGCGTCAGACCGTGCAGGCGGCGGCCTTGGCGGGCGGCAATGTCATCGCGTCCTATTACACGTCCGGCACCAATTCGACCGCCACCGTGGTTTCCCGAGCCCAGCAGTTTGCCACCGCGAACATGCCGGTCGCCACCTACGGCACGGTGGTCGCCGCCAGCGACATCGTGCTCGGCAATTGGAACACCGCGAACTCGACCTTCACCAGCCTGGCATCGAGCGGCGGCACCGCCCCGAACGCGGTGTCGGTTACGGGACGCAACTCAAGCTCCAGCAGCAATCCGGTCTCGCTGTTCCTTGGCAACATGTATGCGCGGCCGACGATGGACCTGACCACGACAGCAATCACCAGCTACGCGACCGGCCAGTCCTGGCATACCATCATCATCAACGATCTTTCGGGGTCGTTCAGCCCCAGTATCGCAAAGCAGCGGCAAGCGGATCAGGCGATTCTGGATTGTGTGAAGAACTCCACCGGTCCGCTGTCGAATTTTGCCATTATCGGAATTACCGGTCACTACACGGTGTGGCAGGGTTTGGTGCAGGCCAGCACGAACTACGCCGCGGTGTCGTCTAGGATCACCGCACTGAATTCCTGTGGCGGCTCCGGTGCGCCGGCATGCTCCGGATCGAACGTCTCTTCGGGCATCTATCGGGCGACCAAGTCCGACATGTTCGGCGCTTCGACCTATACTGGCGCATCCAAGAACATCATCGTCATCACCGACGGTGTGCCGAACGCGAACTCCTTCACCTATACGCGTGAGGACGGCATTTATCCGAGCCCATCGTCGACCACGGCAACGTGCACCAGCGCTTGCACGGACGCCAATCTTCTGACCATGGCGCAGAACCAGGCGACTTACGCCAACAGTCTCGGGGTTTCGATTTCGACGATTTACTATTCGGGCGGCACTTCCGTCAGTCAGCAGGCATCCTACGCGGCGTCGCTGGCGACGTTGCGCCGAGGAACCGGGATCTCCCTGGTCGCGCCGTCGTCGGGGCAGATTTCATCCACCTTCGCCGCGTTCTGCGCGACAATGTCGTCCAAGATGATGTCGATGTATTGATCGGCGGTGTTTCACACCAGCCGGCGGAATGATCGATCGCCGGTCAGTGCGTCCCCGTCATGCCGGCGCAGGCGGGTATCCGCGAGTCGCTCAGGCTTATTCCGAGCGACCTGATGGTCCGTGTCGTTGACAATGTCGGGTTATACCAACGGCCCTGCATTGACCCATAGCCATCCCCAACACCGTCATCGCCGAGCTTGACGCGGCAAGCCGCGTGTCAACGGCAAGGGGTGGGTTGGCGGATCACGTCCGGCCATGATGGTGCGTGAGGGGCCGCTAACGGTTACCGGTCAGGGCCGTCGGTCGTGCGCGCGCCGACCCCGCTGAAACGGCCTACCCTGCCAGGAAGCGGGCCACCGCCGGTTCTGCTTTCATCGCGGCCAATTCGTCTTCGGTTGGCAGCACCGGCCGGTCCCGCGTCTGGT
Source organism: Nitrosovibrio sp. Nv4 (assembly GCA_943330455.2). Classification (GTDB taxonomy): domain Bacteria; phylum Pseudomonadota; class Alphaproteobacteria; order Acetobacterales; family Acetobacteraceae; genus Rhodopila. The sequence goes on along the minus strand of CALQHT020000054.1, from coordinate 4,012 downwards.
TGACCATGCACAAAAAGCCGAGGGGTTCTGTCACGGTGGCGCGGAACTGGTGCCAGGTCCAGGCGGGGATGGTCACCAGGTCGTGCGGCTTGACGGTGCGGACCTCGGTCCCCAGCAGGCATTCGCCATGGCCGCGCAGGATCATCACCGCATGGGCGTGCTCGTGGCGTTCCAGGGTGGAATAGCCGGCGGCGTCCATCTCGAAATACCGCAACTCGCAGCCGAACGCGGGGTCGTGGAACAGCACCTGGCGGGAGATGTCTTTGAACGGCGCGCTGCCATCCTGCTTGTAGGGCTGATAGGCGACACCGTCCCAGCGGTAGCCGTCTCGTGTGGGCCGAAACAACGGCGCGTCTTCACTGTCCATGTCTTCTCTGGCCATGACCGCGATCCTATCGGGGTGAGTGGTCCGCCACCGCGCGGGCGAAGCGTTGGGCTTCCGGGATGATCTGCTCGCGCGCCAGCAGCAGGCTGCCGCCGATCAGCAACATCGTGTCCGGCCCATAAAAGTCAAGAATCTCACCGGTTCGTTCGATCGTCATGCCGCCGGCAGGGACGGGCAGGGCCGAACGCAGGCCGGCCGACGGGTGGCGGGCATGGCCGGCGAGGCGCAGGCAGGTGGCTTCGGAATAGCCGAACCGGCCGCCATGGTTGGGGAAGATGACCGCATCGGCGCCGATCAACGGAAACAGCTTCCCGATCAGCAGGTCCGGTGCGATCCGCGCGGCGCCGCCCAGGCTGGGATGGGCAAAGAACGCCATGTCGGGGAAATCCCGCACCAGGGCGGTCATGGTGGAGAAGCCACTGATCATCGGCGCCAGCATCAGGCAGTCGACGCCTTCCTCGCGGGCCAGTCTTGCGCCGGCGCGGATGCTGTCCAGATCGCCGGTCAGGCTGGGGATGTATCGCGTTGGATGCCCGGTCGCCTGGGCACCGCGCCGGATGGCGGTGGCGCAGGCGCGGAGCCGGTCGGCACTGCGGCTGTATGCCTGATCGGCCAGTCCGTGGTCGTCCTTGACGAAATCCAACCCGCCCAGCGTCATGGATTCGGCCAGCTTCGCCAGGCGCTCGACCGGCAGGCCCTGGGGCTTCAGCGCCGATCCGGCGAAGGCACGCCCCGGCACACGCAACCGGTCGCGCAGGCCGGCGATGCCGTGGCGCGGCCCGCCGAACCCGGCGATCAGGTCCGGCGGCAGGGCGACATCCCACAGCACCACGTCGTCATGCAGGGATGTGTTGCCGAACAGCATGTTCAGCAATTGCCCCGCATCGGACCCGATGGTCGCCGTGGCCAGGCCGATCCGAGCGTCGAACATTCCGGCGCCAAGGTCCTCGATTGCCTCCACCGCGCCGACGATGTCGGTCAGGACGCTGGGCTCGTCTATGGCGGCCAGCGGCATCTCGACGCTTTGCTCGACGGCGATGGTCTGGGCGCGCGCCTCGATCGAGGCCGCGTCGGAGCGGATGCGATAGGTGACGGTGAAGCGCTGCGTCATGGCGCGGGCACCACCAGGGCGTCCACGGCGATGGCACCGGCCTCACCCAGGATCACCGGGTTGACGTCGATGGCGTGCAGAGCGTCGCCACAGGCGAGCGCCGCGTCCTGCAACGCCATCAGCAGATCGACGAAAGCGGCCGATGCGCCCTGATGTTTCCAGCGGGGACTGTGCAGGACCCGGCCGAGCGCGCTGGCGGCCAGACCGGCGGTCACGTCATCCCGGGTGGTCGGGATGGTCCAGGTCGTGGTCTCTCGCAGGGCTTCCGCGAAGATGCCACCCAGGCCGGCGAGCAGGACCAGACCCACCCCGTCGGATCGGGTCACACCGGCGATGGCTTCCAGGTCGCCCTGGATCATCGGCTGTACGATCACCTGATCGCAGGCCAAGGCCGCGTAGGCGGCTTGCAGCGCGGGGGCGTCGCGCAGATGGGTGCGGACCAGACCCAGATCGCTCTTGTGGGCGACACCAGCGACCACGCCTTTCAGCACCACCGGATAGCCGGATCGATCGGCGGCGGTCAGGGCCTCGGCCAGAGTTTGGCAAACCGTCGTTGGGACTGTGGGGACCTTGTATTCGGCCAGCAGGGCGAGGCTTTCGGGCTCGGTCAACGGGCGAGCGGGCAGGGGCTGGATGGCGCGCGTTGCAACGGCGGAGGGGGGGCGGGGCAGGGGTGTCAGCATGGCGCCGACGCCTTCCAGCAGGATGTCCATTTCGGTGAACACATCCATGCCCAGGGTTTCGTAGGTCTGGCGCTCCGCGGCCGGCATGCCGCCGGGCGAGACGATCAGCAGCGGCTTGCCGGAGCTTTCGCGCGCGCGGGCGAGCGCCGCACGGATCGGGTCCCCCTGCCAGGGGTTCATCGAATGCATCAGGTCGACGGTGACGGACACGTCGGGGTCGGCCATCAACAGCGACGGCACATCCCCGGCGCGCCGCATGCCGCCGAAAATGCCCATGTCCAGCGGATTGCCGATCCGGGAGAACATTTTCCGGGCATCGATGGCGGTGCGCGTTGCCTCGGTCAGTGGGGCGAGGGGGACTTTCAGCGCCTCGCACCGATCCGCGATCAGGGACGCGCCGGCGCCGGAGGTGGACAGAGCGCCAAGACGCCCCGGGCGGCGGCCGTATTTGTCCAGCAGGGCGGCGGCGGTCATCAGGCCTTCCAAGGTCGCGACGGAGGCGACGCCGCTGGCGGCAAACAAGGCGGCGTAGGAACTGGCGTCGCCCGCCATGCGGGATGAATGCGCGACCGCCGCGGCGGCACCGGCCTCCGAGTCGCCGATTTTCAGCGCCACCACGGGTTTGCCGGCTTCGTGCGCGGCCAGGGCGAGGCGACGGAAGCGGGGGCCGTCCTGCAGGCTGTCGATCAGCAGCGCGATGACGCGGGTCGGCGCGTGGCCGATGGCATATTCCATGTAGTCGAGGACCGACATGTCGGCCTCGTTCCCGGCCGAGGCGAACAGCGACAGACCGGCCCCCAACATGGCCAGCCGCCCGGCCATGGCGTCGAACAACGCTCCGGAATGCGAGAAGATGGAGATGCCGCCGGGCTTTTGGCGCTTGGCGTGGGCGGTGTTGAAGCCGATCGAGATCGGATGATGCGCGTTGTAGATGCCGTTGCAGTTGGGGCCGACGATGCGGATGCCTTCCTGTTCGGCGATGCGTTGCAGCTCGCGCTGGCGTTCCTCGCCGCCGGCATCGAGGCTTTCGGCATAGCCGGCGGACCCGACGATGACGGCTTTCAGCCCGGCACGGGCACAATCGCGGACGGCCTGGACGGCGGCCTCGGCCGGGATCGCGAGGAAGGCGGTGTCGATCTGTTCGGGAATTGAGCCGAAATCGGGCCGGCAAGGGATCCCGTCGACATCGGCCAGGCGGCGGCTGATGCCGTAGATGCCGCCCTGGAAGCCGGTTTCGCGGATGTTGGTCAACACGATGTAGCCGTGCTTCGTGGTGTCGTCGGAGGCACCGACGACGGCGACCGCGCGCGGGTGGAACAGCGCGTGCAGCGCATCCTGCGTGGCGATCCTGGTGGGCATGGGCTCGCGTCTCCTGGGTCCGTGGGCATCGGGTAATGTGTCGGGCGGATGACGGCAAGGGTGTCTCGGCTGGCTGTTATGGTGTTCGGGGCCGCGCGAGATCTATCGCGCCATCTGGCGCTCGGATGCTCCTGCCCCGCGCAGGGCTCAAAAAATGGGCGGGGTAGAAATAGTGGACCATGAAACAGGCAGTGATTGACGCTTTTGGAAGCGGGTATGAATGACAGGTTAACCACCGGGGAGCGGAACAAATACCCCCGGTTCCCGCGCGGATTTGTAACGGAACCCCGGGGGTTTCGTGGTATTTCGCAATGAACCGGGGCGAGCGCCGGTCTTAAAGTAAGGCTCTTATAGCGGTATTTGTTGAAATCGGCTAGGATGCCACCGGCGGGGGGGCAGCATGGAAGCGACTGCATTCGAAGCGTGGCTTGACGGGATCGCTGGTCTTACCGAATCTCAGCGGCAGCAGGCATT
>CALQHT020000053.1 GCA_943330455.2 Nitrosovibrio sp. Nv4 | reverse complement strand
CCACCCTGAAGCAGTATCTCTACGACCTCGACAGGCGGTTGGATGCCATCATGGCTGGCGTTCCGATCGGCGAACCCGGACGCAAGCTGCGAAAGCGCATGGCCGCCAATCGGGCTCATCTGTTCGTGTCCATGACCAACCGCGACGTGCCATACACCAACAATATCTCCGAGCGGCACCTCCGGCCCAGCGTCATCTTCCGCAAGGTGACCAATGGCTTCCGGTGCGAATGGGGCGCCGAGACCTATGCCGCATTCCGCTCCGTCGTCAGCACCGCGAAAGCCAATCGCGCTTCGGTGCTTGATACCATTCGCTTCGTGCTCGCGGTCAAACTACCCGCCCACCCGATCGCAGGGGTGAGGTGAGCAATTACCATTTTTTTGGCTCCGAGTGTCGCCTATATTACCGACTGGTTAGTAAGCGAGCAGGTAACACCCAGGTCGGCCAGCAAAAGCGCGGTGGCCTTGGCTTTCATCGGGCCGCCGCGGTCGGCATTCAAGGTGAGCTGGCCCGGTGGCACGTTGTGTTTCGCGATGGCATCGTCGAACAGTGGCTGGAACAGGGCGGCACTTTCGGCATCGGCCACGCACCAGCCGACCACACGGCGGCTGTAGATGTCGAGGTTCACGTAGAGACAGAAGTAGCTCCACAAGGTTGGGCCCATCAGCTTGGTGATGTCCCAAGACCAGACTTCATTGGGCTTTTCCGCCAGATGTACCGGCTTCTGGTAAACCGGATGGCGCAACTGCTGACGGCGTTCGCGCACCTCGCCGTTCTGATCGAGGATGCGATACATGGTGCGGATCGAACAGTGATAGATGCCCTCATCGAGCAAGGTGGCGTAGATCTCGGCCGGCGCCTGATCGACGAAACGGGCCGCGCGCAGCAGATCGAGCACCGATTGGCGTTGCGGCGCGGTCAAAGCCCGATCCGGCACCGGCCTTGGCTGCGGAATCGTCGGCGGCGCGGCCAAAACCATGCGTCGCCGGTGCACCGTGGCGCGCGAAACCCCCAGCGCCGCGCAGACTGCGGCAGTCATGCCGCTGACCGGCGCGAGTGCCACGACGGCCTCGGTCAAGGCGCGTCGCCGTACGGCGGCGGCGGCGGGGTACTGTGGCAACGGCGCCGACGTCGATCTCTATGAGCGCGGCGATACGCCGATCAGAACCGAGGTCAAGGCGTATGGAACCGGCGATGGGTTCCGCGCCCTGGAGCGCTGGCTTGGTGGCAGTGACGCCCTGTTCCTCTGGCGCGACCGGGCGGCACCGTTCGTCGTGCTGCCGCTGCATGTCTGGCTGGAGATCGCCGAACGCAGTGCGACGCGGAAACCCGACGCGGACACGGATCGCCGTGCCCGCTGCCGCGATGCCGAACAAGGGCCGCTGGCGCCATCCGACGCCATCGCCGGCGCGACCGCGCCCGATCCTTCCCTCGCCAACCTCAACCACCCCTTGGAGAAAGCATGCTGAGCAATCGCATCACGATGGCCAACCTGCGTGGCCAGGACGCCAACCAGGTCGGCGACATACCGCCGGACCAACTTGCCCTCCTGCAAGAGGAAGCCCGGTCCACCCTCGACATGGCCAAGAAGGCGCTGGACTGGATCGAGACCTTGATCGCTCTCCGCTACGAGCAGTGCGCGATTGCCGCACGCGGTGCGGCAGGCAAAGACGTCGGGGGACCGTCCGGTTCGACGATGGGCCTGTCACCGTCGTCGCGGACTTACCGAAGCGCGTTGAATGGGACCAATCCCGCCTTGCCGAGTTGGCCGATCGCATCCGCGCGGGCGGCGAGAACCCAGGTGATTACGTCGAGGTCAGCTTCAAGGTCGCCGAACGCGCCCATGCCGCGTGGCCTGAGCGCATCCGAACGGTCTTCGAGACCGCTCGCACCGGACGGCAGACCTTCAAGCTCATCCTCAATCCTGACCACGAAGCCGCAACACGGAGGATCAACTCATGACCTGCATGGCTGACTGCGTTCGCGCCGCAGGCGACAGCGCCATCCCGATGTTGACGGCGCTGCACATCAAGGCGGCCGCCAACGCCTGCACGGCGCCCGAGGCGCTGGGGCGAGACGACGACGATGGCGGTCCCGATCCCGAGGAAGCCAAGGATCGGCTGAGCCGCGTCATCCGCCTCCTCATTCTCGGAGAAGCATAATGGCCCTGCATACCGTTACCTTGGACGAACGGATATCACACGCGGCGAACAAATCCACCGTCGCGTTGTTCGGCCCAACCGGCTCGGGAAAGACCACCCAGCTCAAGCACCTACGAGAAAGGGAGACGGTCTGCATCGATATCGAGGCCGCGTTGAAATCCATACAGGACTGGCGTGGCGACAGCCTGCCGATCCGCACGTTTGACGATGCCACCGCCGTCGCCTGTCTGATCGGTGGCGTGAATCCTGCCGCAGCACCCAACGAATTCTACTCGGAGAACCACTATCAGCATCTCCGAGGCAAACACGCCGATCTGGCCCGACTGCTCGACGGGAAGTCGATCATCTTCCTCGACAGCCTGACCGACCTGACCCGCCAGGCGATGGCCTGGGCAAAGACAAGGCCCGAGGCGTTCAGCGAAAAGACCGGCAAACCCGATACACTTGGGGCCTACGGCCTGATGGCCCGTGAGGTGATCGGCCTGTTCAAGCACCTGCAACATGCGCCCGGCAAGACCACGATCATGGTCGGCATCCTGGAAAAGGTCACTGACGAGTTCGGCAAGAGCACCTGGCGGCCGCAAATGGAGGGCGGCAAGGTCGGGCGCGAACTGCCGGGCATCGTGGATCAGGTCGTTTCATTGGCGCTGTTCTCGAGCGATGGCGACGGTCCCTGGCACCACGATCCCGAGCGCGGCACCGAACGCCGCTTCGTCTGCAAGGCCGGCAATGCCTTCGGCCTGCCCGCCAAAGATCGGTCTGGCCGACTTGATGAGACCGAGCCGCCCGACCTCGGCGCCCTCCTCCGCAAGATCAATGCAACCCGCAGCACTCAGGGGTACCATTCCCGCAGCAGCATCCGCTGCTAGAGAATGCGGGCGAACAGCCCGGCCCCGAGCGGGATCGCGCCATCGTCAAAATCGTAGAGGTGATTGTGGACCGGTGTGCTGTTGCCATCGTCCAGGACGATGTGCCCCCCGGCGACCCGTTTCAGAATTGATCTGAAATCCTCTGACACCATGGCCGCGAGACCATCACACATCAATTTCTACTCCCCCCCCCGGTCTTGCGGCGTCGTCGCCGAGCATTTCAGCCTCGGCCGCGTCGTTGACGGTGGGCAGGAAGATCACCCGGTAGAAGATCTCGGCCTCGGCGCCAAAGCACGCCGAGATCGCGGAGACGAGCCGTCGAATGAAAGAAGGAACGGACCTTGTCTGGCCGACTCCGCAGCCCTTCCACACGTGACTTCAGGCAGGGGGTGTCAATCAGCGCCGCTTGCGAGTCGGATCCAGCGCGACCCGCAACGCCTCCCCCAACGTATTGAACGACAGGGCGGTCAGCAGGATGGCGATCCCCGGCGAGTACATCTGCTCCGGCGCGATCTCCATGTAGTTGTAGGCACGGGCGAGCATCGCCCCCCAACTCGGCTGCGGTGGCTGCACGCCCAGCCCCAGGAAACTCAGGCTTGCCTCCGCCAGCAAGGCCACCGCCAGCAACAGGGTGATCTGCACGATCACCGGCTGGATCGCGTTCGGCGTGATGTGGCGGATGATGATGCGGCCCAGGCTAGCGCCGAAGCAGCGGGCGGCATCGACGTACAATTCCTGCTTCACCACCAAGGTCTGGGCGCGCACCAGACGGGCCAATTGCGGAGAGAATACGATCCCGACGGCGAGCATGCTGTTGGTCAGTCCGATCCCCAGCGCGCCGGTCACGCCGATGGCCAGCACGATGCCAGGAAAGGACATCAACGTGTCGATCACCCGGCTGATACCGTCATCCACCCAGCCGCCCAGGAATCCCGCTAGCAACCCGACCGGAATACCCAGCAGGCAGGCGACCGACACGGCCAGGAAACTGGCATACAGGGTGGCCGGCGCGCCATGGATCAAGCGACTGAGTACGTCCCGCCCCAGATCGTCGGTGCCAAGAAGATGCTGCCAGCTCGGTTCGGCCAGGGCGTTGTTGACGTTCTGCGTGGTCGGCGCATAGGGCGCTACGACAGGGGCAAGCAGCGCCAGGGTGAACAGCGCCAACAGGAAGATTAGGCTGGCGCCAGCCGGCGGGTTGCGCCAGGCCCAGCGTGCGACGGAGCGGATCATTTCAGTGCCACCCGCGGATCGAGGATCGTGTACAGGATATCGATCAGCAGATTCATGCAGATCACCACCACCACCATCGCCAGCACCACGCCCTGCACGACGGGGAAATCCTTGTTGATCGCGGCGTGCACGATCAGGCTGCCCATGCCGGGAATGGCGAACACCGCCTCCACCACCACGGTCGCGCCGAGCAGGCGATTGACCAGCAGACCGATGACCGTCAGCAGGTTGACGCTGACATTTTTCAGCCCGTGCTTCCACAGAATCGCCGCCGGCGACAGGCCTTTGGCATGCAGGGTGCGCACATATTGCGACGACAGAATCTCGATCAATCCGCTGCGCAACTGGCGCGCCACCTCGGCCACGCCGCCGGCCGCCAACGCCAGAGCGGGCAAGGCGGCATGCAGGATGGACTTGGCCGGGTCCTTCGCGAAAGCAACGGCACCGGTCGCGGGAAACCAGTTCAGCGACAGAGCGAATGTCGCGACCAGCAGCATCGCCAGCCAGAAATTCGGCACCGCCACGCCCAGCGACGCCAGGCTAGTCACCGCCGCGTCTAGGCGAGATTCCGGCTTGGTCGCCGCCAGAATGCCCAGCGGAATGCCGATGGTCAGGGAGATCGACAGCGCCCCGCACACGATCAGCAAGGTCGTCGGAAACCGGTGCAGAATCTGATTGAGCACCGGCTCGTTCGACAGATAGGACCGCGACAGGTCGAAATGCAGCGCGTTCCACAGCCAGGATGCGTACTGCACCAGAAATGGCCGATCCAGGCCGTAGCTTTCACGGATCTGGGCAATGCGTGCATCCGTCGCGTTCTCCCCGGCCAGGGTGAACGCGATGTCGCCGGGAACCAGATGCAGCAGCCCGAACACGACGAAGGTTGCCAGCACGATCACCGGAATGATCTGAGCCAGGCGTCGCCCGATCAGGCGTGACTGTCCGCGCACGACCGCCTCTCCCTGGCTCGCTCAGCCTTCCAGCCAGACATTCTCGAATTTCGGCTTGCCCAGCAGGTTGGGCTTGAAACCTTTCACCTTCTGGGAATGGGCGTCGAGCTCGAACTGGAACACCAGCGGGATCAGCAGGGCGTTCTCCGTCACCAGGCGTTGCAGTTTGGCAAAGGCCTTGCGGCGCGATTCGGTATCCTCCACCGCGCGGGTCGCCTGAAGCGCCGGCCCGATCTCCGGCGTCGCCGCGACCCGGGCGGCATTGTAGTAGGCCCCCTCGCCGAACATGAGCTGATAGGTGGAAGTCGGATCGGGCCGCCCGGTCCAGGCGCTGAGGAACACCGGAACCTTGCGTTCGGTGTTGAAGGAGGCCGAGGTCTCCGCCACGGTTCCGTTGGTGAAGCGAATGCGGATGCCGACTTTGCGGTACTGCTCGATGATCACTTCCTGGCGCTGCTGCCAGCGCTGGTCGGAAAAACCGATGGCCTGGACATCGAGCCCGTCCTTGTAGCCGGCCTCGGCCAGCAGCTTGCGCGCCTTGTCGGGATCGTACGGGTAGTATTTCGCCATGATCGGATCGTGCGCCCAATGCGCGGACGGCATGGTCACGACGGCGGGTTCCGACAGCCCGTTCATCGTCGCCTTGTTGAACTCATCGCGATCGATCGCGAAGTTCATCGCCTGGCGCACCCGCACGTCGTTCACCGGCGCAATCGCGCAGTTGAAGAACATCTGCACGCAATACAGGGTCGGCCCGGTGACAGCGACCAGCCCCTTCGCCCGATCGATCACCGGTTTCTGCGACGGCAGCAACTGGTAGGCAAAATCGTTCTGGCCGGCCACGACGGAGCGCAATCCGGTCTGCACCTCGGTGATGACGGCCAGTTCGACGCCATCCAGATAGGGCCGGTCGGGCCGCCAGTATTTCTCGTGCCGGGTCGTCACCACTTTTTCCGCATTCGCCCAACTGACGAATTTCCACGGACCGGCGCCCACCGGATTGCGGTCGTGATCCTTGCCCCGCTCCTCCACCGCCTTGGGGGAGCACATCATGCCGGCCCGATCCGACAGGATCAGCGGCATGGCGGTGTCCGGCTCGGTCAGGCGGATGGTCACCTGGTTCGGTCCGGTCACGGTCACATCCGCGACGGTCACAAGGTCGCCCTTGATGTTGGACCGTTCGCCCTTACGGTTGCGGTCGAGGTTGAATTTGACCGCCGCCGCGTCGCACGGGGTGCCGTCATGGAACAGCACGCCGGGACGGATGTTCAACACCAGGGTTGTCGGAGCCGGATAGCTCCAGGATTCCGCCAGACCGGGCATCGGACGCAGGGTCTCGTAGTCGAACGCCACCAGCGTATCGAACATCGTGTAAAGGAACACGTGATCCGACCCTGATCCCCCCGTCGCCGGGTCCAGGCTGGATGGATTGGCCGGGGCGGACACCCGCAGGATGCCGCCACGCTTCGGCGCCGCCTGGGCATAGGCGCTGCCCGACGCGGCGGTGGTCGCACCCAGCAAGGCCAGGAAGTCGCGGCGATCGAGTCCGTTCAATCGGATCATGGGATGCTCTCCTTGGTCACGGCAGCCGCGTGGTGACGGTGCCGGCGAAATGACAGGCGGCGAAATGCCCGGGTTCCATCTCCCGCCAGGCCGGTTCCTCGGCCGAACAGCGATCCGCCGCGGCGGGGCAGCGCGTGCGGAAACGGCAGCCGGAGGGCGGGTTGGTCGGGCTGGGGATTTCCCCTTGCAGGATGATGCGGCGGGTTTCGCGCATCGATGACGGCAGCGGAATAGGTTCGGCCGACATCAGCGCTTCGGTGTAGGGGTGGAATGGTCTGCGAGCCAGCGCCTCGGCCGGCCCCAGTTCCATGAACCGGCCCAGATACATCACCGCGATGCGCGAACTGACATGCGACACCACGCCCAGGTCATGCGTGATGAACAGATAGGTCAGGCCGAATTCGCGCTGCAGATCGGCGAACAGGTTCAGGATATCGGCGCGGATCGACACATCCAGCGCGGCCACCACCTCATCGCAGACGATCAGGCTAGGGCGCACCGTCAGGACGCGAGCGATATTGATCCGCTGCTTCTGCCCGCCCGACAATTCATGCGGATAGCGCGCGCCGAATTCCGCCGGCAGGCCGACCCGGTCCAGCATCTCCCGCGCTCGCCGGTCGCGTTCGGCGCGCGAGGTGCCACCGATGATGTCCAGCGGCTCGCGAATGGAATCGATGATCCGCATGCGCGGGTTCAGCGCCGCATTGGGGTCCTGGAAGATGATCTGGAACGCCCGCCGCCGCTGGCGCAATTCGGCCGACGACAACATATAAGGATCCGTCTCCCCATGCAGCACCCGCCCCTCGCTCGGCTTCAGCAAACACACAACGGCTCGCCCCAAGGTCGACTTGCCGGACCCGGACTCGCCGATGACGCCAAACGTCTCCCCGGGATCGACCGAGAAGCTGACGCCATCGACGGCCTTCACCGTTTCGCGCTTGTCCTGAGTGAGGAAGCGGATACGCAGATCATCGACGGTGACGATCGGGGTGCTCATGCCGCGGCTTCCCGCTCGGTTAAGGCGCCTGGCAGCACGAAATCCGCGTGACGATGGCAGCGCACGCGATGGGTGGCATCGATGCGCGCGATGGACTGCGCCTGGTCGCAGCCCACCTGCCGATGCGCACAACGTTCGGCGAACCGGCAGCCGGTTGGCATGTCGCGCAGGGTCGGCACCCGCCCGGCGATCGACGGCAGCACCGTGCCCCGTTCACTGAGCCGCGGCAGGGAGCGCAGCAACCCGGACGTATAGGGATGCAGCGGCCGCACCAGGGCGTCATCGACCATCGCGTCCTCCACCACCTGCCCGGCATACATGGTCAACATCCGCGTGCAGGTTTCGGCAATCACCCCGAGATCATGGGTGATGAACAGCAGCGCCGTGCCGTTGCGGGTGCTCAGATCCAGCAGCAGGTCGATGATCTGCGCCTGGATGGTGACATCCAGCGCGGTGGTGGGTTCGTCGGCGATCAGCAACCGAGGCTCGCAGACTAGGGCGATGGCGATCATCGCGCGCTGACGCATCCCGCCGGACAATTGGTGCGGATAGCTGTCATGCACTCGGGCCGGGCTGGGGATGCCGACGCTGGCCAGAGCGTCGATCGCCCGTTCCCGCGCCTGCGCCTTGCTGGCACCGAAATGCGTGCGGATCGTTTCGCCGATCTGCTGGCCGATGGTGAAGACAGGGTCCAGCGCGCTCATGGGTTCCTGGAAGATCATGCTGATCTTGCGCCCACGCACGCGGCGCAGCCGATCCCGCGACAGGCCGATCAGGTTCTGCCCCTCGAACATGGCCGATCCGACGATGCGGGTGGTGGCCGGCGGCAAAAGGCCCAGCAGCGCCAGGCCGGTGACGGTCTTCCCGCAGCCGCTCTCACCGACGATGCCGACGCGCTCTCCGGGATACACGGCGAAGTCGATGTCCTTGGTGGCCTGCACCTCGTCGGGCCCGCCCCCGAAAAACACCCCGAGGCCGCTGACCGACAGCAGCGGCTCCGCACCGGCCATTCGGATCGGATCGTCAGCCAACCGTTTCGTTCCCTCGTCCTATTACGTGTCTGATGGTTGGCGCTGACGGTATATCGGTCCGCGTATCGGGTCCATGCCGACGGATAGCCATGGTCACGCCGTTCACCACGTATCGATGTAGGGATATTTCTTGCCCGTTCGCGGCGGAACCGGCGGCAGGCGCTTAAGGCTCTTGGCGATCCAGTCGCGCGTATCAGCCGGGTCGATCACGTCGTCGATGCCACCGCCCATCACCGCGTTCACCGCCTTGGCCTGCTCATAGGCCGCGGTCGTGCGGCGGGTGAATTCGGCAAGCCTCGCCTCGGGCTCCTCGATGGCCATCAGTTCCTTGCGATAGCCCAACTTGACCGCACCCTCGATATTCATGCCGGCGAACTCGGCCGTCGGCCAGCCAACCGAGAAGAACCCGACCAGCGACCCCGCCCCCAGCATCGCCTGCGCGCCCAGCCCGTAGGCCTTGCGCACGACGACGGTGAATAGCGGCGCGGTCATGTTCGCACCCACGTTGAACAGCCGCGTACAGTGACGCACCAGGGCAGTCCGTTCCACCTCCGGCCCGACCATGATGCCCGGACAGTCGATTAGGTTCAGCACCGGAATGTCGAACGCGTCGCACAACTGCATGAAGCGCGCGCCCTTGTCGGACCCGTCGGAGTCGATCGCGCCAGCCAGATGATGCGGGTTGTTGGCGATCACGCCCATCGGCTTGCCCTCGATCCGGATGAAGGCGGTGATGATGCCGATGCCGAATTTCTGCCGGATTTCCAACACGCTGCCCTTGTCGGCCAGAGTGTACAGAATCTCCCGCATGTCATAGAGCCGCATGCGGTTTTCCGGAATCGCGTGACGCAAGCTGCGCTGATCGGGCGCGTCCCAGATCGGGATCGCGCCCTGGAAATAGGACAGGTATTTCTTGACGGTCTCGACCGCCTCCGCTTCGTCCTTGACCAGGATATCGACGACGCCGTTGGGTACTTGAAACGACATCGGCCCGACCTCTTCGGGCGTGTAGATGCCCAGGCCGCCGCCCTCGATCATCGCCGGCCCGCCCATCGCCAGGGTGGAGCCTTCGGTCGCGATGATCACGTCGCAGCAGGCCACCAGCGCCGTGTTGCCGGCGAAGCAGCGGCCATTGACCACGGACACCATCGGCACCAGGCCGCTGAGCTGCGACAGAGTGGTAAAGGTGTGGGTGTCGATAGCGACGCGCGGGCCGATCCAGTCTTCTCCCGGGCGGCCGCCACCGCCCTCACCGAACAGCACCAGCGGCAGGCGGAAGCGCTGCGCCAGTTCGAACATCCGGTCCTGCTTGTAGTGGTTGCGGTGCCCCTGCGTGCCGGCCAGCACCGTGTAGTCGTAATGCACCAACGCGGCGCGGGATCGGTCGTCGGAGAACAGATGGCCATTGATCGCGCACATGCCGGCGACCACGCCGTCGGCCGGGGTGTTTTCCCGCAGCGCGTCCAGCGAATGGCGCTGATGCTGACGAGCAACGACCAGCGGCCAGTATTCCTTGAAGGAGCCCGGATCGACCAGTTGCTCGATATTCTCGCGCGGCATGCGGTAGCCGGTTTTGCGCCGACGCGCCACGGCGGCTGGCCGGTTCTCGTCCAATGTCAGGGCGTGACGGGCGATGTTCTCCGCCAGGTCGGGGCGGATGAAGTCCGGATCGACCGCCGCCGCCGCCGCGATGGCATCGCCGCCGACATCGGCTTCCTGCACGAACACCAACGGATAGCCCTCACGCACCACGTCGCCGGCCGCCATCGTGACCAGCCGGACGATGCCGGCATGCGGCGCGGTGATGACGTGCTCCATCTTCATCGCTTCGACCACCGCGACCTGCTGGCCTTGGCGGACCAGGTCATCGGCCTTGACGTCGATGCTGACGATCGTGCCCTGGATCGGCGCGACCAGCCCGGTGGAGCCATTGGGGCCGGTCGGCGTGCCCTCATCCGGCCCCGGCCCCGATCCCGCCTGTTCCGACTTCACCTGGGCGTCATGCGCGAACAACGCCAGCGGATCGCGCGCGTTGGCGACCCGCGCGCCCGCGAAGCCGCCGCCATCCGCCCGAGCCGGTGCGGCTGCTTCCACATGACGTGGCTTCTGATCAGCGGCGGCACCGGCCAGCGCCGTCATATGTTCGTCCAGCCAACGTGTATGGACAGCACCCGCGGCAAAATCGGGATGCGCCAGGATCGCCCGCAGGAACGAAATGTTGCTGCCCACGCCTTCCAATCGGAACTCGCTCAACGCCCGCGTCGCGCGCGCCACGGCATCGGCGAACCGAGGACCCGGTGCATGCGCAATCACCTTCGCCAGCAGCGAGTCATACGATCCGCTCGTCTTATACCCCGTATACCCAAACCCATCCGTCCTTATCCCCGGCCCGCTCGGCGCCTCATACGCCGTCAGGGTACCGCCGGCCGGTCGCATCGTGCCGTCGGGCGCGATGGTTTCCAGGCAGACGCGAGCCTGGATCGCAAACCCGCGCGGACGGGCGATGGCGGGATCGTCCAGCCCCAGTTCCGCCAAGGTCGCACCCTGCGCCAGGCGGATCTGCGACTGCACAAGATCGACACCCGTCACCGCCTCGGTGACCGTGTGTTCGACCTGCAGGCGGGCGTTTGCCTCGATGAAGACGAAATCGTTCGTTTGTGCGTCGATCAGGAATTCGAATGTGCCCAGGTTGCCGTAGCCGACCTTGCACGCAAACCGGACCGCGGCGTCGATGATCCGATCGCGTAGTGTGACGTCCAGGTTGGGCGCTGGCGCGATTTCAACGATCTTCTGGAACCGCCGCTGCACGCTGCATTCGCGTTCGCCAAGATGCGCGATGGCGCCGGTGCGGTCGCCCAGAATCTGCACCTCGACATGGCGAGCCCGCTGGATGAACCGCTCGACATAGACGTCCGCTCGGCCGAACGCAGCCTTGGCCTCAGACTGGCAGCGAGCGAAGGCGGAGTCGAGGTCGTCGGCCGACGTCACTGCCCGCGTGCCACGCCCACCGCCGCCAGCGACGGCCTTGATGATGATCGCACCGTGTTCGGCCTGGAAGGCGCGGGCCTCGTCCAAGGTGACGGCGTGGTCGAGGCCGGCGATCACCGGCACATCGGCCGCGACGGCGGCTTCGCGAGCCCGGGCCTTGTCGCCGAACAGGTCCAGATGATCGGGGCTGGGGCCGACAAAGGTCAGGTCTGCGGCCGCACAGGCCCGCGCGAAATCGGCGCGTTCGGCCAGGAACCCGTAGCCGGGATGGATCGAGTCGCAGCCGGTGTCTCGTGCCGCCGCGATGATCGCGTCCTGGTCCAGATAGGCGGCGACACCGCTGGCCGACAGGGCATGGGCCTGGTCCGCCATACGCAAATGCAGGCTGTTCGCGTCATCGATGGAATGCATCGCAACCGTCGGGATGCCCAGATCGCCGGCGGCGCGGGCGATGCGAATGGCGATTTCGCCCCGGTTGGCGATCAGCAGTTTGGTTACAGGCATGGGGCGGAGGTTCCGATGATGGTTGCAGCGTCGTGGGTTGGATGGGCGGTCATGTCGCTTTCGTCCCGATGATGCCGTCGCGTTCCAGGGTCGCGATGTCGGCGGACGTGAGGCCCAGCACGGTTTGCAGCACCTCGGTGTTGTGCTCGCCCAAAGTGGGGCTGGGGCGGCGTAGCGGCGGCGCCTGACCGTCCAGGGCAAAGGGCGGCTTGGGAACGATATGAGTGCCGACATAACGGCGTTCGGCGCGTCGCCAGAAGCCGATAGCGGCAAGATGCGGATCGTCCAGCAACCGGTGCGCCGGAGTGACCGGACCGGCGGCGATGCCGGAACGCTGCAAGGCGGCAGCGGCATCGTGGGACGTGCGGCTGGAGGCCCAGGTCGCCAATGCAGCCCCGATGGTTGCCTGATCGGCCTCGGCGGGCACTGTGATCCCGACCTGACGCAGTTGGTCGGGATCGCGCAGATCGACCGCGACCCAGGTGTCGGGGGCATCGCAGCCAACGCAGCCGCGCCAGGCGCTGGTCGCGCTCTGGCTGCCGGTGCGAGGCGGTGGCGCTCCGGTCGCCGACTGTGCGACGATCCCATCCGCGGCAAGCTGGAACAGGCATTCAACCTGCGACAAATCGATCGTCACGCCACCGGTCCGTTCGCGCCCATACAACGCGATCAGCGCGGCGACAGCGGCATAAATCCCCGCCACCGGATCGCCATAGGCGGTGTGCTGCATCGCCGGCGGCCAATCCGCCGCCCCGTGCAGGAACGGCATCCCGGACGCCTGCTCGGTTGTCGAGCCGTAGGCACGGAACCCCGACCAAGGGCCGGCGCTACCGAACGCGCCCATTGAGATATAGACCAGCTGTGGATTCAGGCTCCCCAAGGTCTCGGCCGAGTAGCCCAGCCGGTTCAGCACACCCGGTGCGTAGTTCTCGATCAGCAGATCGGCGCCGGTGGCGAGGCGCCGCAGCAGATCGCCGCCCTGAGGGCTCGTAAGGTCAAGCGTAATGGCGCGCTTGTTGCGGTTCACCGCGTTGAAGTTGGCGCGCATCTCATAGGGCGGCGGATCGCCGGCTTCCAGCGCGTTCCAGCCGCGCCACCAGTCGATATGTGCGCAGCCCTCGACCTTGACGACCTCGGCGCCGAGATCGGCGAAATGCCGCCCGGTCAGCGGGCCGGACCAGCCCATCGACAGGTCCAGGACGCGCAGTCCGGCCAGGGGTCCCTGGCCTTGCGGGCGTTCCTCGTCCCAGGCCGGCGCGGGCGAGCGCGGTTGCAGGCGGAACGGCATGGCCGGTCCCTCGAACCCACCGTCAAAGGCGCGGAAACTGTCCCGGACGCGCCAATGCGGCGTGGCCAGCACCTGTTCCATGGTCGGCACCGGCGCCATGGGGACGCGGCGGCGCTGGCCTTCCTCCAACAGATAGGCCGCGTTGTGGCGGCGCAGCGCCGGCCCCAGGATCGAGTCCAGCCGGTCGCAATTGGCCAGGCGCTTATCGGTGGTGGCGAAATCCGGGTCCTTTGCCAGGTCGGGCAGGCCGATCAGCTCGCACAGCCCCTGCCATTGCTGCGGGGTCAGGGCGGTGACGCCGATCCAGCCGTCCTCGGCCGGGAAGATGGTCTGCGGGTAGACCGGCAAGTAACGGTTGACGCCACGACGCTGAGCCGCCGGGCCGCCCTTGAAGAAGCCGGGACCGCTGTGTTCGGCGAAACAGAGATGTGCTTCCAGGACATTCGTATCCACACGATCGATGTGCTGGCCGTTGCGCCGTCCGATCAGGGCCGACAGCGCGACGATCAGCCCGGTGGCACCGGCGACGATCTGCGGCGCATGACCCTGCGGCAGGGTGGGCGGTCCCTCGGCGGGGCCGATCGCGTAGGCGAGGCCGGTCATCGCCTGGATCACACCGTCGCTGCCGGCCCAGTTCGAATAAGGTCCGGTCTGGCCGAACCAAGTCAGCGCCAGCAGCAGCGGGCGGCGCGGGAAGCCGGCCACCAGTGCCTCGGCGACTTCGATGTCAGCGGCGTTCTGGCCGGCGATCACCAGATCGGGTTGCGCATCCGCCGCCGAGGACTGCTCCTTCCCCGCGTCCAGCCAGGCCGCATAGGCGCGCGACGCGGCACCGCCATAGCCGATATGACGGTCGTCCGGCCGATAGGTCTGGATCACCCGCGCCCCGTGTTCGGCGAACAGCTTGCCGCAATACCGGGTCGCGACATCCCCGGAGGTTTCCAGGACAACCAGATTGGCGAGCGGCGCGGTCATGCGGGCGAATCCTTGAGCAAATGACAGGCGACATGATGGCCCGCGCCGGCCGGATAGGCGGGCGGCACCGTGGCCGGGCAGGGCGCGAAGACATGCGGGCAGCGCGGGTGGAACCGGCAGCCGGAGGGCGGGTTCAAGGCACTCGCGATCTCGCCCGTCGCCGCGGTCTCGCTCAGCACATGGTCCGGGTCGGGCAGCGGCACCGCCGCCAGCAACGCCTGCGTGTAGGGATGGCGCGGGTTGGCGAACACCGGCTCGGTTGGTCCGGATTCAGCCACGCGGCCGAGATAGATCACCGCCACATCGCTGGAGAAATGTTCCACCAAGGCAAGGTCATGCGCGATGATCAGATAGGTCAACCCGAACTCTGCCTGGATGTCTTGCAACAGGTTCAGGACCTGGGCGCGGATCGAGACATCCAGGGCCGAGACGGGTTCGTCCAGCACCATCAGCCGCGGTTGCAGGGCCAGCGCCCGGGCGATCGCAATGCGCTGGCGCTGCCCGCCGGAGAACTCATGCGGGTACAAGGTCGCGGCGGTGGCGGGCAGTCCTACGATGTCCAGCACCTCGGCGATGCGCTTGTCCAGCGCGGCGCGCCCGGGTCGTTCATGCGCCAGGATCGGTTCGGCGATGATACGATGCACGCGCAGGCGCGGGTTCAACGAGGAATACGGGTCTTGGAACACCGCCGCCACCTGGCGCCGATAGGCGTGCAGCGCGGCGCGGGACATGGTGGCGATGTCCGCGCCCTCGAACCGGACGGTGCCGGAGATTGGGCGTTCCAGTTGCAGGATGATTTTCGCGATCGTGGTCTTGCCGCAGCCGGATTCGCCGACCAGTGCCATGGTGCCCTTTGGGGGAACGGTGAAGGACACGTCCTCCACCGCGCGGACGACGCCGTTGCGGGTGCGGTAGTGCTTGGTGATGCCGGCCAGTTCCAGCATCAGTTGGCCAGCTTCCAGCAGGCGGCGCTGTGGCCGTCGCCCAGATCGACCGTCGGCGGTGGGGCGGCGCATTGGTCCATGCGCATCGGGCAACGGGCGGCAAAGCGGCAGCCGCTGGGCGGGTCGATCAGGCTGGGCGGCTGGCCAGGGATCGCCGCCAGCCTGGTGCGCTTGCTGTGCAGGCGCGGGATCGCGGCCAGCAACGCCTGGGTATAGGGGTGCGACGGCGAGCGGTAGATCGCCCGCACCGGCCCGGTTTCGACGATCTGGCCCGCGTACATCACCGCGATCCGCCGACACAGACTTGCGGCCACACCCAGATCATGCGTGATCAGGATGATCCCGACACCCTGATCGTGCTGAATCTGCCGCAACAGTGCGATGATCTGCACCTGGATCGTCACGTCCAGCGCCGTCGTCGGCTCATCGGCCACCAGGAGCCTCGGCGTGCAGCCGATCGCCATCGCCGCCACGATGCGCTGGCGCTGCCCACCGGAGAACTGATGCGGGTAATCCCCCAACCGGTCCTCGGGCGACGGAATCCGCACACGCTTCAGCACATCCACCACGGCCGACCGCAAGGCGGTGCCACGCGCAATATCGTGATTGCGCAACGGTCCACCCACCTGATCGCCGATGGAAAACACCGGGTTCAGCGAGGTCATCGGGTCCTGCATGATCATCGCGATGCGCCGGCCGCGAATGTCGCGCGCCAGCTCCGCCTCGGGCAGCGTGGTCAGTTCCTGCCCGTCCAGCCGGATCGATCCGCTTTCGATCCGGCCGGAGCCTTTCGGCAGCAGGCGCAGCAGCGACAATCCGGTCAGGGTCTTGCCCGAACCGGACTCGCCCACCAGACCCAAGGTCTCGCCCTCCGCGACATGCAGGTTGATCCCGTCCACCGCTTGCAGCACGCCACGACGGAGATGCAGGTGCATGCGCAGGTTTTCCACCTGAAGCAGCATCACAGTTGCCTCAGCTTGGGATCGAGCCGGTCGCGCAGCCAGTCGCCGAACACATTCGCCGACAGGCAGGTCAGCATGATGGCGATACCGGGCATGGTGATCGCCCACCAGGCATTGGTGATGTATTGACGCGCGTCGGCCAGCATCAGGCCCCAGGAGATGTCGGGCTGCTGGATGCCCAGGCCGAGGAAGGACAGCGATGCCTCGAACAGGATCACCTGGCCGACCTGCAATGTCGCCAGCACGACCAGGGTGTTGAAGATGTTCGGCAGCAGATGGCGGACGAAGATAGTGGCGGTGCCGACGCCGGCGACGCGGGCGAAGGCGATGTAGTCGCGGCCTTTCAGGGCGATGATCTCGCCGCGGATGATGCGCGCGTACCAGGCCCAATAGGTCAGCACGATGACCACCACGACGGTGGACAGGCCCGGCTCCAACGCGGCGGCCAGGATCAGCGCGAGCGCGATGGCGGGGATGGATTGCTGGATTTCGATGAGGCGCATCAGCACAGCATCGACGATGCCGCCAAAATAGCCGGCGATCATGCCGGCCAGCGCGCCGATCCCGCCGGAAAACAGGATCGCGTAGAAGCAGACGATCACCGACACGCGCGATCCGGCCATGATGCGCGACAGGATGTCGCGGCCCAGATTATCGGCGCCCAGCGGGTTCAGGAGGCTGCCTTTTTCCTGCCAGGCGGGCGGGCGGAAGGCGGCGCTCAGGTCAAGCTGGTTGGGGTCGAAGGGAAACATGTCCTCCCCGATCGCCGCGCAGAGCCCGACGGCGGCCAGGACCAGCAAGGGCAGCCAGGGCAGACCCCTCGCCCATTCAGGGAGCCAGCTAGCGCGCATCGCGGATCCTCGGATCGACGATGCCGTAGGACAGGTCCACCAGCAGGTTGGAGATCACGAACAGGATCGAGGTGAACAGCACGCCCGCCTGCACCACCGGGAAGTCGCGGCTGAACACCGCCTCCACCACCGTGCGGCCGACGCCGGGCCAGGCGAAGATCGTTTCGACCACGAAGGCCCCGCCCAGCATTGCGGCAAAGTAGACGCCGAGCATGGTGAGGAGGGGGATGGCGGCGTTGCGCAGGGCGTATTTCCAGACGATCAGGTGCTCGGGCGTGCCCAGGGCGCGGGACAGGCGGATATGGTCGCTGTCCAGCACGTCCAGCATGGCGGAGCGCACGATGCGGGTCTGCGCGGCGACAGGGTACCAGCCCAGCGCGATGGCGGGCAGGATGACGTGGCTGACGCCGCCATGGCCGAAAGCGGGCAGCCAGTTCAGGTGGATGGCGAAGACCAGGATCAGCAGCAGCCCTACCCAGAAGGCCGGCATCGCCTGGCCGAGCATGGCGAAGATCCGGCCGACGCGGTCGATCCAGCCGCCCCGGTGCACCGCTGATAGCACGCCGATCGGAACCGCGATCAGGACGCTGAAGACCAGGCCGCACAAGGCTAGCTCGATGGTCGCGGGCAACCGGTCCAGGATCAGCCGCAGCGCCGGCATCTGCCAGCGGTAGGACCGGCCGAAATCCCCCGCCAGCGCGTTCTGCGCGAAGATCAGGTATTGGCGCCACAACGGTTGGTCGAGGCCGAGGTTGCGGCGCGTGTCCTCGATCAGTGCCGGGGACGCGTCGTTCGGCAGCAGGATCAGGATCGGATCGCCCGACAGGCGGGAAATCAGGAAGATCACGATGCTGGCGCCGACGATGCTGATCACACCTTGCGCCAGCCGCCGGATCAGGAAGCCCGACATGGCGATTTGCTACTGCTTCAGGCCTATCTGCTGCATGTTGCGCCAGAACCCGGGCAGCGGCCAGCCGACGAAGGTCACCTTGTCGCGCCATGCAAACGTCACGACGGGGCGATAGGTCGGGAACCCGCCCGCCACCCGTTCATGCTTCACGCGGGCGATCCTGCGGATCAACGCATCGCGCTTGTCCTGGTCCATGGTCTGCTTCAGTTCCTCGATCATGACATCGAGTTCGGGATCGGAATGGACCGAGGTGATGCCCCAGCCGGCGCCGGGAACATAGGTGTGCACATGGCCGGCCCAGGGCGTGCCGGGATCGCCGGGAGAGCCATGGCCCCACATGTTGCTGTAGAAACCATCGATGTGCCCCTGGCGGTCACGCCGCCCGAAGGTGATCCAGGCGCCATATTCCTGGCCCTGCACCTTGCAGCGAATGCCGACCGAGATGAGGTAGGCGAACATCGCCTCCCCCACTTCCTTGATATAGGGCTCCCGCGGGGAGGTCAGGTTGTAGCAGGGCACTTCGAAGCCGCTGGGATATCCGGCCTGTTTCAGCAGGTCACGCGCCTTGCGCGGGTCATACGGATAGGGTTTCAGATCGGGATCGTAACCGGTGCTGCCGCGCCCGACCTGGACATAGCGCTCCCCCTGGTTGAACAGCACGCTTTTGATGATGGCGTCGACGTCGATCGCGTGCGCCACGGCCTGGCGGACCCGCACATCCTTCATCGGCGACTTCTCGCCGATCGCGTCCATCGCGACGTACAAATTGTTGGGTGCGACGAAGCTGGCTGTCGTCACGCCCGGCATTTTCTTGAATTCCTCCACCATCGAGGGCGGCACCGCGTCCATCCAGTCCACCGCGCCGGTCTTGAAGGCGGCGACCCGAGTCAGATCCTCCGGGATGATCTTGACGATCAGGTTCTTGACGCCAGGACGCGCGGTCGGGTGCCAGTAATCGTCGAAGGCTTCCAGCCGCAGTTCTTCCTTGATGGCGCGGGAGACGAATTTCCATGGCCCGGTGCCGACCGGGTGCTTGCCGAACTCCTCGTCGCCAACCTTCTCGAAATAGGCCTTCGACATCGCCCAGAGTTGCAGGTTGTCGGCGATATACGACCCGTCGCCATGCTTGAAGCGGATGCGGAAATGGTGGTCGTCGACGATTTCGAACGCTTCCACGGCGGCTTGCAGATGCGTCCAGCGGGAAATCTTGTTGTCGCGCAGCCGGTCATAGGCAAAGGCGAAGTCGGCCGAGGTCAGCGGATCGCCGGTGTGGAATTTCACGTCCTTGCGGATATGGATGTCGAGCCAGGGCTTGCCGCCGTCTGCCTTGAGCTCCCAGCTTTCCGCCAGCCAGTTGATCTTTTTCAGTTCGGGACTGGGGCGGACAAGCTGTTCGTAGATCTGGCCGAAGAAATACTGATCGACGCCGGCGGCGTATTTCGCCGGGTCCATGTTGGTAGCCTCCGCAGCGAAGGCGATCGTCAGGCTGCCGGTGGCCGGCTTCGGGGCCTGCGCATAACCCACCGCCGGCGCGGCAAGCGACATCGCCGCCAGAATGCTGGCTTGCCAAGGCTTCATTCGATCGTTCCCTCTGCCACGCGGCGCTGTTACGTCAGCGTCGTTCCGGCGGATCGCAGCATGGCAGAGGCCCGCCGTCAAATTGCGGGCTCGGTACGAATAGGAGCATTTGCGTCCGTGATCACGGTAAGGACGACCACGACTGGCCGCCCCCCGCACAGAACCGTAGGAGCGGGATTCCCGCACAAGGCTCCCACCTCGGGTGTTTGACGCGAAAGCGCCGGAGCGTCCAGCGATGGAAGACACGCGGTTTTCGGCTCGCATGGATCGCCATCGATGCATTTGTCGGGGTGGAGCACAAGCATGTTCAAGCCGACATGAAAGTAGTCCACCGGACAAGCCTCCACGCAGTCCATGCATTTATATTTTATGCTGTACTCCGTAACGATACATATCATGTCGGTTCCGGAACTGACCGCTGGGCCATCCAGATCGCCGAGAAGCAACGCGAACCCGGAGCATGCGATCGTGCCCGCTATCTGGCTAGGCCGGGTCACGCCCATCAGCCGGAGTCATCACCGCCACCCTGGCCCACCGTTTCCATCTGCAGCAGCCTCGATAATGCCCGCTTCGGACGGACCAGGTCCGCGTGGGTTAATTGGTAACTGCCCAGGTAGGGGGTCCAGGATCAGGCACTTGCCAGTCGGCCCGATCGGCTGATCGCGGAACTCCGCAGCGCCTGATCCTGGACCCCCTACCTGGGCAGTTACGAAAAACTTCCTCTCTCATGCGTTCGTCGATGGACCGCGCTCGCCGGCCCCAACCGTCATGCTCGGACCTGCTCCGAGCATCCCAGTTTCCACCGACATTGGCGCGTCGGCACATAATATCGGCCAGGGGTGCTTTTGGAGATCTTCGTGGCAAGCCCAAGGATAACGAGATGGGCTGGCGCTGCCTGCCCCAACAACGCAACCGATAGGAGCCAAATTTCTTGCACCCTTCACGGGCTCGGCAAGGTTCTGTTCATACTCCGCGGGTATAACCGGCTGATGCCGCGCAGCCTCCTGATCATTCTCCTTCTCGCCTGCGCCCATTTGCCGGCCTACGCGCAGAATCTATCCGCCATTGCCGGATCGCCGGCCGCCCGCCTTTGCCGCCCGGCCATCGAGACCGCGGAACGACGCCATGGCATCCCCTCTCGCCTGCTCGCCGCCATCGCGCGCGTGGAGAGCGGCCGAGCGGATCCGGTGACGGGGGAGGTTGGGCCGTGGCCGTGGACGATCAATGTGGAGGGGCAGGGGTTCTATTTCGACACCAAGGCCCAGGCGATCGCGGCGGTGAACGCCTGGCGGGCACGCGGCAGCCGATCCATCGATGTGGGGTGCACGCAGGTCAACATGGTCCATCACCCGGACGCATTCCCGAGTCTGGAAATGGCCTTCGACCCTGCCACCAACGCCGATTACGCGGCTCGGTTCCTGATCAAATTGCGTGGGCAGACCGGGAATTGGGAAAAGGCGACCGCCTGGTATCACTCGGCAACCCCGGAATTGGGAGAGGCCTATCAGCGACGGGTTGCCGGGGTGTGGCCGGATGAGCAAAAACAGCCGGCTGCCGCGTTCGGCCCCGGGACGGCTCTCGCCAGCGCCTGGAATGCCACCCTGGGGCGGGAGGGCCACCCGATCCTGGGCCGGGGCGGCCATCCGCGCGTCATCATGCTCAATCAGATAGCCGCGGCGCCGTCGGATCAGGGGGGCGCCGGCGCCTCGCAGACGTCGAGCGGTCGGGGTTTGGATGCCTATCGTGCCATGCCGGTGACATGGGCGTTCCGTTCTCCGCCGCCGCCTCCGTCGCTCGTCCGGGCTGCCAATGGGACCGGCCCGCGTCCGCTGTTGGGTTCTATTCCGCGGCCAACCGGGGCGACTCTATCATCGCCTCCGCCTGCATCAGATCGACCGACAGGACCCGCGACACGCCGCGTTCCTGCATCGTGACGCCGTAGAGCCGGTCCATCCGCGCCATCGTCAGCGGGTGATGCGTCACCACCATGAAGCGCGTGCCGGTATCACGGACCATATCTTCCAGCAGGGTGCAGAACCGATCGACATTGGCATCATCGAGCGGGGCGTCGACCTCATCCAGCACGCAGACCGGGGCCGGATTGCAGCGGAACACCGCGAAAATCAGCGAAAGCGCGGTCAGCGCCTGTTCGCCGCCCGATAGCAGCGACAGGGTGGCCAGCTTCTTCCCCGGCGGTTGGGCATAAATCTCCAACCCGGCCGCCAGCGGATCGTCCGAGCCCACCAGCGCCAGATGGGCCCGACCGCCGCCGAACATGCGGGTGAACAACTGCTGGAAGTTGCGGTCCACCTGCTGAAACACCGCGGCGAGCCGCTCGCGACCTTCCCGGTTCAAATGGCCGATTGATCCACGCAGCTTGGCAATAGCCGTGGTCAGTTCGGCACGGTCGCGTTCCAGGGTGGCGATCTGTTCCTCGATCGCCGTCGCCTCGACATCCGCGCGCAGGTTGACCGGACCCATCTCGTCGCGTTCTTTCACCAGGCGCTCCAGTTTGCGGCGGGCTTTTTCCTCGGCTTCCTTGCCCAGTTCGGCCGGAGGCTCTGGCAGGGTCGGCGACACGCCCAGCCGTTCCAGGATCCGTTCGGCGACGACTCCCCAGGCGTGATCGGCTTGTTGCGTCGCACCCTCGGCCCGCACGGCATCTTCCCGGCGAGCCGCCAAGGCGGACTCCGCGGCCCGAGCGGCACGATCCGAGTCATCGGCCCGGTTGACGGAAGCCGTCAATTCCGCCGCGGCCCGCCGATGTTGCACCTCTCCGGCTTGCAGGGCTTGCAATGCCTGCTGGCGCCGATCGGCAATTTGCGCCGGTCCCGCGGAAAGCGTGGCCTGAAGCGCTTCGGCGTCCGCCAGGCGAGCCGACAGGTCGGTCACGCGATCGGCAGCGTCGCGGGCGCGTTCGGTCCAGCCGATGCGTTCGGCTTCGATCACCCGGGCACGGTTGGTGCGCGCCACATGATCACGGGCGGCACTGTCCCGTTCGCCGCGCGCCGCTGACTCGCGGGCACGGGCAGTGGATTGTGCGGCTCGCGCCTGTTCGACCGCCGCCCGTAACGCCCCGATGTCCGGCAGGTCGGCATGGGTTGCGCGGGCGCGGGCCAGGGCGGCATCGGCTTCGTCCCGGTCCGCGACGATGCGGGCCAACTGGTCATCCGCCGCGGCAAGGCGGGCATTGGCGGTGGCGGCTTGATTGCGGAGGTTCGTCAGGGTGGCGGTGGCGCGTTCCAGGAGTTGCTCCTGGTTCCGCCGCGTCGTCCGCGCCTGCTGTTCTGCCTGGTTGGCGGCCTGGGCGGCGGCCTCGGAAGCGGCCCGTTCGGCACGTGCCGCTCCGGCGCGCTGTTCGGCTTCCGCGAGACGTTCCCGCAATCCGGCCAGGCGATTGCGCTGTTGCAGGCGGACCGTGGCGGCGACAGGCGTGCCCGCACGAATAGTATAGCCATCCCACCGCGAAATAGCCCCGGAACGCGAGACCAATACCTGCCCCGGCGCCAAAGCGGACTGCCGTTCCAGCGACGGTGAGTCGCTATCGACCAAACCAATCTGCGATAAGGCCCGGTCCAACACTGCCGGCCCCCGCACCATCGTGGCCAACGATGTCGCGCCGTCGGGCAATGGCGGCACCGGATCGAAGGGCGGCAATTCCCGCCAATGACGCGCCGCCTCCGGGTTCAGCGCCGAGGTCAGTTCCTCCCCCAGGACAGCGCCAAGCGCGGCTTCGAGGCCGGATGGCACGTTGAGCGAGTCGACCATGGGGGGCCAACGTTCCCCATCCTTCACTGCCAGGATTTCGGCCAGAGCCTGGCATTCCGCCGCCAGTTTGGCCCGCGCGGAGTCCGCACCCGACTGGGCTTCCCGCGCGACGGCCAAGGCGTTCGTCGCGGTGGCGCGAGCCTGTTCCGCGCGATCCATCGCGATCCGAGCCGCCGCCACGCCGGCTCCCGCTTGCTCTACGGATTCCGTGGCTTGGGCCAGTTTCGTCGCATCGACCTGCTGGGCAAGAACCCGGTTCCGCTCCTCGGTCAGGCGTGTTGTCTGCTCCTGCATGCGCGCGGCCCGCTGTTGCGCCTGGGTCAGAAACTGATTGGCCGCCTGGGCACGGGCATTTGCTTCAGCGGCGGCCTCGGTGGCGCGATTGGCCTCCGCTTCCGCCAGACGCAATGCGTCCGCGGCGGCAATCGAGGCAGCTTCCAGACCTGCCATGCGAGTCGGGAAATCGGTCTCCGCGGCCGTGATTGCCGTGAGTTCAGCGCTCAACCGGATATCCGCGGTGGACGCGTCCCGCCGCAATTGTTCGGCATGTCCGAGATCCTTGCGGATTTGGGACAGGCGGCCCGTGGCCTGGGTCAGGGCGTCGCGAGCCCGTTCCTCCTCACCCGCGATCTGTTCCTGTTCGATCCGCAGCCGCTCCAGGGCGGTGCGAGCTTCGGCTTCGATCTCCCGCAGGGCTGGCAAAACGGCGGCAGCGTCCGTGGCTTGGGCGGAGGCTGCCGTTGCGGCGGTCACCGCCGCGGCAACCGCCAGTTCCGCCTGTTGCAGCGCGGCACGCGCCTCGATCCGTGCGGCTTCGACCCAGGCCCGTTGGACGGACAGAAGTTCCGCCTCCGCTTCCCGGATGGCGCCCGAGATATTGCGGTAGCGGCTGGCCTGGCGCGCCTGGCGTTTCAAACCCCCGAGTTGCGCATCGAGTTGTGTCCGCGTGTCATCGGCGCGGGTCAGATTTGCCTCCGCGGCCCGCAGTTTCAGCTCCGCCTCGTGTCGGCGCGCATGCAACCCGGTGATACCGGCGGCTTCTTCCAGGACGACGCGCCGATCCTCGGGGCGAGCACCGACCAGCGCACCGACCCGCCCCTGGCTGACCATCGCGGAGGCACGCGCACCGGAGGCAAGATCGGCGAACAAGGTCTGCACGTCGCGGGCACGCGCCTCTCGCCCATTCACCCGGTAGCTGGAACCCGATCCGCGCTCGATCTTGCGAACGATCTGCAATTCAGCCTGTTCATGGAAGGGCGGCGGCGCGACACCGGCGGTTTCCTCCAGGAACAGCGAGACCTCGGCGATATTGCGGGATGCGCGTCCGGTGGTGCCGGCGAAGATGACATCGTCCATCTCCCCGCCGCGCAGATTGCGGGCGCTGCTTTCGCCCATGGCCCAGCGCAGGGCCTCCACGACATTGGATTTGCCACACCCGTTCGGACCTACGATGCCGGTCAGCCCCGGCAGGATCTCCACGCTCGTCGGTTCGGCGAAACTCTTGAACCCGGCGATGCGAAGGCGACGAAAACTGACCGGCAACGCGTACTCCTTGTGCCCTTATCCCGGAATCAGCTTGCGGAAAGCCTCGAAGCTCATGCCTCCGGAATATTTCTGGCCGTTGATGACGAAGCTGGGGGTGGAATCGATCTTCCAGCGATCCTGGTCTGTCTGCTGCTGGCGCAGGATCCAGTCGCGCAGGGTGGTGTCCGCAATGGCCTTGTCGAAGTTCGTGCGGCTCATGCCCGCCAGGGCCGCCATCTTCCAAAGCTCTTCCAGCGGGTTGACGCCCCGGTTGAAGACCCACCGATCCTGCGTTGCGAGCAGGGCGGTGACGAACGGGTCGTAGCGCTCGATTGGCAGGCTGCGTGCGACCATGGCCGCGGTCAGCGCGATCTGATCCAGCGGATAGTCGCGGAAGACGATGCGGACCAACCCGGTCTCGACGAGCTCCTTCTTCACCTGCGGCATCGTGCCGTTGTGGAACGCCGCGCAATGGCTGCAGGTCATGGAGAAAAACTCCGTGACCGTGGTCTTCGCGTCCGGGTTGCCGATGGCCCGTTCCGCCTGGCTGGCATCCTGGGCATACGCCTGCGTGGCCGCGCCAAGGACGTGGGCGGCGCTTCCAGCGGCAACAACAGTTAGTATCCGACGGCGCGAAATAGGCATGAGAACCTCTATATCTGGTGTGTCTAGCGTGTGAGCCGCCGATTCGGGAAGAGCTTGATTTTCGGCGATCGGGCGACCTAGTCCGGGCCGGCCCTGTTCCTTCCGCGTGGTCCGAGCAGGATACTGCCCAGAGACACCAGAACATCGCGCAGCGGTCCCGGCGGCATGTCGCCGACCGCTGCCTCGGCCTGGGCCACGGCGCGGGGGGATGGCAATGGGCGAGCGGCGAGCGTTCCCTGGGCGGCGACCTGCATGAAGCGGAGCGAGCGGACGGTCGCCTTGCCCAAATGGGCGTTGATGCGGTGGATCAGCTCGACCGCCATATGTTGGAGTTCCATGGCAACCGGGCCCGAGCAGGCAATGGTCAAGGTGCCGGCGGACAGGCGGCGCGGTTCGGTCACCCGAGCCAGGGCCGGCCCGACGATCGCCGGCCAATCCAGCAGGATTTGCGCCGAGGCCGGCGCCTTGCGGCTGAAAGCGGGACGGGTCAGTGCCGGCAGCAATGCGCCGACCGGGCGCGGCCCGTAGACGTGGCGGGGCGCGTTCGTCATATCGTCGTCCGTGTTGTCCTCCGCCATCGCCATCGCCCCCGCCGCTTCGCTGCTACGCTGGTATGACCGCCATCGCCGTCGCCTGCCCTGGCGTGCCGAACCGGGGCAAACCCCGGACCCGTACCGCGTGTGGCTCAGCGAGATCATGCTGCAACAGACGACTGTCACCGCCGTCATACCTTATTATGAGCGTTTTGTGAGCCGCTTCCCATCCGTGCGGGCTTTGGCGGCCGCTCCACTGGATGACGTGCTGTCGGCCTGGGCGGGCCTCGGCTATTATGCGCGGGCGCGGAACCTGCACGCGTGCGCCGCGATCGTGGCCGCATCCGGCGGATTTCCGAGCGACCTGGATGGGCTGCGCGGTCTGCCCGGGATCGGCGCGTACACCGCCGCCGCGGTCGGAGCGATTGCGTTCGGCATCCCGGCCGTGCCCGTGGACGGCAATGTGGAGCGGGTGGTCTCTCGCCTGTTCGCGATCGAGACGCCCCTCCCTGCCGCCAAACCCGCCATCCAGGCCGCCGCCTCCGTCCTCGGCCGCGATCCCGACGCGATGGCCCGCCCCAGCGACTTTGCCCAGGCGCTGTTCGACCTGGGCGCCACGGTCTGCACCCCAACGACTCCGGCCTGTGTCGTGTGTCCCTGGCGCGAGGACTGCGCCGGACGCAAGGCGGGGATCGCGGCGGAGTTGCCTCGCAAGGCCCCGAAGCGGGTGCGACCGCTCCGCCTGGGGGCGCATTTCTGGGTAACCGATGCCGCGGACAACGTGCTGTTGCGGCGCCGGCCGGCATCGGGCCTGCTGGGAGGCATGACTGAATTGCCCGGCACACCATGGCGTGCCGAGATTTGGTCGCGGGAAGAAGCTCTGGCGCATGCACCGGTGAGCGCCACATGGCGACCGGCCGGGCAGGTGCGGCATGGGTTCACGCATTTCGAGTTGAGGGTCGATTTATTCGCCGCGACCGTGCCCGAGATCGCCGCGGATGGATTTTTGCTGCCGCGACGTGCTCTGGGCGACGCTGCGTTGCCCTCGGTGATGCGCAAATGCATCAGGGCAGTCCTGGCAAACACGAGTCCAGACGATTTTTCATGAGATTACGTCGATATCGCAGTGAAATGCCCTTTTGATCAGGACATTTGGCGTCACGATTGAGGCAATCATTGAAACACGGCGTTTCCCAGTCGTTTATGCTACGTTAAATTCTTGGCTCTTATAGCGGTATTTGTTGAAATCGGCTAGGATGCCACCGGCGGGGGGGCAGCATGGAAGCGACTGCATTCGAAGCGTGGCTTGACGGGATCGCTGGTCTTACCGAATCTCAGCGGCAGCAGGCATTACAGGTGCTG
>CALQHT020000052.1 GCA_943330455.2 Nitrosovibrio sp. Nv4 | reverse complement strand
GCGCGCTGCGCGAAGGGCAGGTGCAACCGGTCGGCACGATCCCGATTGAGCGGCCGCGGCGTGAATGCGGGGCGCCGGGGCGAGGACCCAGGTGGGGGGATATTCCTATGGCGGCAGGAGGGCGAATTTAAACCGGACAGCCGTGGACGTGATCCGGCAATGACGGGAGGCGAGTCATCGATCCCACAATTTTGGTTCGAATCCGATCTAAACGTGCAGGCTGCGCGTTCGGCGAACGGCATGCTACACTGGCACCTAAATCGGGTTCTCCATCGGATGGGGGCCGCCGCATCAGCAGGGAAGGCACACGACCATGGAATTCGGCGCCGCGATATTCTTCACCGACTACTCGATCACCCCAACCCAACTCGCCGTGGCCCTTGAAGAACGCGGCTTCGACTCGCTGTGGGCGGCGGAGCATTCGCATATTCCCGTGCCGCGCCGCACGCCGCCACCCGGCGGAGGAGAACTGGCCAAGCGCTACTACGACGTCATGGACCCGTTCGTCACCCTGACCGCCGCGGCGGCCGTGACGAAGACCCTGAAAGTCGGCACCGGCGTTTGCCTGGTCATCCAGCGCGATACGATCCAAACAGCGAAACTGGTTGCCTCGATCGATCAGGTCAGCAACGGCCGCTTCCTGTTCGGCATCGGTGGCGGCTGGAACGTGGAGGAAGTAGAGGCCCACGGCACCGTCTTCGCCACCCGCATGCAGAAAATGCGGGAGCAGATGGAGGCGATGAAGGAGATCTGGACCAAGACAACCGCCGAGTATAATGGCGACATCGTCAAGGTTCCGTCGATGCAGACTTGGCCCAAGCCAGTCCAGAAACCCCACCCCCCAATCCTCCTCGGTGGCGCCTTTCCCTGGGCCGCTCGGCGGGCCATCCGCTACGGCGACGGCTGGTATCCCAACGCGAGCAGCGGCAATCCCGATGAATACATGCCGCGCTTCCGCCAGATGGCGGCCGAAGCCGGACGCGCGCCCTTGCCGGTGACGATCGGCGGAGCGCCCGAAGACCTGGCGCAGCTGCAACATTTCCGCGAGTTGGGGGCGACGCGTGTGAATGTCAGCCTGCCAGCCGAGGGCGCCGACCAGATCCTGCCCATTCTCGACCGCTGGGCAAAGCTGATCCAGCAGGTGCGTGGCTGAAGGGTCGTTGCACCCGTAACAAGAAAAGCCCGGCGCGGCCTGATAGGGTCGCTGCCCGGTCAACACGGAGACAATCGCCGATCCGGCAGCATAGGATTGACCCCGGATTGACAGCTAACCTGACTGATCGACAGACACGATCGAAGGAGGCAGCAAATGGTTGCGTCGCATCAACAGACGGCCGGTAGCAACACGCCGGATGCCATCACGGTTTCACCCCTGACCTTGCATATCGGCGCGGAAATCAGCGGCGTCGACCTGACCAGGCCATTGCCCGAGGCCCAGTTGCAGGCCGTGCGGCAAGCGTTCCTGAAATGGAAGGTCGTGTTCTTCCGCGGGCAGCGTCTCGACCATGCACAACATGTCGCGATGGCCCGCCAGTTCGGCGAGCCCACCATCGGCCACGCGGTGTTTGGCCACGTGGAGGGCTACCCGGAAGTCTACTCGGTCGCCAAGAACCGCACCGCCAACGAAAATCGGTCCGCGATGATGGTGACACCCTGGTCCGGATGGCACACGGACATAACAGCGGCGGTCAATCCGCCCTGCGCGTCCATCCTGCGCGGTGTGACGATTCCGCCCTATGGCGGGGACACGTTCTGGACCAACCTCGCCGCCGCCTATGCCGGGTTGTCGCCAACCTTGCGGGGATTCGTCGACGGGTTGCGCGGCATCCACAACTTCGCGCCACGCGAAAGCGCCAAGCCGGAAAGCGTCTACAACGCCCGCGTGAAGCGCCGCGTCCTGGAGAGCGAACATCCGCTGGTGACGGTGCATGCTGAAACCGGGGAGCGCGTGCTGTTCGTCAGCCCCTCGTTCCTGAAATCAGTCGTCGGGCTGACCCCGCGGGAAAGCCAGAAGATCCTGGAAATGCTGTGGGAGCATGTTACCCGCCCAGAATACACCGTGCGTTTCAAGTGGAACGAGGGCGACATCGCGTTCTGGGACAATCGCTCCACCGCGCATCTGGCGCCGACCGACATTTTTGCGTCGGATTTCGACCGCCAGCTCTATCGTATCACGTTGGTGGGTGAGCCGCTGGTCGGGGTCGATGGCCAAGCATCCCGGTCGATTGAGGGACAGCCGATTCTCTCGGCGGAACATGAATTGCGGATAATGGCAGCGGAATAGCCGCGCGGCCGCGGTCCTGATTACTGTTCGCGGTTGTCGCCGATCGGAGACAATCGCGAACGGGTACCCATCCGTATGGTGCGGATTGCCGGCGATGTGGCAACTGCCCGAACCTTCGACCGATCCCGTCCTTCCCTTACCGTCATTGCCGGGCTCGACCCGGCAACCCACGCTTCAACGGCAGTGAGCGGGTTGCCGGGTCAAGCCCGGCAATGACGGTAAGGGTACGGCACATGACGGTAACGGCATGCTAAATGACGGTGACGGTATGCAACAGGCCAATGGTTCGGCCGGTCGGTATCACTCAGCCGCGAGTTCGTACCGTTCCGGTTGCGCCACAGTCGGCGCATCTCCCCCGATCGTCGTGCGCTGCATCAGCCGCTTGTAGCGGATCGTGTCGTAAGCCGTCGCCCGGTGCAGGATCGAACGATTGTCCCAGATCACCAGATCGCCCTCGCGCCACGCATGCGAGTAGCAGAACCGCGGCTGCGTGGAAAAATCGTTGAGCCACTGGATAAACGCACGTCCCTCCTCACGCGCCCACCCAATGACATGAGAGGCATGGGCGCCGGCATAGACCGCCTTGCGCCCGTTCACCGGATTGACCCGCAGCATGACCTGCCAGGCACCCGGCAATTCGCCCCGCATTTCCGGGGTCATCGAGCCAACCGAGACAGTGTCGCGCGAATAGACCAGGCTATGTTCCGCGACGAGCCCTTCGAGCTTCACCTTGATATCGTCCACCAGGGCATCATAAGCGGCTCGCATACAGGCGAACTCGGTGTTGCCACCTTCGGGGGGCACGATGCGCGCCGACAACAGCGAACACAGCGACGGCACCGGCTTGAACGAACTGTCCGAATGCCAGAGGTAGTTGCCCTTCTGGTAGATCATCCGGCGATCCTCGGGCGGGATCACCGCGCCGGTCGCGATATCGAGGTTGGATTGCCGAGCAAATGGGGTGCCGGTGGCGGGATTGGCCTTGCCGGCGATCTCCAGGCGCCCAAAGCGCTGGCTGAACGCGATCTGGCGCGCGTCGTCGAGGTCCTGGTCGTGAAACACCAACACCGAGTATTCCTCGAACGCCGCACGGATTTCAGCAAAGGTCGCGTCATCCATCGGTTCGCCGGTGTTGACACCGCCGATCTCGGCACAGAACAGATCGTGCAGGGGTTTGATCGTGATCGCCACCGAAACGCCTCCTCTGGGATTTTCTTGCCGCATCCATTGTCCGGCGCCCGATCGCCGAACCCGTGACCGATATCTTCTGGTAAGCCGGGACCGGACACAAGCGCGCCACCCCGGATTGCGGGAGACCCGGAAAAATGGTGGGGTAGGACATCGCGCCAGCCATCGGGATCAGTCCGCATGGCGCCAATCGGGGAAGGAAACCTGCCATGCCGTTCTATGAAAGAGGCGACGTCCGCATCCATTACGAGGAAGCCGGCTCCGGCTATCCATTGCTGGTCATCCCCGGTGGAGGCCTGAACGCGGCGATCCCCTACGTGACCGTCAACGGCCCGTTCAACGTGCTGGAGGCATTCAAGGACCAGTACCGGGTCATCACGTTCGATTTGCGCAACGCCAATACCGGCACGTCCTCCGGTCCCCTGGAGGTCGATCGGCCCTGGGACTCCCACACCGACGACCAGCTCGGCCTGATGGATCACCTCGGGATCAAGAACTTCCTGTTGATGGGGTTCTGCATCGGCGCGCCGTTCATCTGGAACATGCTGAAGCGCGCGGCGGATCGGGTCGATGCCGCCGTGCTGGTCCAGCCCAGCGGTTTCCGGCCGGAAGCGCCGGATTTGTTCTACAACAACAACATGACCGGCTGGGGACCGCCGCTGTGCGCGCGCCGCCCGGACATCACCATGGACAAGGTCGAAGCCTTCCTGACCAAGATGTATCGCGCCAATCCGGATTTCGTCTTCACGGTGTCGCGCGATTTCGTGCGCAACTGCCAGACGCCCATCCTGGTTCTGCCGGATGACGTCCCCGCGCATCCCTACGCCGTGGCCATGGAGACCGCCCGTCTCGCCCCGAACTCCCAGGTCAGCCTGTACCCCTGGAAGGATCCGCCGGACCTGATTCCGCTGGCGGTGCGCCATGTGCGCTCCTTCCTCCGGGAAAACCGCCCCGCGACCTGATCCCCTCGCCTCCCCGCGTCCGCCGGCTTGCTTGCACCCAAGGTTCGGTAGCAAGCTGCCGGCGGATTGCAGAAGGCGACGCGGACAAGCGCGCGCCCACAGGCAGGGGGAACGACGCACATGGACCTCAAAGGCGCGGTCGCGCTGGTGACCGGCGGTAACGGCGGGCTGGGACAGCGGATCTGTCACGCGCTGGCCAAAGAAGGCGCGCATATCGCCGTGATGTACGCCCAAAGCCGCGAGCAGGCAGAAGGCGTCGCCCGAGACCTGGCGTCCCGCTATCAGATCAACGCCGCCGCCTTTGCCTGCGACATCACCGACAAGGCCGCCGTGGATGCGCTGGTCGGTGCGGTGACCGCGCGATTCGGCCGGCTCGATATCCTGGTGAACGACGCCGCCTACAACAAATCGATCCCGTTCGCCGACCTCGACGACCTGACCGAGGACGTCTGGGAGAAGATCATGGCGGTCAACCTGACCGGGCCGATGCGCCTGACCAAGGCTGTCGCGCCCATCATGAAGGCGCAGGGCCAGGGCCGCATCGTCAATATCTCCTCCGTCGCCGGGCTTTCGCCGACGGGGTCTTCCATCGCCTATGCGGTCGCCAAGGCCGGCCTGATCCACCTGACCCGCTGCATGGCGGTGGCCATGGCGCCGGAAACCCTGGTGAACTGCGTGGCGCCCGGCCTGCTGGAAGGCACCCGCGCCACCGCCAATCTTCGCGCCGAGCAGGTCGAGCGATCGGCGTCCGGATCGCTGCTGAAGAAGGCCGCGGACAAGGACGATTGCGCGGACATGGTGGTGACCATGTGCCGCACAGAGACCATGACCGGGCAGACAGTCGTCATCGACTCCGGCCGGGTGTTCCACTGAGGAACGGGTGCGAACCAAAGTTGTGGGATCGAGTGCATGCCTCACCGTCATTGCCAGGCTTGACCCGGCAACCCGCGCTTCAACGGCAGGGGTGGGTTGCCGGATCAAGTCCGGCAATGACGGTGAGGCGAGTCTGTCAGCCCAGGCCTAGAGTCGTCGATATCACTCCGCACAATGTTGAATCGCACCCCTGAGGAACGCCCGAGTTGAGTTCGGCAACGGAAGCCGATAACCTCCCCACCCCATGAAGCCGGCCGCATCCCATCCGGCCATTGAGTAAGACAGAAGGCCAGAAACACATTATGTCCGCAACACAAGAAAAGCCGCCCGTCGGACGGGTCCAGAACCCGAACAAGGCCGCGGTCCGGGTCGCATTCGATCCGCTGCGCCCCACCGAGAAACCGCAGGACTTCTACGACGACATCAAGCAGAAATTCGCCGATGCCCGCGATCTGCGCCTGAGCTACCGGCCGGACGGCCGAGCGCAGTATACGTCGGAATTGACGGGTGAGCTGGCGCGGTATGAGGTCGATCCCTACGCCGAAACCACCATCGCACGCGAAGCAATCAGCGACACCGTGGAATGCCTGCTGATCGGCGGCGGCTTCTCCGCCCTGCTGACCGCCGCTCGCCTGCGCGAACGCGGCGTCAAGAGCATCCGCATTGTCGAGCGCGGCAGCGATGTCGGCGGCACCTGGTATTGGAACCGCTACCCCGGCGCCGCCTGCGACGTCTCCGCCTACGACTACCTCCCCCTCCTCGATGAGCTCGGCTATGTCCCCGGCAGCTTCTTCGCCAAGGGGCCGGAGATTTTCGCGCATTGCCAGGCGATCGCGCGTAAATACAACCTGTATGAGCTGGCGGTGTTCCAAACCACGGTGACCTCCACCGCGTGGGACGCCGCGGCCAAGCTGTGGCGGGTCGAGACCGATCGCGGCGATACCTTGTCGGCGCAATTCGTGGTGTGCGCCAACGGCACCCTGTCCAAGCCCAAGCTGTCGAAGATCGCGGGCATGGAGACGTTCAAGGGATATTCCTTCCATACGTCTCGGTTCGATTACA
The DNA here is from genome assembly GCA_943330455.2 of Nitrosovibrio sp. Nv4. Taxonomy (GTDB): domain Bacteria; phylum Pseudomonadota; class Alphaproteobacteria; order Acetobacterales; family Acetobacteraceae; genus Rhodopila. Next base: position 21,339 of record CALQHT020000052.1, on the reverse strand, counting down.
AATACACCGGCGCGGACCTGTCCAACCTGAAGGACAAGGTCGTCGGCATCATCGGCACCGGCGCGTCCGCCGTGCAGATCATTCCGCGACTCGGGCGGGCGTCGAAGGAACTCTATGTGTTCCAACGCACCCCGTCGGCGATCGACATCCGCGACGACATCCCGACCGATCCGGAATGGGCGGCGGCGCTGAAGCCCGGCTGGCAGGCCGAACGGCTGGAACGGCACATGCAAGGCCCGGTGCTGAGCGAACAGCAGAAGCGCGATCTGGCCGCTCTGCCGCGGGACGAGAAGATCCGGCGTCAGGAAAACCAGAACATCGAACATCAGATGCGCATCCATGCGCGCGTCGATGAGATCGTGAAGGACAAGGCCACCGCCGAGGCGCTGAAGCCCTGGTACATGCATCGCTGCAAGCGCCCCTGCTACGATGACGAGTATCTTCCGGCGTTCAACCTGCCGAACGTTCATCTGGTGGACACCAACGGCAAGGGCGTCACCGAGATCAACGAAAAAGGCGTGGTGTTCGAGGGCAAGACCTATCCGGTCGATGTGCTGATCTATGCCACCGGCTTCGAAGTGCAGGTCACCGGTATCTACAACGATATCCGCGGCGAGAACGGCCTGGAACTGAACGAGAAATACGCCGAGGGGATGCGCACCGTTCTGGGCATTCACTCGTCGGGCTATCCGAACCTGTTCATCATGGGCGGATACCAGGCGTCGTTCCAATTCAACCTGACCTTCATGCTGCAGACGCAAGGCAAGCACATCGCCGAATGCGTCAAGTATGTCCGCGATCATGGTTTCCAGGCGATCGACGCAAAGCCGGAGACGGAGCAGTGGTGGGTGGATGAAGTGATCCGCCACCGCGGCAAGACGAACCGGAACAAGGAATGCACCCCGGGGTATTACAACTTCGAGGGTGAGGAAAACCGTCGGCAGGATGGGAACTACAACGGTGGGTTCCACCAGTATTTCATGCACATGACGGATCTGAAGAAAGACATGGAGAAGAACTTCAACTTCTCCTGATGTAGCCGAAACGGAGGGAACTCTCCCCCTCCCGCAAGGGGAGGGGGAGTTTTTTCTCCAATCCCCAGCCGAACCGCTATTCCGCCGGCGCCACCCGGCTTAGCGACTTCCGTTTTCCGGTCAGCCGCTCAAGCGCCAGATACACAACCGGCGTCGTGTACAAAGTCAGCATCTGCGACACGATCAATCCACCGATAATCGCAATCCCCAACGGCTGGCGCAGCTCCGACCCCGTGCCTGACGCGATCGCCAGCGGCACGGCGCCGAACAAGGCGGCCAGGGTTGTCATCATGATCGGACGGAACCGCTCCAGACAGGCGGTGTAGATCGCTTCCCGTGGCGACATGCCCAGTTCGCGTTCCGCCTCCAACGCGAAATCCACCATCATGATGGCGTTCTTCTTGACGATCCCCATCAGCAGGATGATGCCGATCATGCCCATGATCGACAGCTCGGTGCCCGTCCATTGCAGCGCCAGCAGCGCACCCAGCCCGGCGGAAGGCAGGGTGGAGATGATGGTCAACGGGTGGATCAGACTCTCGTACAGCACCCCCAGCACGATATAGATCGAGATCAGGGCAGCGGCGATCAGCAGCGGCTGCGACGACAGCGACGACTGCATCCATTGCGCGTTGCCGGCGAACTGGGTGCGCACGCTTTCCGGCATGCGCAGATCGAGAGCCGCCTGCTCGATCGCCGCGGTGGCCTCGCTCAAGGACATACCGGCGGCGACGTTGAAACTGATGGTGGCCGCTGGCATCTGGCTCTGATGTTTCACGGCCAGAGGCGCGCCGCTGCGCTGGAACCGGGCCACGGCCGACAGCGGCACCTGGCGCCCGCCGGTCGCGCCAACATAGATGCGCCCGAGGAATGACGGATCGCTCTGCAGATCCGGATCGATTTCCAGCACGACCTTGTATTGATTGCGAGAGGTATAGATCGTCGAAACCTGACGCTGCGCGAAAGCGTTGTTCAGCGCCAGGTCGATGTCCTGGACCCGCACGCCCAGCCTGGCAGCGGCATCGCGATCGATGACAACATCGACCTGCGGACCGGCGCGATCCTGGTCGCTGCTGACATCCACGATCCCCGGGGTCTGGCGCATCTTTTCCGTCAATGTCGCCGACCAGGTGCGCATCGCGGTCAGATCGGGGGAGATGACGACGAACTGATATTGGGACCCGCCGCTGCGCCCGCCTCCGCGCAAATCCTGGGCCGAGAACAGGAAGGTCTGCACCCCCGGCAACTTCGTCAGTTGCGGCCTCAGGCGGGCGATCACCGACTCCGACGAGATGCCTCGTTCCGCCAACGGCTTCAGGCTGACCGTCAGGTTGCCGCGGTTGAGCGAACTCCAGCCATTCGCCACGCCCACCGTCGCGCCCACCGAAGCAACGGCCGGGTCATTCATCACCACATCGACGACGGAACGGTGCAGTTCCTCCATCGCCTGAAAGGACACGTCCGGATCGGCCTGGGTGGAACCGACGATCAGCCCGGTATCCTGCAACGGCATGAAGCCCTTGGGCACCACGGTGTAGAGACGCACCGTCAGCACAATCGTCAGGATGGTGACCAGCAGCATCAGCAGGCGCTGGTCCAGTGCCCAGCCCAGGGTGCGGGCATAGACTCGCTGCATACCGTTCAGGAACCAGTCCACCGCGCGCCAGAAGCCGCCGGTCGGCGTCGCGATATCCCCCGCGGTCATGAACCGGCCGCAGATCATCGGCGTCAGAGTCAGCGACACCACGGCCGACACCGCGATCGCCATGGTCAGGGTGACCGCGAATTCGTGGAACAACCGGCCCAGAATGCCCCCCATGAACAACAGCGGAATGAACACCGCGACCAGGGAAATGCTGATGGACACCACGGTGAAGCCGATCTGGCGTGCTCCGACCAAAGCGGCCCGCAGCGGGGGCATGCCCTTTTCCATGTGGCGGACGATGTTCTCGATCATCACGATGGCATCGTCGATGACGAAGCCCACCGCGATGGTCAGCGCCATCAGGGTAAAATTGTTCAACGAGTAGCCGACGAACCACATCCCCACCAACGTGCCGCAAAGCGACAAGGGCACGGTGACGACAGCCGCCAAAGTCGGGATCAGGCGGCGCATGAACAGCAGCACCACCAGCAGCACCAATGCCACCGAAATCATCAGGGTGAACTCGACATCGGCGACGCTGGCACGGATGGTCGTGGTACGATCGGAAATCACCGTGACGTTCACGTCGGGCGGCATCCAGGCCATCAGTTGCGGCAGCAACTCCCGGATCCGGTCGACCGTGTCGATCACGTTCGCGTTGGCTTCCTTGGTGACGTTCAGCAGAATCGCCGGCTGGCGCCCGTTCCAGGCCGCCAGCCGAATATTGGCGACGCTGTTGATCACCGTCGCGACGTCGGACAGGCGCAGGATGGTGCCCTTGCCGGCCCGGATCACCAGTGGCGCATATTCGGATGCCTGCGAGATCTGGCTGTTCAGCCCGATCGTCTCCGACCGTTCCGGCCCCTGAAACGACCCAGTGGAGCCCAGCACATTGGTCGCTCGGATCGCGGCATAGACGTCCTGTCCCGACACCCCGGCCGCGGCCAGGCGCACCGGGTCCAGTTGCACGCGGACCGCCGGCTTCTCGGCGCCATTGATGGTCACCTGCGCGACACCGGGCGACTGCGCCAGGCGTTGCGACAGGATGGTGTCGGCGGCGTCATAGATCTGCGCGGTGGACAAGGTGTCCGACGACAGGGCGATGCTCATGATCGGCGCATCGGCCGGGTTGAATTTTCGGTAGTACGGGCGAACCGGCAGATCGGAGGGCAGGTCCTGCGTCGCCGCGTTGATCGCCGCCTGGACGTCGAAGGCGGCGCCGCTGATGTCGCGGCTGATGTCGAACTGCACGACGATGGACGCGCTGCCGATCGAGGAAGACGACGTAATCTCCGTCACCCCCGCGATTTCGCCCAGGCGTCGCTCCAGCGGCGCGGCAATCGACGCCGCCATGGTTTCGGGGGACGCACCGGGTCGGCCGGCAAACACCACGATGGTGGGGATATCGACCCGCGGCAGGGCGGAAATCGGCAGAAAGCGAAAGGCGACGCAACCCGCGAGGAACAATCCGATGGCCAGCAGCATCGTCGCCACCGGGCGCGCGATGAAGGGGGCCGAGATGTTCATCACTCGGCCGCCACCGGTTGCGCCGGAGCACCGCCCCAGCGACGACGCAGCCGCTCGAACGCCAGGTAGATCGCAGGCGTGGTGTAAAGCGTCAGAAACTGCGACAGCACCAGGCCGCCGATGATGGTCACGCCCAACGGCCAGCGCAGCTCCGAGCCGGCGCCATGGCCAAGGACCAGCGGCACGGCGCCGAGCAGAGCGGCCATGGTGGTCATCATGATGGGGCGGAACCGGAGGAGACAGGCGTCGCGCATGGCCTCCTCGGGGGAGGCGCCGTGGCGTTCGGCCTCAATGGCAAAGTCGACCATCATGATGGCGTTCTTCTTGACGATGCCCATCAGCAGCACGATGCCGACCAGCGCCACCAGGGACAGGTCGGTGCCGCATAGCAGCAGCGCCAGCAGCGCCCCGATCCCGGCCGATGGCAAGGTCGAGAGGATCGTCACCGGGTGGATCCAGCTCTCATACAGCACGCCCAGCACGATATAGATCACCACCATCGCGGCCAGGATCAGCCAAGGCTCCGCGGCCAGGGAGCGTTGGAACTCGGCCGCGTCGCCGGCATAGCTGCCGATGATGGTCGGCGGCATGGCGATGTCCTTTTCCGCCTGCGCCACCGCCGCCACCGCGTGCTGCAGGGAATAGCCAGGCGCGATATCGAAGCTGAGCGTCACGGACGGGAACTGCGCCTGGTGGGTGACGACCAGCGGCGCGATGGTACGATCGAACCGCGCGATCCCGGACAACGGCACCTGAGCGCCGCCCGCGCCCGGCACCCGCAGCAGGCGCAGGGAGTTCGGGTCCTGCTGCCAGGCGGGATCCGCCTCCAGCACCACGCGATACTGGTTGGCCTGCCCGAAAATGGTGGAGATCTGGCGCTGGCCGAACGCGTCGTACAGCGTGTCCTGGACCGCCTGCATCGTCACGCCCATCCGCATCGCCGCGTCCCGGTCCACCGTGATGAAAGTTCGGAAACCGTTGTTCTGCTGGTCGGAGGCGACGTTGCGCAGATCCGGCAGGGTGTTCAGCTTTTCCACCAGCTTCGGCGCCCACAGCGCCAGCTCCGCCGGGTCGGTATCCATCAAGGTGTATTGGAACTGCGTGCGGCTGACCCGCGTGCCGATCTGGATATCCTGCACCGGCTGGAACCAGGCGGTGATGCCGGGGATGTCCTCGATGGAGCGGGACAGACGCTCGATCACCACCGGCGCGGCATCCCGATCGGCGATGGGTTTCAGCGCGATGGTGAGCCGTCCCGCATTGGGTGTGGCATTGATCGTGCCGGCGCCCACGAACGACACCACGCCGCCGACCGCCGGATCCTTCTGCACCCGGGAAGCGAGTTCGGTCTGCAACTCGACCAACTTGGGGATGGAAATGTCCTGGCCCGCCTCGGTCACCGCCAAAAGGACGCCGGTGTCCTGCTGCGGCAGGAACCCTTTCGGCACCACCAGATACAGGCCCGCCGTTCCGAACAGGGTGGCCACGCCCACCAGCAGCACGAACCGCTCGTGGCGGAAGCTCCAATCCAACGTGCGGCGGTAGCCGGCGAGCATCGCGTCAAATCCCGCCTCGCTCCATCGCGCGAGGCGGCCGGGCCGTTCCTGAAGCGCCGGTTTCAGGAACTGCGCGCACATCATCGGCGTCAGGGTCAGCGACACCACGGCCGAAACCACCACCGCGACCGAGAGCGTGACGGCAAACTCGTTGAACAGCCGCCCGACCACGCCAGTCATGAACAGCAGCGGGATGAACACGGCGATCAGCGAGACGGTCAGCGAAATGATGGTAAAACCGATTTCCGCCGATCCCTGATAGGCGGCCTCCAGCGGGCTCATGCCTTTTTCGATGTAGCGGACGACGTTCTCGATCATCACGATGGCGTCGTCCACCACGAAGCCGGTCGCCACGGTCAGTGCCATCATCGACAGGTTGTCGATTGCGAAACCCAGCAACTGCATGATGCCGAAGGTCCCGATCAGCGACAGCGGCAAGGCGATGGCGGGGATGAACGTGGCGCGGGGAGAGCGCAGGAACAGAAAAATCACCCCCACCACCAGCAGGACCGACAGCCCCAACGTGTACTGCACGTCGAGGACCGAGGCCTTGATCGTCTCGGTGCGGTCGCTGACAATGGTCATCTCGATGGCGGACGGGATGGCCTGCTGCATCTGCGGCAGCATGCGTTTCAGGGTCTGCACGGTCTGCACGATATTGGCGCCCGGCTGGCGCTGGATGTCCAGCACAACGGCATCGACGCCGTTGAATTTGGCCGAAACCCGATCGTTCTCCACCCCGGCGACGACGCTGCCGATGGCGGACAGCCGCACTGGCGCCCCGTTGCGCCAGGCGATCACCAGGTTCTCGTAGGCCGCCGCATCGACCAACTGGTCGTTGGCGCCGAGTTGCACCGCCAGCCGCTTGCCGTCGAAGCCGCCCTTGGCGCCGTTGACGTTGGAGGCGGCGACTGCGGTCCTGACATCCGCCGTGGACAGTCCATAGACCGCCAGACGCGCCGGATCGACCCGCACGCGCACCGCCGGCCGCATCCCGCCCATCACGGTCACCCGGCCAACCCCGGCGATCTCGGACAGTTTGGGCAGCAACAGGGTATCGGCGGCGTCGCTGATGACGTCGATCGGCAATGCGTCCGACGTCAGGGCCAAGGTGATGATCGGCGCATCCGCCGGGTTCACCTTCGAATAAGTCGGCGGATACGGCAAATTGCTCGGCAAAGTGCCGGCCGAGGCGTTGATCGCCGCCTGCACGTCCTGCGCCGCCGAGTCCATGGATCGGCCCAGGTCGAACTGCAAGGTGATCTGGCTGGTGCCCTGCGAACTCTGCGAGGTCATCGTCACCAGCCCGGGGATCTGGCCGAACTGGCGCTCCAGCGACGCGGTCAGCAGAGTCTCCACAGTCTCAGGCGCAGCACCTGGCATCTGCGTGACGACCTGGATGGTCGGGAAATCAACCTCCGGCAGCGCCGAGACCGGCAAGGCGCGATAACCGAGGGCGCCGGCCAGCACGACCGCGATCGCCAACAGCCAGGTCGCGATGGGACGCGCGATGAAGGGGGCGGAGACGTTCATCGCGGTAACTGCTCCATCCGGCGGGGCGAGCGGGGGGAGGAGAGAAAGCCTTGGGGCTCCGCCCCAAACCCCGCGAGGGCTTCGCCCTTCGAACCCACCAGGGGCTCGGCCCCTGGACCGCGATTCATGGGGTCAGGGGGGAAAAGGGGCCAACACGGACGTTGAAACGCCATGGTTGGCCCCCTTTCCCCCCTGACCCAATAAACGGCATCCAAGGCCCAGCCTTGGTGGGGGTCGAGGGGGCAAAGCCCCTCGCGGGGTTTGGGGCGGAGCCCCAAGGCTTCCCTCCCTCCCCCGATCGCCCCGCCGAATGGAGCAGTCATGCAACGCGCCACCTAGGTGCCGCGCCGTCGGCGGGTCCCAGGTGGGGCCTGTTGCGTGGGCGAGGTCGCCTCGCTGGCTGCGGGGGCGGCGGTGACGGCGACCCTGCTGCCGTCGGTCAGGCGGGATGCTCCGTCGACCACGACCTGCTCGCCCGCGCTCAGGCCGGCGGTGATCACGGAGATCAGTTCGTCCTCGTTCCCCACGCTCACCGGGCGGCGCTTGACGGTGGCATCCTCGGCGACGACGAACACATAGGACCCTCTGGGGCCTCGCTGGACCGCGGATGGCGGGATCACGACCGCGTCTTTCAGGGTTTCCACCTGCAGCCGCACGCCCACGAAGCCGCCCGGCCAGAGCCGCCCGTCGGTGTTGGGGAAAGTCGCCTTCATCTTGATGGTGCCGGTGGTCTGGTCCACCTGGTTGTCCAGCACCGTCAGGGTGCCGCTGTCCAGGATGCGCGCGGTCTGTCCGGCCGGGCTCTGCGACAGCGCGAGCACCTTCGGCGACCCGTCCCGCATCGCTTGCGTCACGCGGGGCAGCGCCTGCTGCGGCAGGGTGAAGATCACGCTGATCGGCTGCAACTGGGTCAGCATCACCAGTCCCGCGGCATCCGACCCATGCACGATATTGCCGACATCCACCTGCCGCATGCCGGCTCGCCCGTCGATCGGCGCCACGATCGTGGTGTAATCCAACTGCGTGCGAGCATTGTCGATTTGCGCCTGATCCTGGCGCACCAGCGCTTCGAACTGCGCCACCTGCGCCTTCACCGTGTCGACCTGCTGGGCCGAGGTGTAGTTGTTCGCCACCAGCTTCTGGTAGCGCGCCAGGTCGGCGCGGGCGTTGGCAAGCTGTGCCTCGTCCTGTGCCTTTTTCGCCATCGCGCTGTCCAGCGCCGCCTGGTAGCTGCGCGGATCGATCTGCGCCAGCACATCGCCCTTGCGGACGTTCTGCCCTTCCTTGAAGTTCACCGCCATCAGCGGTCCATCGACCATGGATTTCATGGTCACGGTCTGGAACGCCTGCACCGTGCCGAGACCGTCCAGAAAGATCGGCGTATCCCTCTGCACGGCTGGCGCGGCGAGGACCGGGATAACCTGGTTCGCATTGCGCCGGCTGGCCGGCGCGCTGGCGGGGGCGGCGGGCCAGAACCACACCGCATAGACGATGCCCCCGCTCACCAGCAGGCACAACAGCGCGACGATCGACCGGCGAGCCCAGGATCGTTTGGGCCGGATGGTCCGGAGTTCGTCTGGTTCGCGGGTCAGGGCGTCCATTGGGCTACCTTGGAGGATACCATCGACGGGCGGTTATCTTGCGGTATCTGGCGCGATATCGGAACGCAGAACCGCCCCGCCAATGGCTCACCGCAGATTTCCTCCGACCGGCAGCGCCACCCCACCACCCAACGGACCGGGTTCCAGGCCGGGGAACTGGTCCTCGATCGGGCCGGCCGGCCGTTCCCAACCACCGCCGAGGGCCTGGTAGAGATCGAGAAGCGCCTGGAACCGGGCCAGACGGACCTGGGCCAAGGTGTCCTCGGTGCTGAACAATGAGCTTTCGATCTGCAACACCGTGGTGATATCGACGGTTCCCACCTGCATCTGGGCGCGGGCGATGGCGGCGGAACGACGGGCGGAGGCGACGGCCGTGGCCTGCAACGCCTCCTGCTCCGTGGTGTAGCGCCAGGCGGTCAGTGCGTTGTCCACGTCGGTGAACGCCTGCACGATGGATTTGCGGTAATTGGCCAGCAATTCGTCGTAGCGGCCCTTCGCCTGCTCCAACTGCCCTCGCAATTGGCCGCCATCGAAGATCGGCAGGGTCAGGCCGGCGGCGAGGCTGACCAAAGCGCCGCCTGGGGAAATCAGCGCATTCAGCGCGGCTGCCTGGAACCCGGCACTGCCGGTCAGTTGGATGGTCGGGAAGAAGGCGGCTCGGGCGGTCTTGATGTCGAAATTCGCCGCCACCAGCAGTGCCTCGGTCGCCGCGATGTCGGGCCGACGCGCCAGCAGCGCGGACGGCAACCCAGGCGCAACCGGAGGCAGCGACAAACTGGTCAGGGTGCCGGGCCGGACGGTGATCGCTTCCGGCGGGCGGCCGGTCAGGATACCCAGGCCGATGATCTGCTGTTCCATCTGGTTGCGCAGATTGGGGATCTTGGCGCGTTCCACCGCCACCAGGGTCTCCTGCTGGGAGACATCGAGCGCACTGGCGGTGCCGGCGGCCGAACGCCCGCGGATGACCGCGAGGATGCGTTCGGCGTCGTCCAGATTTTGCAAACCCACCGCCAGCCGATCCGCCAGAGCGAGCGCGGAAAACCACGTATTGGCGACCGCGACCGTCACCGTCAGCGCCACCGTCTGCTGGTCGAACCGCGTGAACATGGCGCTGGAAATCGCGGCAAGCTGGTTGGACCGGTAGCGCCCCCAAAAATCCACCGTGTAGGACGCATTCAACCCGCCGCCATAGCTCCGCGTCTCGAAACTGGCATTCGACCCACCGCTCCGACTGCGACTGCTGCTGGTGCCGACGCCGGTATGCTGCCACTGCGCGGACGCGTCGGCGTTGAGAGCGGGAAGCAGCGCGGCCCCGGCGATGCGCACCTGGGCGTCCGCCTGGCGCACACGCGCGATCGCGGCGGCGATGTCGAAGTTCTGGGCGCGGGCGGCCGCGATCAACTCATCCAGTTCCGGCGATTGGAACCCGCGCCACCAGTCGCCGGAGGGCCACGCCGAGCCGGCGGTCGCGGTGGAAGCACGGAAGGCGACGGGGATTTCGGCGGCGGGCTTCATCCAGTCCGGGCCGAGGTCGCAGGCAACCAACAGCAGCGGGAGGACCGCGGCGGCGGAACCAAGAGCGCGTGAAAGACGTCGGCGGACTGTCAATTCGAGCCTCCGCGCGCCCTGTAGCACGATAGGAGAGGTGCGCAATGGATGCGGTGATGCGCCCGGCGTGTCCACAAACGTCATCGGTCGTGTTCCGACAATGCGCCATTCCGACGAAACTTCCGGTCAAACACAGCCTGCACCTCATCAACCAACTTGCGCCGCACCATCCGATGTGCAAAACGCCCGATCCACTGGGAGACATCACATATAGGGAGTCAGCCGGGGGTGAATGACACCATCCTGGAAACCGAAGGTTTGACGCGTGAGTTCAGCGGCTTCGTTGCCGTGGACGCCGTCTCGCTGCGTGTTCGTACCGGCACGATCCACGCGCTGATCGGGCCGAACGGCGCCGGCAAGACCACGTGCTTCAACCTTCTGACCTCATTCCTGCCGCCAACGCGGGGGAAAATCCACTTCAAGGGGCGCGACATTACCGGCATGAAACCGGCGATGGTGGCCCGCCTTGGGCTGATCCGCAGCTTCCAGATCTCGGCCGTCTTCCCGCATCTGACGGCGCTGGAGAATGTCCGGTTGGCGTTGCAGCGCGCTCGCGGTGCCAGTTTCGACTTCTGGCGCTCGGAAAAGGCTCTGGAAGTCTACGACGATCGTGCGCGGGAACTGCTGGACGATGTCGGTCTGAGCGGGTTTGCCGATACAATCGTCACCGACCTGCCCTACGGCCATAAGCGCGCGTTAGAGATCGCCACGACCCTGGCACTCGACCCCGAGATGATGCTGCTGGACGAACCCACCGCCGGCATGGCGCATGGTGACGTCGATCGGATCGTGCAGTTGATCGCCCGCGTCCGCAAAGGCCGCACCATCCTGATGGTGGAACACAATCTCTCGGTCGTCGAAGGGCTCTGCGACACCATTACCGTGCTGACCCGCGGGCGCGTGCTGGCGGAAGGCGACTATGCCACGGTTTCAAAGAACCCCGAGGTGATCGCCGCCTATCTGGGAACCGCCGATGCCTGAGAACCCCTTGCTCGAAATCAAAGGCCTGAACGCCTGGTACGGCGAAAGCCACATCCTGCACGGAGTCGATTTCGAGGTCCGCGCCGGTGAGGTCGTCACCCTGTTGGGTCGCAACGGCGCCGGCAAGACCACGACCATGAAGTCGATCATGGGCCTGGTGCCGCGCCGGGAAGGCAGCGTCCGCTTCCAGGGCAAAGAGCTGATCGGCCAGATGCCGAACCAGATCGCGCGGGCCGGCATCGCCATCTGCCCGGAAGAGCGCGGCATTTTCGGCTCCCTGACCGTGACCGAGAACCTGATGCTGCCGCCGGTGGTCGCACCCGGTGGCCTGTCGATCGACGAAATCTACACCTTGTTCCCGAACCTGAAGGAACGCGCCCGCACCGCCCAGGGCACGCGATTGTCGGGCGGCGAGCAGCAGATGCTGGCCATCGCGCGGATCCTGCGCACCGGCGCCAAGATGCTGCTGCTGGACGAACCGACGGAAGGGCTCGCACCGGTCATCGTGCAACAGATCGGCCGCACGATCCGGGAGATCAAGACGCGCGGCTTCACCGTGCTGCTGGTCGAGCAGAATTTCCGCTTTGCCGCCACCGTGGCCGACCGGCATTACGTGGTGGAGCATGGGCGGGTGATCGACATGATCCCCAACGACCAGCTCCAGTCCAATATGGACAAGCTGCACGAGTATCTTGGTGTATGATCCATGCCTGGGGATGGTCGTCCGCCCTCCACTTTCCGTCCCCCGCGAGCCGTCGCTCGCTTTCCGTCGCTCGCTTTCAGTCATGGCCGAGCTTGACCCGGCCACCAATCCCCGCCGTCGAAGCGTGTGTGGCCGGGTCAAGCCCGGCCATGACGGTACAGGGATGACTCTTCCAGTCATTGTTCCGGCCGGTTGGTACAACTCACGTCAGAGCGGTTTCGGTCTGACCGGAAACACCAAACCGCGCCGGCTTCATGCTTTGGCGTGTGACTTGCACGTCGGTCCGTTACGCTTACCGCAACTTTGATCCAAGCCAGGGGAAGAGGCTCAAACCGTCCATGTTCATGATCTTCGGCATCCCTGGCCCCCTGCTGTTCGGCCAGGTCCTCCTCGGCCTCATCAACGGCGCCTTCTACGCCATGCTTTCGCTCGGTCTTGCCGTCATCTTCGGCATGCTGAACATCATCAACTTTGCCCATGGGGCACTGTTCATGATGGGGGCGTTCTGCTCCTGGATGCTGCTGAACTACGCCGGCATCGGCTATTTCCCCAGCATGATCCTGGCGCCGCTGATTATCGGCGTTTTCGGCATCGTGCTGGAAAAGACCGTCATCAGCCGCCTCTACAAACTGGACCATCTGTATGGCCTGCTGCTGACCTTCGGCCTGGCCCTGGTGATCGAAGGCCTGTTCCGCAACTTCTACGGCAGTTCCGGCCTGCCCTATCGGATCCCGGAATTCCTGACCGGCGCGACCAATCTCGGCTTCATGTATATGCCGAATTACCGCGGTTGGGTGGTGCTGGTGGCGGTCGTGGTCTGCTTCTCCACCTGGGCGATCATCGAGAAAACCTCCCTCGGCGCCACCCTGCGCGCAGCCACCGAAAACGCCCCGCTGGTGCAGGCGTTCGGCGTCAACGTGCCCCGGCTGATCACCCTGACCTATGGCGGCGGCGTGGCCCTGGCTGCATTCGCCGGTGTGCTGGCCGCACCGATCTACTCGGTGAACCCGAACATGGGCACGAACTTCATCAACACCGTGTTCGCCGTCGTCGTGATCGGCGGCATGGGGTCCATCCTGGGCTCGGTCATCACCGGGTTTGCCCTGGGCGTGATCGAGGGACTGACCAAGGTGTTCTGGCCGCAAGCCTCCGCGACCGTCGTGTTCCTGGTGATGGTGATTGTCCTGCTGACCCGCCCGCGTGGCCTGTTCGGAAAGACGGCCTGAGATGTTTGGTTTCTCCCGCGCCCAGACCGTCGCGTTCTGGATCATGGTGGCGATCATCGCGATCAGCCCGTTCTTTCTCTACCCCGTCTTTCTGATGCGGGTGCTGTGCATGGCGCTGTTCGCCTGCGCCTTCAATCTGATGATCGGCTATGTCGGGCTGCTGTCCTTCGGGCACGCCGCGTTCTTCGGCATGGGCAGCTACGTCACCGCCTGGACGATGAAGTTCTGGCACCTCGACGCCTCGCTCGCCATCGTGCTGGGCGGCCTGACTGGCGCCGGCCTTGGCCTGGTGCTCGGCTATCTGGCGATCCGCCGCTCCGGCATCTACTTCGCCATGATCACCCTGGCTTTGGCGCAGATGATCTACTTCTTCTGCCTGGAAGCCCCCTTCACGCATGGAGAGGACGGGATCCAGCAGGTGCCGCGTGGCGTCCTGTTCGGCGTCATCGACCTTTCCAGCGACATGACGATGTATTGGCTGACCGCGGCCATATTCATCGCCGGGTTCCTGTTGATCCACCGGATCATCCATTCGCCGTTCGGCCAGGTGCTGAAAGGCATCCGGGAGAACGAGCCCCGCGCGACATCCCTGGGTTATCGCACCGACGACTACAAGCTGATCGCCTTCGTGCTGTCCTGCATGCTGGCCGGTGTCGCCGGCGGCACCAAGGCACTGGTCTTCGGCATCGCCACCCTGACCGACGTGAACTACCCGATGTCGGGGGAGGTCGTGCTGATGACGTTGCTCGGTGGCCTGGGCACGGTGTTCGGCCCGGTCATGGGCTCGGTCGTGCTGATGGCGATGGAGAACTATTTGGCCGAATTCGGCGCCTGGGTGACCGTGACCCAGGGCGTGATCTTCATCATCTGCGTTCTGGCCTTCCGCCGCGGGATCGTGGGCGAGATCGGGAATATGCTGAAACTGAAGCTGTAGCGGCTGGTTTTACGCCAGCCGCCCCGACCATCGACCGATTACGCCTGCCGGCGCGCCCCACCGTTGAAGCGTCGGTTGCCGGGTCGAGCCCAGCAATGACGCGCGAGTAGGAGCGGCGGGCGCTTGCAGCCAATGCTCAGGTCCGTCACCGCATCGCATCCGCCAACGGCTTCGGGTCCCCAAATCGCTTTGTCATGAACCCTGGGTAATGCTAGACGGCCCCGATAACACGCTGTCATGCGTCAATGCGACAGCGCAATCGACTGGGGGCTTGAAATGAAACGTCTGGGATTGGCGGCGATGTCCCGAAGCCGAATGCAAATGCAGTCCAGTATGGCCCGATCGGTGCCTCCTGGCCGAACGGGTGCGTTCGCCCGCGCCGAGCGAAGCGGTCCGCTGAATTAACCGAATCCGAGCCCAGGAAGGACGCATTCCGTGCGTGGACTGATTCGCCTGCGCAATCCCCAGGACCTCTTTGCCGGACTGTTCCTGGTCGCGGTTGCCATCCTCGCCCATTATTTCGCCTCCGATCTGTCCATGGGGCGCCTGGTGCGCATGGGACCCGGCTATCTGCCGACCGTGCTTAGCTGGCTGCTGGGTGGCCTGGGGCTGATCATCGCGCTGCGTGGCTTCACGATCGACGGACCCGCGTTGGCAGCCTGGGCCTGGCGCCCACTGATCGCGCTCAGCGCATCCCTGATCGCCTTCGCCCTGCTGCTGGAGCGTGGCGGTCTGGTCATCGCCATCATCGTCACCACCCAGGTCGCGAGCCTCGCCACGCCGCACCACCGCCCCTTATCGACCTTCCTGCTCGGCGTCGTGCTTTCCGCGATGTCGGCGGCCCTGTTCATCGGGTTGCTGGGGCTGCCTCTCACCATCTGGCCGGATTTCGGTTGACCATGGAAGCACTTGTCTCAAACCTCGCGCTGGGCTTCAGCGTCGCCGCGACCCTCAGCAACTTGACCTTCTGCCTGATCGGGGCGTTGCTGGGCACGTTGATCGGCGTTCTACCCGGCATCGGGCCGCTGGCGACGGTCGCCATGTTGCTGCCGATCACCTTCAACCTGCCGCCCGATGGCGCGCTGATCATGCTCGCCGGCATCTATTATGGAGCGCAATACGGCGGCTCGACGACGGCGGTCTTGTTGAACGTGCCGGGTGAATCGTCCTCGGTGGTGACGGCGCTGGACGGTTACGCGATGGCGCAGCAAGGCCGAGCGGGGGCGGCTTTGGCGATCGCGGCGATCGGATCGTTTTTCGCGGGGTGCGCGGCGACGGTGGGCATTGCCGTAGTCGGCCCGCCCTTGGCCAGCATCGCGCAGCAATTCGGCGCGGCCGAGTATTTCTCCCTGATGCTGTTCGGTCTGATCGGGGCCGTCGTGATGGCGTCCGGCTCGGTCATCAAGGCCGTATCCATGATCGTGCTGGGCCTGTTGCTGGGCCTGGTGGGCCAGGACGTAACGTCGGGCGCCAGCCGCTTCACCTTTGGCCTGCCGGAGCTGTCGGACGGCATCGGCTTCGTCGCCGTCGCCATGGGCCTGTTCGGCCTGGCCGAGATCATGACCAACCTCGAACGCTCGCAGGGACGCAGCGAGGCCGATGGGACCGTCATGCCGGTCCACAGTCTGATGCCGACCAAGGCCGATTTGATGACCTGCATCGGGCCGATTCTGCGCGGCACGCTGGTCGGCTCGTTCCTCGGCATCCTGCCGGGCGGAGGCGCCGTGCTGGCGTCGTTCAGTGCCTATACGTTGGAAAAGAAGCTCGCGAAGGACCCATCCCGCTTCGGCAAGGGCGCGATCGAGGGCGTGGCATCGCCGGAATCCGCCAACAACGCTGCGGCGCAGGCCTCCTTCATTCCGCTGCTGACCCTGGGCATTCCGTCCAACCCGGTGATGGCGCTGATGATCGGGGCGATGACCATCCAGGGCATCACCCCGGGGCCTCAGGTCATGGTGAAGCAGCCGGAGCTGTTCTGGGGCATGATCGCCAGCATGTGGCTGGGCAATCTGATGCTGGTCATCATCAACCTGCCGCTGGTCGGCATCTGGGTGCAGTTGCTGAAAGTGCCCTACCGGCTGCTGTTCCCGGCCATCATCGTCTTCTGCGCCATCGGCATCTACAGCCTGAACAACTCCCCGGTCGATGTGCTGTTCACCGCGCTGTTCGGCCTGTTGGGCTATCTGTTCGTCAAGCTGGGGTTTGAGGCGGCGCCGCTGCTGCTGGGCTTCATCCTGGGACCGATGATGGAGGAGAACCTCAGGCGAGCGCTGCAGATTTCGCGGGGCAATCTGATGACGTTCGTGGATCGACCGATCAGCCTGGGACTGCTGCTGGCGACGGCGGGGTTGCTGGTGATCGTGATCCTGCCGTCCATCCGCCGCGGCCGCGAGGAAATCTTCGTGGAATAGCCGACCCGTGCAGACTGCAACCAAACCCGCAGGCCATGCGGCGAACGACACCGAGGGAACATGCTTGCCGAACTGAACAGTCCGACATTCTGGGTCGACCTTGTGCAGATCATGGGGATCAACATCCTGTTGTCGGGCGACAACGCGGTGGTCATCGCCCTCGCCAGTCGCTCCCTGCCCGAGAAGCAGCGCAATATGGCGGTGATCGGCGGCAGCGCCGCGGCCGTCATCCTGCGCGTGATCTTCTGTCTGATCATCGTGTGGCTGCTGGCCATTCCGTTCCTGAAGCTGATCGGCGGGCTGCTGCTGCTCTATATCGGCGTCAAGCTGATCATCCCCGAGGAGGAGCACGGCGAGGACGGCATCGCGGCCAAATCCAACCTGTGGGGCGCCATCCAGACCATCATGGTGGCGGACGCGGTGATGTCGTTGGACAACGTCGTCGCCATCGCCGCGGTCGCGAAAGACAGCATCACCCTGATCGTGCTGGGTCTTGTCATCAGCGTGCCGTTGATCGTGTTCGGCAGCCAGATCGTGCTGCGGTTCCTGACCCGGTTCCCGATCCTGGTCATCGCGGGCGGTGGCCTGCTGGGTTGGCTGGCCGGGGAAATCATCGTCAGCGACCCGGTGATCCATACCCGCATCCCCTACGACATCCACCTGCAAGAGCAGATCGCCCGACCGCTCCTGGCTGCATTCGTGGTGATTGTGGGGATGATCCTGGCACGACGCGCGAAGTCGGCGCATGCTGAACCCGTGGATCTGGCGCCGGAGGACCGGAAATGAGCGACATCACCCGCATCCTGATCCCAGTCGATGGCTCGGAGCACGCGCGCAACGCGATCGCGCACGCGCTGGCCATCGCCGCGAAGGACTCGACGGTGGAGATTCATCTGCTGAACGTGCAACCTCCCGTGCGTGGAACCGCCGCGTCGCTGGTGTCGCAAGCCGATCTGGACGGCTACCACCGTGAGGAAGCCATGAAAGTGCTGGCAGACCCCGCAAAGCAGGTGGAAGCCGCCGGGGCGCGACCGCATCTGCATGTCGGGGTCGGCGATCCCGGCGACACGGTTCTGTCGTTCGCCAAGCGCCTGGGTTGCGCGCAGATCGTCATGGGCACGCGCGGATTGGGTGCCGTCGGCGCCCTGCTGATGGGATCGGTGGCCCGGGACGTGGCCGGAAAGTCCGAGATACCGGTGACCCTGCTGCGGTAGGAGAACCCGAGACCGGAGAAAATTCTCCCCCTCCCCTTGTGGGACGGGGCCCGGGGGAGGGGTGATACGCAAAATTCCTGCGACATCACCCCTCCCCCCAACCCCCTCCCGCAAGGGGAGGGGGAGAGTTTTCTCCGACCACACCGGGCCCACGATGACCGACACGGAGTGAGAGACCATGAGCGAGACCGCATTTCGTGCCGCCGGATATCCCTGGCGCCTGTATGTCGGCCCCCAGGCCATCGAGCAAAGCCTGAAGGAGGCCGTCGACCGGGCCGGGGCCAAGCGGGCCTTCGTCATCTGCTCCCGTTCCGTGAACCGCAACACCGACACGGTCCGGCGCATCGAAGCCGCCATCGGCGCCCGCTATGCCGGCGTCTATGACGGCATCGAGAAGGATTCCACCTACGCCTCGGTCCGCGCCGGCAAGGAAGCGGCAATCGAGGCCGGCGCCGATCTGCTGATCGCGGTCGGCGGTGGCAGCGTGATCGTCGCGACCCGCGCGGTGGCGATCTTCATGGCGGAACCGGGCGATCCGTTCGAGATCATGACCCAGTATCCGGAGGGCAAGCCGGCCTACAGCCCTCGGCTGCTGGCGCCGAAGCCGCCGATCATCAACATCCCGACCACCCCGACCGGGGCGATGAACCGCGCCGGCACCGGCCTGAAGAACCCCGATCTCGACCAGCGGATGGAGTATTTCGACCCCAAGACCCGCCCGCATTCGATCTTCCTGGATGAGGGCGCCTTGCTGAGCGCGCCGCCCGACCTGATCCGGTCCACGGCCACGACGGTGTTCGCCGGGCTGGTCGGCTCGATGGCGCAACTGGACATCAATCCGCTGGCGGAGGGCGACCGGAATCACGCGTTCCGCCTGGGTTACCGCGCCTATCCGCGGCTGGTGGAGGAGCTGGATAATCCGGCCTTGCGCATCGATCTCTGTGTCGCGGCGTTCCTGCAGAACCGTGCCGAGGACGATGGGATCAGACGATTCCGGGGCGGCACGTTTTCCGGCAACTACGCGGTCTCCACCGCGCTGCATGTGCGCTATCCGCATGTCGGTCAGGGCGAATCGACCTCCGTCGTGCATGTTCCACGCATCCGGCTGTCCGAGGTTGTCGAGACGGCTCCGGCGCGCCAGGTGGCGGAGGCCCTGGAGGTCTGGCGCGACGGAATGAACGGGCGGGAGGCAGCACTTGCCGTCGCCGACATGCTGGAGGGTCTCTACACGCGCATCGGCGTGCCGACCCGACTGCGCCAATTGCAGATCCCGCGCGACGATCTGCGGAACATCGCCAACGAAACCGTGAAGAATTTCAATGCCAACGCCAGCGTGCGCTCGCCGGAGGATCAGATCAAGGACGCCCTGACCTTGCTTGAGGCGGCTTACTGATACCAACCGGCCGAAAGATTAACCTATAGCGTCCCCTCATCGTCATTGCCGAGCTTGACCCGGCAACCCACGCTTCGACGGTAGGGAGCGGGTTGCCGGGTCAAGCCCGGCAATGACGGTAAAGGGCTGTGCATGGGTCAATCTTTTGCCCAGTTGGTGTGAGACCAATTGGCCGAAAAACCAACCTACAGCGTCCCCTTACCGGGCTTGGACCCGGCAACCCACGCTGCAACGATAAGAACCAAGTTGCCGCGTCAAGCTCGGCAACGACGAGGCGGGCTATGCGTGGGTCAATCTTTCGGCCGGTTGGCATGAGCGCATTACCGCCGGTCTCCCCCTCGCATTTCCGGCCGGTCCGCCAGATCGCCGTCGCTCTGGTTCACAAAAACCAACACCCCCAGCAACGTCATATAGAAGCGAAACGCGGCTTCCTGGCCGTTCCAGACCTTGGACTGCCACATCACGAACCACTCCCCGCCCACGACCAGGAAGCCGCCGAACCACAGCAGAAACCCCATTCCGGCGCCAATCAGCGCGCATTGCTTGCTGGTGTTGAACCGCGCGCTGTCCTCCCGCAAGGCCGCCAACATGCGCCAGGCACCGATCGCCAGGACGATCCCGGTGGCGGCCTCGGTCAGGATGATGGCCCAATAGCCGGCAGTCCACAGGGTCGGGTTGGTAACGGCCCGCCACATCAGGGCATTGCCGGGAAAGGTCGTGTCCATGCTGAGCGTGTGGCGCACGAACTGGTAGTTCGAGTCGTAGTCGGTCAGGTTGTTGAACGTCACCAGCAGGGCAAACACCGCGAGCGCCGCCACCATCGCGATCTTCAGCAGGCGCACCGCCAGCATCGCAGCCCCCCGTCAGGCGCCCTTATGGCGTTCGCACATCGCGGCAACCGAGAAAATACCCCCTTGTGGACTTCGCCGGTTTCGCGACCCAAGGCACGACGGGCAGGGGGGAATTTTCTCCAGTGCCGCGATGTGCCAATCCCGTATGCAATGACGGCGGAGGCCGATGACGACCTAGCCGTCCCACACGCTGCTGGGCATCGGCAGATCGGCAAAAGCCTGGTCGCCCAACGCCCCATTTGGCGCGATGCCCGCCATGCCAAGCAACATGTGCCATTGCCGCACATGCTGGCCGGAATGCCAGGTTGTCCGCTCCAGATACTCATGCAGAAGCTGAGGCCCGTAATAGGTCTGCACCGTCTCCTTGGCGGATTTGTCCGCCTTGGCCGCCCACCAGGCAACCAAGGCCTGCCGCACGACCTCGCCATAGGCGGCGACGGCCGCACTGCCGCGCATGTCGTCGGGGGGCGCGACCGCCAGCATCTCCGCCGTCAGGTCCTTGCCGGCCGCGACTTCCAGGAACGTCTCCGCGATCCGGAAGATGTGGTGGCTGAGCACCCGGTAGGACCGCGGCCGATTCGGCACCTCGGTTTCCATGCGGTCGTCCGGCATCTGCGGCACGATCCGCACCGCCGTCGTCAGGAACAAGTCCAGCCGAGAGATCAACTGGTCCGGCGTCAGGACGGGACCGGTCGCCTCATTCAACCCGAGGAACTTGACCACATGCCCAATATTCTGCGCGAAAATCCAATCGTCACGGCGTGACAGGACAGGCACCGAGCGGGCGCCAAGACGCCGCAACTCCGCCAATCCATCGGGATCCGCCAGCACGTTGACCGAATCGAACACGATCCCACGGACCGAGAGAAACTCCTTGAGTTTCAAACAACTCGTTCAACCAGGCTGCCAGAACGCCTTCAGTTCGATGGCACTGTCCATCATGGCCTCCACAGTCTTACGGGGTTAGACCTAGGCGCCGAACCCGTGCCGGTCAAGGCATCCCCAGGGGGGCATCCCCAGGGGGGCATCCCCAGGGGGGCATCCCCAGGGGGGCATCCCCAGGGGGGCATCCCCAGGGGGGCATCCCCAGGGGGGCATCCCCAGGGGGGCATCCCCAGGGGG
>CALQHT020000051.1 GCA_943330455.2 Nitrosovibrio sp. Nv4 | reverse complement strand
CATCTAGAGAGTCTAGAAAATTCGCGGCCGCGCCGGAATCGGCCCCGGCTAAACTTCGTCCTCGTGGCTCACCACCCGACTCGGTAGTTTTTGCGTGTCGCCTTAGCGCCTCGCCATTGTGCCGCTGAGAGCGTCAAAGCCCCACTATGACGTTGCCGCCCCATACCCCAGCTTCATGGACCTTCGGCATTCACACATCGCGGTAGGGTAGAAAGTTCTCCCCCTCCCCTTGCGGGAGGGGGCGGGGGGAGGGGTGATTTCGCACGAATATCGCGTGCAACCCCTCCCCCTGACCCCCGCCCGCAAGGGGCGGGGGAGAACTTTCTCCCGCCAGTACCCCATTTCGAGATGTGTGAATGCCGTAGGCTTCATGGACCGGGCCTGCGTGGCCACGGCCCGGCGGCTTCGACGATCAGCCTGCCTGGGTCTAAACGGCCTGGCCCGCGATCGTCGACCGCTTGCCAGAGCCGCCTAAGCCAGTGCGAGCCGTGGGTAGCCCGCCGCGGCGACGGCGTCACAGTGCTCTCGATAGGCTGGATGGCCTCCGCTGTACCGCATAATCCGCGGGACCTGCTTGCCCTCGACGTTGCGATTGACGCCTGTCATCCAGGACCCGATCTCGTTCATCAACTGCCCCTGACCCAGGGCCAGAACGTAATCGGTCCATTCGCCGACACCGGCGGCGGTGGCTTCGATCCGCGTCAGGCCGTGCTCCGTCGCGTGGCGGATGGCACCGGTCACCCACTCGACGCTGTATTCCGCGGTGCGCGTGTAGTTGCCGAGCCCGGCATGGGGACCCATGGTCATGAGCAGGTTCGGGAAACCTTCGACGAACACGCCGAGATAGGTCTGTGGCCCGTTCGCCCAGACATCCTTCAGGCGCACGCCGCCGGCGCCTCTGATGTCGATCCGGTCGAAGGCGCCGGAGATTGCGTCGAACCCGGTCGCGTAGATGATGATGTCGAACGGGAATTCCCGCGCGCTGGTCTGGATGCCGCCTGCCGTCACGCGCTCGATCGGCGTCTCGTTGATATCGACGAGTTCGACGTTGGGCTGATTGAAGACCTCATAGTAGCCGGTTTCCAGCGGCACCCGCCGGGTGCCGAAGCCATGATTCTTCGGGATCAGCTTTTCCGCGACGACCGGGTCATGCACGCGCTGGCGGATCTTGTTCGCGATGAATTCGCTGGCCAGGGCATTGGCGGTCCGGTCGGTCAGCATGTCGCTGAAATTGCCCTGCCAGATGCCGAAACCCGGCGAGGCATAGAGCTTTTCCCAGAATTCGATGCGTTCCTCGGGAGTCGCTTCCAGGGTTGTGCGCGGGTCGGTGGAATGAATGTAGCAGCCGGGCGTTTCACGGCAGAGCGCCAGGATTTCCGGATAACGGGCGCGGATATCGCGCATTTCGTCCTCGGAAATCTTGCCGTTGTTCAGCGGCGCGCACCAGTTCGGGGTGCGCTGGAAAATGGTCAGGTGCTCGACGGTCTTGGCGATCTCCTGGATCGTCTGCACCGCGGTTGCGCCCGTGCCGATGATCGCGACCCGCTTGCCCGCGACATCCACTCCGCCCTTTGGCCAGTCATGCGTGTGGCAGGATTGGCCTTCGAAGCGGTCGGTCCCGGGAATATTCGGCATGGTCGGCGCCGACAGGATGCCGATCGCGGTGATCAGGAACCGTGCCGTGACGCGGCTGCCATCCCCCAGCGTGATGTCCCAGCTTCGCGTGTCCTCCCGGTAGTGGGCGGCGCTGACGCTTGTGTTGAACTGGATGTCTCGGCGCAGGTCGAACTTATCGGCGACATGGTTGAGATACCGCTCGGTCTCCGGCTGGGGGGCAAAATGTTCGCTCCAGTCCCATTCCGCGAGCAACTCTTTCGAGAACGAATAGCCGTAGGTCCAGCTTTCGGAGTCGAAACGCGCGCCGGGATAGCGATTCCAGTACCATGTGCCGCCGACGCCGCTGGCAGCTTCGAATGTGCGGACCCGAAGACCAAGCTCGCGCAGCTTATGAAGCTGATACAGTCCCGCGACGCCCGCACCGATAATCACGGCGTCGAAATCCAGGATCTCGGAAACCCCACCCTTCCCGGGCGCCAGCGCTGTGATACTCATCTTGATACTCCCGCACAGACCTGCCCCCACGGGGCAATTTGGGCGGTATTCTAGTCCAGGGTTGGGCTTGGCACCAGCGATAGCCTGCCCGGTCAGCGATTCTGATCATGGTACGGCACCGTCATCCCGTCATTGCCGGGCTCGACCCGGCAACTCGCCCCCTCCCGCTCAAGCGCGGATTGCCGGATCAAGCTCGGCAGTGACGGACGGGGCCGAGGGGGGCGGTGCATCGGTCATTGGTTCGGCCGGCTGGAATCCGCCGGTAACTTGCGTTGTGCCCACGATCCCGGCGATAGAACCCCCCTGGCGATCTGTTGACCGCGGCATCGCATGACGTCCACCGACCGCACGCTCCATCTTAAGGAAGCCTCCGTGACAAGCTCAAAACCAGTCCTTATCGACCGCCACCCCGGCCGTTCGGCCCAGACGATCGGCCTCGCGCACGCCCTTGGCACCGATCCGGCTCTGATCCATCAGCCGTCGGTCGGCGTGGTGGGAACCAAGGGCGACAGCCAGTGCTATCTCGGCGTGATGGCGAAGGTCGACGCGATCCATGCCAGTCTCAAGAGCCGCATCGGCCAGGGCCCCGGTCAGCTCAGGCTGCGCCTTGTCCAGCCCGAGTACACGATCGCCACGTCGGATGGGATCCGCAACGGCACGCGGGAGATGCGCTACTCCCTGATCGGCCGCGAAGTTACGCACGACGCGCTGTGCGAGCATCTGGAAGCCACCGGCCTGGCCGGCACGATCGCCGTCGTCGCCTGCGACAAGCCCCCGGTGGGCACGCTCGCCGCACTGCTGGAGCACAATCAGCCGGCGATCATCATGTCGGACGGACCCATCCATCCCGGCATCGACCCGAACACCGGAGAGCCGCTGGACATCATCAGCGCCTATCAGGTTGCCGGGCACGCCGACCCTGCCCATCGTGAACACATCGCCTGTCACGCCTGCCCGGGCTACGGAAGCTGCGGCGGCATGTTCACATACAACACGATGCAGACCTTCATTGGCGTCGTCGGCATGCAACCGCTGCACATGGTCGCGCCGGCATCCGACGATCCGCGCCGCGTCACAGAATTCGCGGACGAACTGGTGGGCTATCTCGCCGCCATGATGGAGAAGGGCGTGAACCCGCGCGACATCGTGCAGCGCGACTCGATCCGCAATGCGGTGATCGTGGCGATGGCCATCGGCGGTTCGACAAATGTCACGCTGCATGCGCCCGAAATCGCGCGCGCCGCCGGCTACGCCGATTTCTGGAAGGACATCATGACGCCCGAGGAGTTCAATCACCTCTCGCGGGATGTCGTGCCGGTGCTGACGGACGCCCGCCCGTACGGGAACTACTCGATGGTCGATATCGACCGGGTTGGCGGCGTTCAGGTGATCGTGCGCGAACTACTGGAGGCGGGCCTTCTCAACGGCGACATGATGACCTGCACGGGCGAGACACTCAGCGCCCAGGTCGCTCGCCTCAAAGCCGCGCCGGCGGACGGCAAAGTGATCCGCACCGTGGCGAAGCCCTATAAGCCGACCGGCGGGCTGCGCGTGTTGGGCGGCAACCTGTCCCCCGATTTCTCGGCGATCCTGAAGCTCGCGGGCGTCGAAGGCGGCCTTGATAACAATACCTTCCAGGGCCGAGCGCGCGTGTTTGAAGGCGAGCAGGGGCTGCTGGACGCGCTCGACCGGGCGCCGGAGAGTTTCCAAAATAACGACATGATCATCGTGCGCTATGAGGGGCCGAGCGGGGCGCCGGGCATGCCGGAAATGCTGGACCCAACGTCGCGCATCACGACGCTCTGCCGCGAGCGCGGCATCGTTGTGGGGTTGATGACCGACGCCCGCTTCTCCGGCGGTTCGGTCGGCCTCGTCATCGGCCATGTCGGACCGGAGGCCGCTCTAGGTGGTCCGATCGCGTTTATCGAGAACGGTGACGAGATCGTGGTCGATCTGAACACGAGCACGCTGTCCTGCACGGCGCTTAACGATCCCGCCACGCTGGCGAAGCGCAAAGCCGTTTGGGAGAAGGAGATCGCCGCCAATGGTGGCACGCACCCGAACTGTGGCATCGCCGATACCCGCCTGCTGCATCGCGCTCGTCTGACAGCGGTGCCCGCGACGCGGGGCGGCGGCATGCACCCCAACCGAGAGGTCTGGGTCCGCGCGCCGCGGACAGCCGAACATTCAGGCTTCGTGCCCATGAACAAGCACCGCCCGGAGGCGATCAAGGCGTTCTGATCGCGAAACCTGGCGACGCTGTTATCTCCGCCGCGCCTTCCAAGGTCTCCCGCGATCCGACGTAGTTGGATGAGCGGTTGCCCGGGGGAGGTTGGGGCTGCCGCCCTGAAAGCCCAGCGCCAGCAGTGCCCGAATCTGGGTCGCGAACAGGACCAGTGGCGGCGACCGTCGGAGGGATCGGAGCGGCAGATCGCTGGGAGCCGGCATGGCAAGCGCGTTCGCCGGTTCCGCGGGGCCGGATCGCGGCCTTGCTTCAGGATGCTCCTATCCGGTACCTTTCGATGTCCTCGGAGTTCAACATCGCGAAGGTATGACCGGGCGTATCGCCGCGCACGCAAGGCGACCCGACAAGCGTTGGATACGACCATCATGGAGACGATCATGGCCAGCGAGTTGCATGCCCCAAGTTTCGCGCAGGACTTCGGCCATGGGTCCGAGCGGCTCCGCGCGAAATATCGCGCCGAGCGGGATCGCCGCCTGCGTGTGGATGGTACGGCGCAGTATATTGAGACCAGGGGCCGGTTCACGCATTATCTCGATGACCCTTACGCCGATCCGACATTCACGCGTGCTCCGGTCAGCGAAACGATCGAGGTGGCGATCCTGGGCGGCGGCTTCGGCGGTCTTCTCGCCGCCGCGCGCCTGGGGGCGGCGGGGATCGACGATGTCCGGATCATCGAAAAGGCCGGTGATTTCGGCGGCACATGGTACTGGAACCGCTATCCCGGCGCGGCCTGCGATACCGAGGCCTATATCTACATGCCGTTGCTGGAGGAGGTCGGCTACATCCCGACCACCAAATACGCGAAGGCGCCAGAGTTGTATGAGCACTGCCAGCGGATCGGCCGGCATTTCGACCTTTACAGGAAGGCTTATTTCCAAACCGTCGTGACCGAAGCCCGCTGGGACGAGACAGCCCTGCGTTGGATCGTGACGACCGACCGGGGCGATGTATTCCTCGCTCGTTTCGTGATCATGGCTGGCGGAACGACTCTGGGCCGGCCGAAGCTGCCGGGCGTGCCGGGGATCGAGAGCTTCAAGGGTCACACCTTCCACACCAGTCGCTGGGATTACGAATACACGGGTGGCGATTCAGGCGGCGGGCTGGATGGGCTGCGCGACAAACGTGTCGGCATTATCGGCACCGGCGCCACTTCCGTGCAGTGCGTTCCGCATCTTGGACGGTCGGCGAAAGAACTTTACGTCTTCCAGCGCACGCCGTCGTCGGTCGATGTCCGCGCCGACCGCCCGACCGACGCGGACTGGGCCGCCAGCCTGAAGCCGGGTTGGCAACAGGAACGGATCGCCAATTTCACCACCGTGATTTCTGGCGGCGATTTCGACGTCGACCTGGTCAATGATGGCTGGACCGACCTGATCGGCAACATCCTCCTGGCCGCTCGGCGCCGCCAAAAAGCCGGGGAGCCGGTGGAGGATCCCGAGGCGCTGATCCAGCAGGCCGACGACCAGAAGATGGACCAGGTGCGTGCCCGGATCGATCAGATCGTCAAGGATCCAGCGACGGCGGACGCGCTGAAGCCCTGGTACAACCAGTTCTGCAAGCGGCCCTGCTTCCATGACGATTATCTGCCGACCTTCAACCGGCCGAACGTCCATCTGGTGGATACCAATGGCAAGGGCGTCGAACGGATCACCGAAACAGGCGTCGTGGTGGACGGGCGCGAATACGAACTCGACTGCCTGATCTACGCCACCGGCTTCGAGGTCGGCACCGGTTACACCCGCAACGTCGGCTTCGAGCTCTACGGCCGCGGCGGCCAGAGCCTGACCGACAAGTGGAAGGACGGCGCCGAGACCCTGCACAGTTTGTTCACGCGGGGCTTTCCCAACCTGATCGTGTTCTCGACCATGCAATCCGGCCAGAGCGCCAATTTCCAGCACATGCTGGATGTCAAGTCGAAACATATCGCCTATGTCCTGAGCGAGGCGCGGGCGCGTGGGATCAAGGCACTGGAACCGAGCGCCGCGGCGGAAAAGGAATGGGTGGACACCATCGTCAAGCTGGCGATCGGCCGTCGGGCGTTCCTGTCGGAATGCACGCCGGGTTACTACAACAACGAAGGCGGCGCGCTCGACATGCGGGTCGCGAAGAACAATCAGTACTGGCGCGGACCGCTTGTCTTCATCCGCCAGTTGGAACGCTGGCGTGCCGAGGGCACATTGCCCGGGCTGGAACTGACTCGATGATCGTTGGCCGCTCTGGCCAGAACCAGCCCAGGAGGTAGCCATGCAGGTCGGCGTTTTCCTTCCCATCGCCAACAACGGCTGGCTGGTTTCCACGACCTCGCCGCAATACAAGCCGACATTCGACCTGAACCGCACGATTGTCGAACAGGCGGAACGGTTCGGGTTCGATTTCGCCCTGTCGATGATCAAATTGCATGGCTTTGGCGGGCCCTCGCAATTCTGGGACTATGGTCTGGAATCCTTCACCCTGATGGCCGGCCTGGCCGCGGTGACAAGCCGGATCCAGTTGTTCGCGACCTGCGCCGTGTTGACGATGCCGCCCCCCGTCGCGGCGCGCATGGCCGTCACGATCGATTCGATTTCGCACGGGCGGTTCGGCCTCAACATCATCTCCGGCTGGCAGCGCCGGGAATATGCGCAAATGGGGATCTGGCCCGGCAGCGAGCATTACAACCGTCGATACCAGTACTGCGCCGAGTACGTCTCGATCATGAAGGAACTCTGGGCAACCGGCCGCTCCGACTACAAGGGCGACTTCTTCCAGATGGATGACTGCCGCTGCCTGCCACTGCCCACAGCGCCGATCCCGATCATTTCGGCGGGCCAGAGCGAGGCGGGCACGCGGTTCGCGGTCGCGCACGCGGATTACAATTTCCGCTCCGGCGGCGGGATCAACCAGCCAACCCGGATTGCCGAAAGCGTCGGGCGGCTGGTCGCAGCGAACGAGGACGCCGGGACGAAGTGTGGCGCGTTGGTGCTGACCATGGTCATCGCCGATGAAACCGATGCCGCCGCGATGGCCAAGTGGGAGCACTACAAGACCGGCACCGATCACGAAGCGATCGCGTGGCGCGATTCCCAGTTTGCCGATGATCCGACCAGCGATCCATTGGCCGGACCCAACAAGCGCCGCACGCTCGGCACGCAAGGATTGCCCACGCAGGGGGGCGTGCTGATCGGATCCTATGCCTCGGTCGCCCGCATGCTGGACGAGTTGGGGTCGGTGCCAGGCGTGCAGGGGGTGATGCTGACATTCGACGATTTCATCATCGGAATGGAGCAGTTCGGCACGTACATCCAGCCGCTGATGCGGTCGCGCGCCGCGCTGACTCTGGTCGGTTGAGAGGGGCTACGGCATTCACACATCTCGAAATAAGGTACTGGCAGGAGAAAATTCTCCCCCTCCCCTTGCGGGAGGGGGTTGGGGGGGGGGAGGGGTTGCACGCAAAATTCGTGCGAAACCACCCCTCCCCCCGCCCCCTCCCGCAAGGGGAGGGGAGAACTTTCTACCCTGCCGCGATGTGTGAATGCCGAAGGTTGAGAGGGGAGGGGCCTGAGACCCTCCCTGACCCCACCGGTTACATGCTACGCCGCGTTCCATTCGGGCCAGAGCATGATCACGCTGAGCGGAACGTCACAGCGTGATCATGCGATCACACAAAGAGCTAGAGCGGCTTTCCGTTTCCAGTCAGCGTGAAACCGCTCTAGCCTGCGAACGCCGGCATGACCTCCTCGGCAAAAAGCCGCATTGAGCGCATGACCTTGTCCGGCGCCAGATCGCCGAACCAGAAGTTGGCGTTGAAGTGGTCGTTCTTCATCGCACCGTGCAGGCGTTGCATCTTCCTGATGCACTCTTTCGGCGTGCCCATGATGAAGTAATCTTCCAGCAACGCGTCCATGTCCGGTTCGTTCTCGAACGGAATGGCGATTGCGCGACCCTTCTCGACCCGCTCCAGCCCCTGACGCAGACTCAGCGTCACCCGCATGTTCCACCGCGCCTGTTCGACGGCATCCGGGAGTTCGGACGCGTCATTGGTCACATAGACAGGGCGTTGCGTGCTGACCTTGATGCGTGAGCGGAGTGCCGGATCGAGTTCCATCGAGTCGTAGGCCTGCCGGAACCCGCGCAGCCGGTCCACCGAGACCCCGAAGCCGCCCGAGACGATGTTGAAGCCACGCCGAGCGGTGGCGATGATCGATTCCGGGCTTTGACCGACGATCCAGATCGGCGGATGCGGCTTTTGCACTGGCGTTGGGAGCACACTCGTCTCGCCAAAGCGGAAATGCTTGCCTTCATAGCTGAACGGCTTGCCCTGGAACGCTTGCAGCAGAACATCAAGCCCTTCCTCGAATCGTGCTCGGCTGTCGGTGAGGGCGATGCCCAGACGCTCAAACTCATATGTCTGATAGCCGCGGCCGAGCCCGATATCGAGACGGCCCTTGCTCAGCAGATCGACGGTCGCGATCTCCTCGGCGACGAGGAGCGGGTGATGCAGCGGCAATACGACGACGGCGGACCCAACGCGAATGCGATCCGTATGGGCCGCCAGATGCGTCGCGAACATCAGTGGCCGAGACAGATAGCCATAGGTCGAAAAGTGATGTTCGGCGCACCAGACGCTGGTAAAGCCGAGCCTGTCAGCTTCTTGCGCGATCTTGGTGCCGAAGGCGAAGACTTCTTCCGAAGTGCGTGCACCTGGCGACTGCAACAGAAGAAATGTCCCGAACTCCATGTAGCCTCTCTCAATCTTGCTAACGCGTCCTGCTCGCGCAACAGGCGGTCTCCTTCTCGGACAGACCGCCGGGCAGCACGGGGTGGTATTCGCCGGCTTTCGCCGCCGTCGCTGCGCACCGACCTCAGTATTGGTGTCGGCGCGCCGCCGCAACCCCCAGACGGGTGGGAGACACCGCGCCATCAGCCCGATGGCGAACTTTCGGTTGCGCATGCGTCAGGGCAAGCGGCTGGCCTGCGGAGAGTTCTCCACCATCGGTCTGTGACCGCCGAAGATCGCGGTACGGGTTCGCGATGTACTAAGCAAGCGAGAGTAGTGACAGGGACCTACAATTCGCGAGATCCATTTGGGTGCGATTCAACATTGTGTGGAGTAATATCGGCAGCTCTAACCATGGACCGATAGACTCGCCTCACCGTCATTGCCGGACTTGATCCGGCAACCCGCACCCTGCCGTTGAAGCGTGGGTTGCTTGGTCAAGCCCGGCAATGACGGTGAGGCGTGTACTCGAACCGACAACTCTGGCTTGCACCCAATCCATTCGCCGGATGCGTTTAGTCTTGATTGGGTGCCACTTTTAGGTCGGTCGGGCCGCGGATGTTCCCACCCAGCCACTCCGCCGCCTGTTCGGCGCGGGACAACGCCGTATCCAGCGCCGCCATGGTGGTCGTCAGGTCCTCGCTCTCGTCATGCTCCCAGGCTCGCAACGCCCAGAGCCACACCGCGACCAGGCCCCGAACCCGCAATTCCCCAAACAACCCGTTCGCCGGAACGCCCGCGGTCTGCAACATCCAGCGCATGCTGCGATTGGTCGCGCAGGCCAGAAGCAGGGCCGTCCCGGGCTCGGCTGGCAGAGCGCGCATCAACGCGAGAATGCCGGGACGGTGCGATTGCAGCGCATCGAAGCGGCGCATCAGCAGGTCGAACAACTGATCGCGCACCGACCCCTCGGCCGGATCGCCGTCCAGCACCGCCTGGTCTGCCATGCGGCCGAATTTCGCCAGGATGGCACCGCGGCCGGGAAACCGCTCCCGAGCACGCGCCAAGGGCAGTTCGGCGGCCCGTGCGGCCGCGACGACGGTCACATTGCGCCAACCCTCGTCCGCGGCGATCTGCAACGCCGCGGCGATCAGGGTGTTGTCGAATTCCGAATCGGTCATAAGCGTGACATGGGCGCTATCGGTCCCCGCCTCAACCCGCCAGTTCCCGCGAACGTCGTGTCGCCGCGGCAATCGCCTCGCTCATCGCCCGCGGCCAGGCATCCGACGCCATCAGCACGCGCAGCGCCTCCGCCGTGGTGCCTCCCGGGCTGGTGACGGCGACTCGCAGCGCCGACGCGTCTTCCGTGCTGGCGGCGAGCAACGCACCAGACCCGGACACCGTCTGGCGTGCCAGTAGACGCGCCAGATCGGCGGGAATGCCCTGCTCGATGGCGGCCTGCTCCATCAATTCGGCGAGCAGGAACACATAGGCCGGCCCGCTGCCGGAGACCGCGGTCACCGGGTCCAGCAAGGCTTCGTCATCGGCCCAGGCCACCACGCCGATCGCCTGCAACAGGCTGTCGCAGAGCGCCCGTTGCTCCGCGGTGACGGCCGGACTGGGGCAGGCGACGGTAACGCCCTGGCGCACGGCGGCGGGTGTGTTCGGCATGGCCCGCACAATGGCCGCCGTTTCCCCCAAAAGCGCGCGCATGCCACCCATCGTGCGTCCGGCCATGATCGACAGGAACACGCTGTGGCCGACGAAGCGCTGGTAGGACGGCAAGGTCTCCGCCGCGTTTTGCGGCTTCACGGCCAGCACCACGGCGGACGGCACGAAGCCGACGGGGATCGAGGCCGCGTCCGCCACCACAATCATATCGGCACCGCCAAACGACGCTGCCCCGGGAGCCGGGTCCACCGCCACCGACGGCGCCAAGCCGCGTTCGCGCCAGCCGGACAGCATGGCACTGCCCATCCGGCCGCAGCCGACCAGCAGAATTGGCGGGATCGTGCTGCTCATGTCTGCATCCGTTGTGTCATCTACGCTTCCCCCACGCATTCCAGCATGGCCGCTTCCAGGGCCTCAGCCGGAGCTTTGCCACCCCACAGCACGAACTGGAAGGCCGGAAAGAAACGCTCGCACTCGGTCAGCGCGATATCGACCATGTCTTCCAGGCTTTCCGCCGAAGCGCCGGGGGCGCCGCGCAGCAGCACGGCATGGCGGAACACCGGCATGCCATCGTCGGTTTCCATGCCGAAATGCCCGATCCACAGCCGCTCATTGGCCAAGGCGAGCAGCTCGTAGAGCGCGCCGCGGCGCTTTTCCGGCACTTTCAGGTCGAAGGCGCAGGTGAAGTGCATGGCGCTGATTTCGTGCGACCAGTTGAAATAGAGGCCGTAGTCGCACCAACGGCCAGGGGCTTCCGCCGCCATTTCCGATTCGCTGCGGCGATCGAACGACCATTCGTTCGCCGCGACAATCTGCTCCATGACGTCGATTGGATTGGCCGAGGAGGCCGGTGACGTGGCCAGCGACGCTGACATGCGGGGTCTCCCGTCAAGAGGAAGGCCGGGCGTGACGATCAACCACCGGCGGGCTAAATAATCGTGGATTCGCCGGGGGTTGGCCACGGACACAAGCCTATCGTCGCGATTGCCCGCGCCGCAAGGGTCAGTCGCGTGAATTCGCCTCGCCTTCCAGTTGTGCGACCCGGGATTCCAACGCCTCGATCCGTTCCTGCATGGCTGCGACTGCGGATTCCGCGTTTTCCTGGCCGGCGCGCGCGTTCGCCGCCAATTCGGCCAACGCGTCGAGTTCGTCCCGCCGAACCAGGTCCAAACGGCGAATCGTCTCATCGACTCGGGCCCGAATCATGGCCTCCGCTTCGTCGCGTAGACCCGACAACGCGGATATGGCGCCGCCGGCTACCCCGGCCAGGTCATCGAGAAATCTGGGGCGGTCTGTCATGGTGGTCTCCTGTGAGGGGGCGGAAAGGCGGAGCTTCGCCCCGGACCCCACCAAGGGGCGCTGCCCCTTGGATCCCCGCCAAGGGCGACGGCCCTTGGAACCGGATCGTTGGTGTGTGGGGATAGGGCCTACACGGACCGGGATAGGTCTGTGTAGGCCCTATCCCCACACACCAACAAAATCGCATTCCAAAGGCCGCGCCTTTGGTGGGAGGTCCAGGAGGGCAAAGCCCTCTTGGTGGGGTCCGGGGCAAAGCCCCGCCTTTCGCCCCCTCGCACGTGTCCCTATAACACGGCCCCATGATTCTGATCACCGGCGGCGCCGGATTCATCGGCTCCAATCTTCAGGCAGCGCTCCAGCGTCGCGGTCACGAAACCGCCGTGGTCGATCGCCTTGGCACCCGCGACAAATGGCGCAACCTGGCCAAGCACCCGCCGGACCGGCTGGTGCATCCGTCGGAGCTTGACGCCTTCCTCGCTCATCGTCCGCCCATCGAGATGGTGTTCCATCTCGGCGCCATCAGCGACACCACCGCGACCGACGGCGACCAGACCTGGGCGACCAATGTCGAGCTGACAAGGCGCCTGTGGGAATGGTGCGGCGATCGCGGGGTGCGAATCGCCTATGCGTCCTCGGCGGCGACCTATGGCGACGGGGCGTTGGGGTTCGACGACGACGGCTCGGTTGCCGCGCTGGAGCGGCTGCGCCCGATGAACCTGTATGGGTGGAGCAAGCACGCCTTCGACCTGCTGGTGGCGCGCACCCTGGCCGCGGCGCGGGAGCGGCCGCCGCAATGGGCCGGGTTGAAATTCTTCAACGTCTATGGCCCGAATGAGTATCATAAGCGCAACATGGTCTCCGTCGTGAAGGTCAAATACGACGAGATCGCCGCCGGCCAGGCGCCGAAACTGTTCCGCTCCGACCGGGCGGACATCGCGGACGGCACCCAGTCCCGCGATTTCATCTGGGTCGGCGACATCGTCAATGTGCTGCTGTGGCTGCTGGACACGCCCAAGGTCAGCGGGTTGTTCAACCTGGGCACCGGGGTGGACCGAACCTACCTGGATCTGGCTCATGCGGTGTGCGACGCGGCCGGCGTGGAACGCAGGGTCGCGTTCGTGGACATGCCAGAGAGCCTGCGCGGCCAGTACCAGTCCTTCACCCGCGCCCCGATGACGCGCTTGCGCGACGCTGGCTACACCGCGCCGTTCACCTCCCTGGAGGACGGCATCAAGCGGTATGTGCACGATTACCTGGCGAGCGGCGACCTCTACACATGATCCCCGCGCTGCTGTTTCCCCAATTCGACCCGGTCATCGTGCAGATCGGGCCGTTGGCGATCAGATGGTATGCGCTGGCCTATATCGTCGGATTGGTTCTCGGCTGGCGACTGATGCGTCGCTTGGTGGAGCGGTCGCCGGTGGTGGCCACCCCCCTCCAGGTCGACGACTTCCTGACCTGGGCCACTCTGGGTGTCGTGCTGGGGGGGCGCCTGGGATACGTGCTGTTCTACCAGCCGCGCACCTATCTGCATGACCCCCTTGGCATTTTTGCCGTCTGGCAGGGCGGCATGAGCTTCCACGGCGGCATGCTCGGGGTCTCCCTGGCGGTCGTCTGGTTCTGCCGCCGGCAGCACATCCCGCTGCTGGGCTTCGCCGACCGCCTGGCCGTGGTGGCACCGGTGGGGTTGTGTCTGGGCCGCATCGCCAATTTCATCAACGGGGAGTTGTGGGGGCGCGCGGCGCTCGATTCCGTGCCCTGGGCGATGGTGTTTCCCTATGCCGGACCGGTGCTGCGCCATCCCAGCCAGATCTATCAGGCCCTGCTGGAAGGGCTGATCCTGTTCCTCGTGATGTGGCTGCTGGCTCGGCAGGATGCCATCCGGGCTCGATTCGGCGTGCTGACCGGGATATTCCTGGCCGGCTATGCCATCGCGCGAATCATCGGTGAAATGTTCCGGGAGCCGGATGCGTTCCTGGGTTTCCTGGCCTTTGGTACCACCATGGGGCAGGTGCTGTCGGTTCCCATGCTGCTGGCCGGGCTGTGGTTGATCCTGCGGGCTCGCCCGATCCGTTGAGCGGGACCCCGGATGGGGGAGGGATGCGCGTGGCCGAACGGCTGGACGCGTTCATGGCGCGGGCGAACGCGGCCTATTATGCGCAGCGCGATCCGTTCGCCGATTTCACCACATCCCCCGAAATCAGCCAGGTGTTCGGAGAGGTCCTCGGCCTATGGGCCGCCGTCACCTGGACAATGATCGGTCAGCCCACCCCGATCTCGCTGGTTGAGGCCGGGCCCGGCCGTGGCACGCTGATGGCGGATGCGTTGCGCGCCGTGCGCCAGGCGGCGCCGGACTTCGCTGCCGCGTTGCGGGTGCATTTTGTCGAAACATCCCCCCGGCTGCGGGCGGTTCAGGCCCGAGTCGTGCCGGATGCCACCTGGCACGATGCAGTCGAGGACGTGCCGGACGGTCCCTTCCTGCTGTTGGCCAATGAGTTCCTGGACGCGCTGCCGATCCGCCAGTTCGTTCGACGCGGCGATGGATGGGCGGAGCGCTGGGTCGGTGCCGCGGGGTTCGAGGAGCGGGATTTGCCGTCACCGGCCGACCGGTCGTCGCATGCGGCTCCCTGGCAACTGCCTTCCGCCGACACGCCGGATGGTGCGATTCCCGACGGGGCCGTGATCGAGCGCTGCGATTCGGCACTGGATCTGGCGGCCTGGCTCGCCGAACGCTTGTGCCGGCACGCCGGGGCCGCGTTGTTTCTGGATTACGGTCCAGCGGTCAGTGCCCCTGGTGACAGTCTGCAAGCCCTGTCAGGCGGCAAACCCGTCGACCCGCTGTCGGAGGCCGGGACCGCCGATCTGACCGCGCATGTCGATTTTTCCGCCATCGCCGCGGTTGCCCGCGCCCACGGTGCCGCCTCCCATGGGCCACTCCCTCAGGGCATGTTCCTCGCGCGGTTGGGCCTCTTCCAGCGCGCCAACCGCCTCGCTCGGCATCGTCCGCCGGCTGACGCGGCGGCGATTATGGACGGGGTTCGCCGGTTGGGTGAACCGGACCGGATGGGGCGGTTGTTCAAGGTCCTGGCATTGACCTCGCCCGGGTGTGAGGAGCCGGCGGGGTTTAGCTGATACCAATCTGGCGGAAACAATGACCTACCGGCCGTGCAGCCCCGTCATGGTGGTCGCGGGGCCATCCATCCACGGTTTCCGTTGTCGCAGCCTAGGGAAGTCGTGGATGCCGGCATGCGTCGGCATGACGGGGAGGCGCCGGTCGGTATGAGACGGCTGGAGTCGGTGTGTGGCCTGCCAGCGCAATGACCGGCTCGATTCGCCGGAAAATGGAACTCAACGGGCGCCAACACGGAATAACACAACGCGCACTGTCATCATCAGAATGTACAGATCGAGCAGCAGGGTCTGGTTGCGAACGTAATGGAGATCGTAGATCAGCTTGACCCGTGCGTCCTCAACCGATGCGCCATATGGATAGTTTATCTGGGCCCATCCGGTGATGCCCGGCAGGATGGTCGCCCGATCGCCATATTGTGGGATGACCAGATTGAGTTGTTCCACGAAACAGGGGCGTTCGGGACGCGGACCGACCAAGCTCATGTCGCCGCGCAATATGTTGAACAACTGCGGCACTTCGTCGATCCGGAAGGCGCGAATGAAATGGCCGATGCGCGTCACGCGCGGGTCGCCCTCCGAGGCCCAGCGAGGCCCGTCGGATTCTGCATCGATCCGCATGCTGCGGAGTTTGAACAAGGTAAAGACCCGTCCATTCAGCCCGACTCGATCCTGCCGGTACAGCAGGGGCCCTGGGGAATCGAGCTTGATGAGACAGGCCACCACGAGCAACAACGGCAAAGCAAGGATCAGTAAAACCACGCTGCCGGCAACGTCACGGGACCGCCGAACCATCTCGCCGAGCGGAATGGGGGCGGAGGGTGAGGAGATTTGTCGGGAGGCAACGTTCTGGGTACTCATCGGAGGGAGACCTTCCGCGCGGTTGTTGGGACCGGTCGTGCATGCAGCCGAACAACAATGATCTGGGTGCTTCCGGGATAAACGCCGGGGACAGAAAGCATAACCACGATGTGGTTCAAGAGTGGTGGATGGGTCGCCGGGCCATGTTGTTCCGTGGGCTATCGCGTCATCAGGCGGCTTGCGGTCGGCTCCGTTCTCGGCGCGATGTGTTCGCGGGAACTCAGTAAAATTGGAAATTAGGCCCGTTGTCGTTGGGTGAAGCGCCAGCCGGTAACGCCAGCAACAATACGTAAACTATATGTTAACGGACGAGGATGTCAGGCTCGGAAATTACCTAAGGCGATGACCAAGAATTACTGAGTTGGGGGACGGTGGCACATGCCGCTCACTGTCATGGTCGGTGGAGGCGGGCCATCCACGACTTGCGAGATTGGCACATCGAGAGTCGCCGATGGTGGGCCTTCGCCGACCATGACGGGGAGGTGCCGGTCGGAGAGGCAATCTTTCCGCCATTTGGTATAAGTGTGTCCGACAATGCCGATGCAGCTAGAACACAGGATCGGATCGACCGTCCGCCGGTCGATCCAATGGGGCTAAATCGCCTGATCGGACGTCGCATGCGCCAACCCGTGTAGCCGTAGGAAGCCGGCTCAGGCGCTCGGCTGTGCCATCCCATCGATTTCCCGCACCAGAGCGTCGGTTGTCATCTGCCGGCAATAGCCTCGGTTGTTGCGCAACGACCAGTCATGCCGGTCGGCCGACAAGGTCGCGCAGGCATCCGTGGGAACCGTCACCAGGTAACCCAGATCGCAGGCATCGCGCACCGCCGAGTCCACGCACTGATCGGTCAGCACGCCCGCGATGATCAGCGAGCGGACCCCGAGATTGCGCAGCACGTAATCCACGTTGGTGGACATGAACACGCTGGAGGACGTCTTCGGCAGCACGATCTCATCGCCCACCGGGGCGATCGCCTCCAGGACCTGCGCGTCCCAGGACCCGCGCGGCACGAACAGGTTGCTGATCTTGTAGTCCAGGCTCATGTCGCGGCCGTCCTGGGTCAGTGACTCGATGACGGTATAGAGCACCTCGATCCCGGCGGTGCGGCAGGTGGCCTGCACGCGTTGCATGTTCGGCACGGCCGTTTTCGCCATCACCCGCAGGAAATGCCCGTAGCGCGCCTCCCGGTCGGATTCCGTCATGGCCTTGTAGGAGCCGCCGTCGGGACGCGCGTTGTAGTTCTGCACGTCCACGAACAGCAGCGCGGCGTGGTCCCGATCGATCGGGACCTCCCGGCTGAGGCCGGCGGTTCGCCAATCGGCGCGAGGCACGTTTGTCGTCACACCGGATCCCAGTCGAACGCCTGCTCCGATGTGTCCAGCGGCATGAACGCCGCCTGCAGCGCCGGCGCGGCCATCGAGGCGATCGTCTCCGGCGTCCAGCCATCGTCTCGCTGCACGATCCGCACCGGGCGGGGGGAGCTGAACAGATAGATCTCGTTCATGCGTGTGCCGAACACCTGGCCCGACACATTCTTGGCCGCGTCCGACGACAGGAACACCGCGAGCGGCGCATTCTTGTCCGGGGTCATTTTCTGCACCTTCGCCATCGCGGCCTGCTGTTCCGGCGTGTTGGTGGGGATCGAGCTGGTCATCCGGCTCCAGGCCCAGGGCGACAGGCAGTTCGAGCGCACATTGTAGCGCGCCATGTCCAGCGCGATGGATTTCGACAGCGCCGTGATGCCCAGCTTGGCCGCGGCATAGTTCGCCTGGCCGATATTGCCGATCAGGCCGGACGTCGAGGTGATGTGCACGAAGGTGCCGCTCTCCTGCTTGCGGTATTCCTCGGCCGCGGCGCGGGAGACGAAGAAACTGCCGTTCAGGTGGACGGAGATGACGGACAGCCAGTCATCCTCGGTCATGCGATGGAAAATGCCGTCGCGGAGAATGCCGGCATTGTTCACCACGGCGTCGATGCGGCCGAAATGGTCCATCGCGGCCTGGACGATTTTCCGAGCGGATCCCCAGGCGGCGACCGATTCGGTGCAGATTTCGGCGGCTCCGCCACGTTGCTCGATCAACGCCTTGGTCTGCTGGGCCGGGGTGGTGGAGCCGCCCTCCCCGGACAGAGACGCGCCGATATCGGCGATGATGACCTTGGCGCCGGCCGCCGCCATCATGATTGCGATTTCGCGTCCGATGCCGCCGCCGGCGCCGGTCACGACCGCGACTTTACCCTCCATCATGCCTGCCATGGGTGTGATCTCCTTGTTGGGGGCTCGTTTACCGCGTGATCTGGTTGAGGGGAAGGAAGCCTTGGGGCTCCGCCCCAAACCCCGCGAGGGGCGTTGCCCCCTCGACCCCCACCAAGGCTGGGCCTTGGATGCCGTTTATTGGGTCAGGGGGGAAAGGGGGCCGACCATGGTGTTTCAACTTCCGTTTCGGCCCCCGTGCCCCCCTGACCCAATGAATCGCGGTCCAGGGGCCGCAGCCCCTGGTGGGATCGAAGGGCGAAGCCCTCGCGGGGTTTGGGGCGGAGCCCCAAGGCTTTCCTCCCCTGGGATTCTCCTGGCAAAATACGGCCAAATAGGATGACGTCACACCATGCTAGGTCTCAATCAGGATTTTCCGCTGCTGCTGCCGACCATGCTGGAGCATGCGGCCGTCAATTTCGGCACTGTGCCGATCGTGTCGCATGGCCCTGGGGAGACGATCCGCACCGACTATGCCGCGACCGCGATCCGGGCCCGCCGGCTGGCTTCGGGCCTGCGCCGGCTGGGGCTGCGGGAGGGGGATATGACCGGGTCGTTGGCCTGGAACTCCCACCGGCATCTGGAGTTGTTTTTCGGCGCCACCGGGATTGGCGCGGTGCTGCATACCGCCAATCCGCGTTTGCCCGACCCGCATATCGTCTACACGATCAATTTTTCCGGGTATGATACGATGTTCATCGACCTGGACACCTTGGCGCTGGCCGAACGTCTGGCGCCGAAGCTGGAAACCGTTCGCCGCTATGTGATGATGGCGCCACGCGACGGTATGCCCTCTACCAGCCTGCCCGACGTGATCTGCTACGAGGACTTGATCGACGCTGGCGATGCCGACTTCGCCTGGCCCGCGATCGATGAGCGCTCGGCCTGCCTGCTGTGCTTCACCTCCGGCACCACTGGCGCACCGAAAGGCGCCCTGTATTCCCATCGCGGCAATGTGCTGGGTGCGATGGCCACCGGGTCAGGCAACGGATGGGGTCTGTCGGCCGATGACTGCATCATCGCGGTGCCCGGCTTTTTCCACTGCAACGGCTGGGCGGTGCCGTTCTTCGGTCCGATGTACGGGGCGAAGATCGTCATCCCCGGCCGGCGGATGGACACAGAATGGCTGCACAAGCTGATCGTCGAGGAAGGCGTCACCGCCGGTCCCGGCGTGCCGACCATCTGGCTATCGCTGCTGGATTATTGCCGCGACAACGGGTTGGGCATGGGCCGGCTGAACCGGCTGTATTCCGGGGGCACGGCGCCTCCGGTGGCCATGATGGAAGCCTATCTGCGCGATTACGGCGTGCGCACCCTGCATGGCTGGGGGATGACGGAAACGACCAGCGCGTCAACGATCTCCTTCGCGCCGCACGACCTGCCGGAAGCCGAGGCGATCGCCGCCATGCGTACCCCCGGCAAGCCGCTCTATGGCAACGAAATTCGCATCGTCGATGACGAGGACAGGGTCCTGCCGCGCGACGGCGCGACGCCCGGGCATTTGCAGGCGCGCGGGCATTGGATCGCCGGCAGCTATTTTCGTCGTCCGGAGGTCGATCTGATGACGGCGGACGGCTGGATGCGCACCGGCGACGTGGCGGTGATCGATCCCGACAACACGCTGCATATCGTCGATCGGGCCAAGGACGTGATCAAATCGGGCGGCGAGTGGATCAGCAGCCAGGCCTTGGAAGACGCCGCCGCGCGCCATCCCGCGGTGCTGGAGGCCGCCGTTCTGGCCATGCCGCATCCGCGCTGGCAGGAGCGGCCACTCATGGTGGTGGTCGCTCGATCGGCCGTAACGGTGGACGCCTTGCGGGATTTCATGGTCGATCACGTGCCGAAATGGTGGCTGCCGGATTCGATCGTGTTCGTGGACGAATTGCCGCATGGTCCAACCGGGAAACTG
Source organism: Nitrosovibrio sp. Nv4 (assembly GCA_943330455.2). Lineage (GTDB taxonomy): Bacteria > Pseudomonadota > Alphaproteobacteria > Acetobacterales > Acetobacteraceae > Rhodopila. The sequence continues at coordinate 7,647 of CALQHT020000051.1, read as the reverse complement.
GAGAAGAACGTGCTGCGGGAATGGGTGGCGGCGGGGAGGATCGTGGCGTGAGGGCCGGAACGAGTCCGATGGACCACCTGGAGTGGTTTCACTTTGACTGGAAATGGCAAACAGCCCTAGATTCTTGTTTTGTCGTATGATTCACACGCTGTTACGTTTCGCTCGGCGTGATCATGCTTTAGCCTGCATCAGGCGGTTCAGCCGTTCCGGGCCGAACGCTGGCGGGACAGGGCATCGTGGTATGTGCCATGGTTTGGTGTGACGCGTGTGGGGCGGATGTCGAATGGCGCCGGCTCTGGCAATCGTCTTCTTGCGGATGGCCGCGGCCGATTTGGGGCGGTCCGGGTGTGGCTTCATGCAGGGACATTGACGCACCCTTCCGGCCATCCAGGTCGAGCCGAGCGGTGATGGAATGCCGGAGACCCCTATGGTGATCTCGCGGAACGCATCGGTTGCGCTCGACCTGCTGCGTGGGTCGGCGGCGCTCACGGTTTTTATCCATCACTGCGAGCAGCACGGACTGGACGGAGGCCTTTTTGCGTGGGCCCGCGGGGATGTCGGCCATAGCGCGGTGGTGATCTTCTTCGTGTTGTCGGGTTACGTGATCGCATCCACTTTGTCGCCAGACGCGACCGCGCTGGATTTTGCCATAAGGCGCATGTCGCGTATCTATTCCGTTGCGGTACCGGCAATTGTTTTCTCGTGGATGGCGGACCTGGCGGTTTCCAGGATCGACCCCGCGCTGTTGACCCATGGCTATCAGTTGGCAAAGCCGTGGATCTACGTGGGGCTCGCGCTGACATTTTCGGGCGATTCCTGGGCTCTGGGTGAGTCCTTGTTTTCGAACGGCGCCTATTGGTCCCTGAATTACGAGGTCTGGTACTATGTGGCGTTCGGGGTCTTCGCATTTGCCCGGGGCGCATGGCGCGTGGTGGGATTCTTGCTCGTGTTGGCGCTGACCGGGCCGAAGCTGTGGCTGCTGTTTCCCATCTGGCTGGGCGGCGCGATGGTGTCGCGTTTGCAGCAGGTGAGGCCCCTGTCCATCGGCCCCGCCCGCCTATGTGTCGCGGCGTCGATCGCGCTGCTGTGGGTCGCAAAAGTTTGGCAGTGGGAGCAAGCGATCAACGGTTTCATGGGGGACCTGACCGGCGGTTGGGGCGGCTGGCATATGCTGCGATTCTCCCAGTGGTTCCTGGGGGATCACCTGATCGGTGGACTGACGATGGTACTGGTCTATGCGCTGGGCAGCGCGGAATTCCGGATTCCGCCTCTGCTCCGACGCCCAATCGTGGGTCTGGCCAGTGTCAGCTTCAGTCTCTACTTGCTCCACGGCCCCCTGATCGTGTTGTTCGAGAGTTTGTTGCCGGGTCAGGGTTGGGCGACGATCGTCCTGACGCTCGCATGTTCATTGGGTCTGGGTGCCTTGATTGAACCACAGAGGACCCGTGTGCGGCGGATGCTGAACGACGCGGCGTGGCGTTGGGCGCCCGTACCGCATACCGATCGGCGGAAAGACTGATCTCCCGGCCCGGGCTACCCCGCCATGCCTCGACTATCAGCCGACCAGCGGCCAATTTTTGGGAAGGCGCCTGCTGTTTGCGGATGGACACGCAACAGGCGGCACGACCGGATCACACATTGACCTGGGTGCCGATCTCCACCACCCGCCCCGCCGGGATTTGAAAATACGCCGAGGCGTCGGCCGCATTGCGCGCCAGGAAGATGAACAACCGGCTTTGCCAGGGCGGCATCGCACTTCGCGCTGCGAGTTTCAGGGACCGGCGGGACACGATAAACGACGTTGTCATGATCTCGAAGTGCCAGTCGGGCGCTTGGTACAGGCCAAGCTCGTGCGGCACGTTTGGCTCCTCCATGTATCCGAAGGTCATGACGATCCGGCGGACCCGGGGGTTGATCGTCTCCATGCGGATACGGTCTTCCGCGGCGATGCGCGGCACGTCGGTGGTCACGATGGTCAGGATGATGTTCTGTTCGTGCAGCGACTTGAAGTGCTTCAGGGTGTGCATCAGCGCGACCGGGGCGAAATCCGGATGTGCGGTCAGATAGATCGCGGTTCCCGGCACGAAGGTGGGGAGGCGACGGTCCAGCATCCCCAGCAGATCCGACAACGGGATTTCGCTCTGGCGGTCATGCACAGACAGGATCGCGGTGCCCTTCACCCAGGTCCACATGATCATGCCGATCAGACCGGCGATCAGCAGCGGGACGTAGCCGCCTTCCACCAGCTTCATGAGATTGGCTCCGAAAAACACTAGGTCGATCAGCAGGAACGGCGTGATCAGCGCCACCGCCGCCCAGAGCGGCCAATGCCAGTGGCGTTGCACAACCACGAAGGCGAGCGTCGCCGTCACCACCATGGTTCCGGTCACGGCGATGCCGTAGGCGCTGGCCAGTTTCGAGGACGAACCGAATGCCAGCACCAGGCCGATCACGCCGGCCAGCAGCAGCATGTTGATCGCGCCCATATAGATCTGGCCCGACTGCGATTCTGACGTGTGCTGGATCTTCATGCGTGGCAGCAGCCGAAGCTGGATCGCCTGGCGGGTCAGCGAAAAGGCCCCGGTGATCACCGCCTGGCTGGCAATGATGGTGGCAACCGTCGCCAGCAGGACCACCGGCAACAATGCCCACCCCGGATACAGCAGGAAGAACGGGTTTTCGACGGCGGTCGGTTCCGCCAGCACCAACGCGCCCTGTCCGAGATAGTTCAGCGCCAGGGCGGGAAACACGACGAAGGTCCAGGCAAACTGGATCGGCTTGCGCCCGAAATGACCGAGATCGGCGTATAATGCCTCGGCGCCGGTCACCGCCAGGAAGACGGCGCCCAGGGCGATCAGGCCGATCACGCCGTTATCGGCAACGAAGCGGATCGCATGAAGCGGATTGATGGCGCTCAGGATCGACAGGTCGTCGGCGATATGAACCAGGCCGCCGACCGCCATGACCGCGAACCAGACCAACGTGATCGGGCCGAACCAAATGGCAACGGCCGCCGTGCCGCGGCTCTGGATCAGGAACAGGCCGATGATGATGCCGATGGTGATGGGCAGGATGTAAGGGTCGAACTGCGTCGTGACCAGCTTCAGACCCTCGACCGCCGACAATACGGAGATCGCCGGCGTGATCACCGCATCGCCGTAAAACAGCGCCGCTCCGATGGCGCCCAGGACCATGACCGCCGGGGTTGTGCGCCCGAGGACCCGCTGGGCCAGTGCCAGCAGCGACAGGGTGCCGCCCTCGCCCTGGTTGTCGGCCCGCAGCAGGATCAGGACATATTTCAAGGTCACGATGATGGTCAGGGCCCAGAGGATCAGGGACACGACGCCGAATATGTGCTCCCGCCGCACGCCCTCATGTCCGCCTCCGGCGGCGACCAATGCCTCGTGGAAGGCGTAAAGTGGGGACGTGCCGATGTCGCCGTAGACCACGCCGATCGAACCGAGCGTCAGCGCCCAGAACCCGGCATGCGGGGCATGGGTGACGGGGGATTTGGGAGACGTTTGAACCATACCGTCCATGAGTTACCATCCTGAGCCGGGAGGTCCGGCCGAACGGTCGCAACCTGAGCGGTCGTGCATAAGGATGCGATATGGCTTCCGGCCCGCACGCATAAGGATCCCATAAAGATCATGGATACCCCGGGGCCGGTGCGCCTGAGACCGTGGAAAGTGGGGAACCCTTACCGGGGCGCTCCTGATCCGAATTCCGCGCTGTGGCGGTCGATGCCGAGCGGGGTTGGGCTGGCGGCGAGTTTGGTGTTCGTTGGGACGACGGTCGTGCTGGGGCATCTGCTGCACGAAACCCTGCCACCGGCGAGCCACTCGCTGATCTTTTTGACCGCGGTTGTTCTGAGTGCGGTCGGGTTCGGCTTCTGGGCGGGACTGTTTGCCGCCGCGCTTGCCTTCCTGGCTTACAATTTCTTCTTCGTCGAACCGGTCCACACGCTGTCCGTCGCTCGCCCGGAAGACATTCTGGCGCTGTCGGTGTTCCTGTTGGTGGCGGCGCTGATCGGGTTTCTCGCCGGACGGATGCGAGAGGAGGCGATGGCGGCCTATCATCGCGCCGCCACCTTGGAACTGCTGTCGGCATTTTCCGAGGAATCAAGCCGAGCGGAGGGGGTCGAAGAGGTGGAGGCGGCGATGGTGAGGCATTTGCGGCGGATCGATGACGGGCGGGTGGTTCTGCTGCGCGCCGCGCACGACCGGCTTTCGGTCGGGCAGACGGCGCCGGCCGGTGTTGCCCTGCAGGCGATGGATTTCCATGCCGCCGACCGCGCGCGACGCTATGGCGCGGTGGAACCGGCCACGGCGGTGGGATGGGAGGGAAGCCTGTTTTCGTTCCATCCACTGACGATCGGCGGCGCGGTGCACGAGGTGATTGGGATTGAACGGGGACAAGGCGGGCGCCGTTTTGCGAACGAGAACGACCGTGCCGTGGCCTCCATCGTTCGCCAGGGCACCGTTGCGATCGAACGGCTGGTGCTGGCTCGCGCCGCCCAGGAAGCGCGGGACAAGGCGGAACGGGAAGCGCTGCGGTCGGCGCTGCTGGCGTCATTGTCGCATGATCTGCGGACGCCGTTGGCCACGATTCTCGGGTCCGTTACCAGCCTGCGCCAGCTTGGCGATACGCTCCCGGCCGAGGCGCGGGCCGACCTGCTGCTGGCCATCGAGGAGGAGACCGGGCGGCTGTCGCGCTACGTGTCCAACCTGTTGCATATGACTCGGCTGCAATCGGGGCTGGATTTGCGGCTCGACTGGATCGACCCGGGGGATGTGGCGCATGGGGCGGTGGAACGGGCGCGTGCGGCGTATCCGGGGCGGGACATCGCGTTGCGAGTGGCGGGGCCGGTGCCGCTGATCCATAGCGATGCGGCGCTGCTGGAACAGGCGCTGGTGAATATTATCGACAATGCGGTGAAGTTTTCGCCTGTCGGCATGCAGGTGGCGGTGGTTGTCGATACGGCCGAGCAGTCCGTGCGGATTGCCGTCACCGATCGGGGCCGCGGGATTGCCGAGGCGGATCGTGATCGGATTTTTGAGACCTTCTATCGCGGCGGCGCAACCAACGTGCCCGGCACGGGGCTGGGGCTGGCGATCTGCAAGGGCATTGTGCAGGCTCTGGGCGGGTCGATCCGGGCGGACAGTCCGGGCCAGGATGGCCGCGGCACGACTGTGCAGGTCGATCTGCCGGTGCCGGAGCCGGTCTCGGCATGATCGGCAAACCCTTGATCCTGGTGGTTGACGACGAACCGCAAATCCAACGGTTCCTGCGCCATTCGCTGGCTGCGTCCGGCTACGAGGTGGAATTGGCGCATGATGCGGCCACCGCACTTCGGCTGGCCGGGGCGCGCGATCCCGATCTTGTGGTGCTCGATCTCGGGTTGCCGGACCGGGATGGCAAGCTGGTCATCGGGGAACTGCGGCAACACTCGGACGTGCCGATCATCGTGTTGTCGGCGCATGATCAGGAAGCGGAGAAGGTGGCGGCCCTGGACCTGGGGGCCAATGATTTCATCACCAAACCGTTTGGCATCCAGGAGCTGCTGGCGCGGATCCGGGTGTGCCTGCGTTCGGCGAAGCCGGATCAGCCGAAGGATGGCCGCATCCGGTTGGGGGATATCGTCATCGATGGGGATGCGCGCCGGGTGGAGATCGCCGGGGTGCCGGTTCGTCTCACTCCGACCGAATTCGAGCTTTTGACGCTGTTGGCGCAAAACCCGGGGCGTGTGCTGACGCATCGACAGATTCTGACCAAGATCTGGGGGCCGGCGCATGTGGACGACACGCCGTACTTGCGCGTGTTCATTGGCCAGTTGCGTCAGAAGATCGAGGCAAATCCGTCGGAACCGAAGGTGATCCTGACGGAGCCCGGGGTGGGTTACCGGACGATGGAGCTTGGGTGAGGGGTTTCTGCCTATGCGGCCGGTGGCGCCCGTCTCGTTACGTTGTGCGGCCCGCTCCGTTACGACGGGACGTTGCAAATTCCGCCACACGCCGTCACCTTGGACGCGGCGGTCCGATCTGATCCACGCTGGCGGGTCGATGCAGGCCAAGAATCGATTCAAGGGAGATCATCAATGGCGAGCGGTGCCGACCTCGAACGTCTGCGAGACACCTACAAGATCTGGAATGACACCAAAGGGGAAGGCGATCGCCCCAGAAACGCCTGGCTGGAACTGTTCGACGACCAGATCAGGATTTCCAGCATGGGGGAGGCGTCGCGGGGACTGTCCTTTGCCAAACCCCGTCACTCCAGGCGGGAGGCGGTGGAGTTCTTTCTGGAACTGCTCAAGGAATGGAAGATGGAGCACTGGAGCCCCGAGAGTTTCGTGCATCAGGGCGACCATATCGCGATGTTCGGCCGCTGTGCCTGGACCCATCGCGGCACGAACAAGTCGATGGAGTGCCGTATCGCGCATCTTTGGACCTTCAAGGACGGTAAGGCCACGGAGGTGATCGAGGTGTTCGACAGCGCTCTGGCCGCCGCTGCCGCGACTCCGTAATCGGCGCGCTCCAGCGACAAGCCCCGGCCGTGTCAGATCCGCGGTCTTCGGCGCGGTGCCTGGCGGCATGGTGTCGCTGTTCATGGTGCCGTTTTCGACAGTCGGCGTGCGATTCTGGGGTTGGTAGCCTGAGTCATCGGGATGGGGCAGGGGATCTGGGACAAGGGGACCGGATGAATGTTTGCTTTTTGTTCTAGGTCGGGCTGGTGTCGGTGGCAAGGGAAAAGTGAAATTCGACGGTAAGATGAGGGTTTTTGGGGTCAAAACCCTCGGTTTGGCGCTGTTTTGCCTGGATTTTGGGCGATGGTTAACAAAAGCGCCGAATGGTTAATTTGATACAACATTGGCCATTGGCGTGTTTTGCGGCAGTTCGTATCCTGGTTTCGGATCGGGCTCTATGTATTTGGTATCCCGTGATTTTCCGGGTTTCTTAAGATTCTACTTTAAGTATGGGCTTTTGGAAATCCGTTGCGAACAGGCGCGGATAAGGTGGGGTTTCGTTACGAGACAATGCGGGACCCGGGGGGTATCGTTCCGGATGCATGCGGTTAATCCTGCCATTAACAGTTGCACTCGTATTGGGCGATTGGCTGTTTTTTTCGCCGGCTCAGGCGGGGCGCCGTTGCGACGACCGGCACGACCGTCGGACGGATCGGCGTCCTCTTCGCCATTCCCGGACCATGTGCTGACCGGACCATGTGCCTACCGCCCGCCGGTTGCGCTTGGCACCCTCATTCGGGAAATCGATCGTACCCCGGCCTCTCGTGCAAAGGCTCGCCCAGTCCAACCGATCGGCCATCTGGATCTGTTCGGCGGGCGGCAGAGCGTCGGGATCCCGGCGTGTGGTGCGACTCAATATTGTGCGGACCGGTATCGATGGCTCTAACCATGGGCCGATGGGTTCGCCTCACGGTCACTGCTAGGCTTGCCCGGGCAATGACGGTGAGGCGTTTACTCGGTCGCATAACTTTGGTCCGCACCCTCGGGGATGCCCCCCTGGGGATGCCCCCCTGGGGATGCCCCCCTGGGGATGCCCCCCTGGGGATGCCCCCCTGGGGATGCCCCCCTGGGGATGCCCCCCTGGGGATGCCCCCCTGGGGATGCCCCCCTGGGGATGCCCCCCT
>CALQHT020000050.1 GCA_943330455.2 Nitrosovibrio sp. Nv4 | reverse complement strand
GCAGGATTTCGCCGTGATCCGCTCGCTTCTTTCGACGGCAAGAAAGCAGGGATGGGATATCTTACAGGCACTTGCCAGTCGGCCCGATCGGCTGATCGCGGAACTCCGCAGCGCCTGATCCTGGACCCCCTACCTGGGCAGTTACGATTTGCGCGGCATAGGCGGCGATCAAGGTCTGGTTGGACCGTGAGCCGTTATATGCGCCGATGTCCAGGGCATCGGCCGGGGTGCCAAATTCGAGAGCGTTCACACCCGCGATAAGCCCGGTCCCGGTCAGCACCGCGCCACTGGTCAGCGTGGTGGTGGAAATCGCCGTCAGGAAGGTCGGTGCCGAGGTCGCCGTTGCGGCGATATAGGCATAGACGATTTCGCCCGAACCGGCGAGGTCGGCCGAGGTGGATCCCGCGACGCTGACGCGCGCCGCCGTCCCGGTATTCGCCGAGATCAGCGTCGTCGACTGGATATTGCTGATCGTTACGATCGCGCCGGCCGCAAGGCCGCCCGCGCCGGCGGTCCAGCTCCAGTATCCTTCTCCGCCGTTGAACGCGGCGCCCGTCCATTCGTTGTCGGTGAAGAAGATGGTGGTCCCCGCGGCGATCGGGTCGATCACGAGAAACGCGAGAGAGTCGGCGACATCGGCATTGAAGCCGGTGAACGCGATCGAGCCTAGTCCGAGTGCCACTTCCATTCCCCTTTGTTGTCCGCGGGGCGGCCGGCAGATGCCGTCGCCTCCACGCCCCGGTATGCACGTCACTGTCTCGACAACCGCGACGCTGACGCGACGCGGACACCGCAGGACCGATTGCCGCGGCCAGCACCATGATCGCCCGAGGCGGATGCAACGACCGCGGGCCAAAGCGGCCGCCATCCGTCGCAAGCCCGGTCATTCCGGTAGCGGACACGTCAAACTTCCGGATGCCGCCGAGGCTGCTCGGTGCGATCCGGTTCGAGTGCAGGGTAGGGGTTCGGCCGCTGGGACGCAGTCACGCCGCCGTGAAGGGATTTTGAAAGATGAATGGCAGTTTAGCGACGGAACGCGGTCACAGCGTGCCAATCATTGGCGTATTGGCGCGTCCAGACGCCAATCGCCGTCGCCGCTGATCCCGCCATCCGTGGCCCGCGATGGTCGCCCATGACGGGATTTGCTGGACGGTCGATGGCGGAACCGATGATACCCGCCGGTAGTACCCGCCTGGGGTCTATTCCCCGGCGACCGCCAGCTTGTCCTTCTCCGCCATGCGCTGCTTGAGCTGTTCCGGGGTCAGGCGAACGATGTCCTCGTTCTGGTGCGAGTAGAGGTCGTATTTCTCGGTATCCAGGTCTTCCAGGACAATCCTGCCGTCCAGCACGTCCCGCTTCCAGGCGTCCTGCTGAGCCTGACGGCCCTGGAATTCCGGCATGACCTCCTTGGCGAACAGTTCCAGACTCTCGCAGATGTCCTTATGGGTGGTTTTGCCGGCCTGGTTCAGCAGGATGACCTGGTCGACATGGGCTTCCTCGAACTGACGCAGGCGCTTGCGGATGGTCTCCGGGGAGCCGATCAGGCCATTGCGGAGCGCCGCCTGGGCTTTTTCGGTGCCGCGCCAGTCTTGGTATTCCTTCCAGAGATCGCCCTTGCCCGGCGCATCGACGCCTTTCCGGCCGTAATAGCCCAGCGCGAAGATGAAGAAGGTCCAGCCGGCGGCTTTCTCCAGCGCTTCCTCATCGGTGGGGGCGCACATGAAGCCGTTGACGATGGCGACGTTGGGATTGATCGCGTAATCCGTCAGGCGGCGCGGATTGTGCAGCAACTCGTTGTAATATTTATGGACCCAGGCCTTGGCGGCGTCGGGGGAGACGAAGCTGAAGCCCAGCGCCCCCATGCCCCATTGTCCGGCCTCTCCGATCGTGCGGATGTTGGAGCAGGCGACCCAGAGCGGCGGATGCGGCTTCTGAAACGGCTTCGGCACCACGTTGCGGGCGGGGAAGTCGTAGTACTGGCCGTGGAACTCCCAACTGTCCTTGGTGAACATCGGGATGATGGCCTTCACCGCCTCCTCCCACCGGTCGCGCTTGTCGCGGACGCGGACGCCGAACGGGTGCAGTTCGGCGGGACCGGCGCCCTCTCCCATGCCGAATTCGACCCGGCCGCCGGAGATCAGGTCCAGGGTCGAGATCCGTTCCGCCACCCGATGCGGCTGGTTGGTGGTGATCTGCACGATCCCGTGGCCGAGGCGGATATTCTTGGTCCGCTGGCTGGCGGCGGCGAGGAAGACCTCGGGCGAGGCGGAGTGGGAGTATTCTTCCAGGAAATGGTGCTCGACTTCCCACATGTAGTCGTAGCCGAGCTTGTCGGCGAGTTCGACTTGGGTGAGGGAGTTTTGGAGGAGGTCGTATTCGCTCCTGTCTGTCCATGGCCTTGGGAGTTGGTGTTCGTAGAAGACGCCGAATTTCATGGCTGTTTCCCGTCGCGATGCTTGGCGAAACGGTCGCAGAGCGGTGGGGGAGCGTCAAGGCGCGGGGCTTCCGCCCTGGACCCCGACCAAGAAACCAGTGGGCAGATCCCGATTTCCCCCGGGTCGCATCCGCCGCTACACTCGCCCGATGCAACACGATCCATCCGCCTCCGCCCTGACCTTCCCCTTCGCCAAACCGCCAGCCCCGGGGGAGGTGACGGAAGTCGCCCCCGGCGTCCTATGGTTTCGCCTGAAGCTCCCCTTCGCGCTCAACCACGTGAACATCTACCTTATTGAGGACGATGGCGGCTGGCTCGTCCTTGACACCGGTCTCGCGACCGATGACTGCCGCAACGGCTGGGATGCCATCATGAACGGCCCGCTGAAGGGCCAAAGCCTGTCGGCGATGCTGGTCACGCATTTCCACCCCGACCATGTCGGGCTGGCCGGCTGGCTGTCGGAGCGCTACGGGCTGAAACTGTCCATGCCGCGCACCGAGTATCTGTTCCATCTCCAGGCGCGGCAGCCCTCCGGCGACATGGCCGGCGAGGCGCATCGCGGCTTCTATCGTACCCATGGCCTGGCGCCGGAAGCCACCGACATCGTCATGAGCCGGGGCCACGGGTATCTGAACCGCACCACCGGCGTGCCCCCGACCTATCGTCGCATCCAGCACGGCGACACATCACGGATCGGCGGCCGGTCCTTCGAAGTGCAGACCGGTGGCGGCCATGCGGTGGAGCAGGCGATGCTTTACCAACCCTCTGAGCGGTTGTTTTTTGCCGCCGATCAGGTCATCGCCAAGATATCCCCCAATGTCAGCGTCCACCCGATGGAACCCGAGCAGGACGCGCTGGGCACGTATCTCCGGGATCTGGCCTCGCTCCGCGACAGTGTGGAGCCGGACGTTCTGGTGCTGCCCGGTCATGGCCTGCCGTTCCACGGTTTGCATGAGCGGATCGACGAACTGACCACCCATCACGAGCAACGCTGCCGCCTGATCGCGGAAGGCTGCGCCGGCCAGCCGATGAGCGTGGCCGATCTCGTCCCGCATCTGTTCGACCGCGCCCTCGATCCCCATCAGCTCGGCTTTGCCTTCGGGGAGGTGCTGGCGCATGTGAACTACATGCTGCGGCAGGAGATGTTGAAGCCGGAGGTCGATCGGGACGGCGTGCACCGGTATCGCGCGGCGTAGGAGCGCCGCCTCCTACGTGAGATAGCGTTCCTTCAGATGCGCCTGGAAAGCCGACGGATCCAACGGCTTTCCGGTCGCTTCCCGCAGCAGGTCGTTGAACCCAAGCAGGCTGCCGCGACCATGCACATGCGTGCGCAGCCAACCCAGCAGTGGCGAAAGGTCGCCCTGTCCCAGGGCCGAGTCGACATTGGGCACCGCGTTACGGGCCGCCTGCATCAACTGCGCGGCGGCCATGGCGCCCAGGGTGTAGCTGGGGAAATAGCCGAACGCGCCATCATACCAGTGGATGTCCTGCAAGCAGCCCTGCGAGTCGTCCGGTGGAGCGATGCCCAGTAACGAGCGGAATCCGTCGTTCCAGGCACCGGGCAGATCGGCCACCGCGAGATCGCCGGCAATCAGCGCCTGCTCCAGCCGGAAACGCAAGATGACGTGGGCGGGATAGGTCATCTCATCGGCGTCGACCCGGATGAAACCACGACGCACCTGCCGCCATAGCCGGCCCAGATTGTCGGGCTCATAGGGCACGGGATCGCCGCCGAAGGTTGCCAGCAGTTCCGGACCCAGCCAGCTCAGGAACGCGTCGGTGCGGCACGCCTGCATCTCTACGATCAGCGACTGGCTTTCATGCGTCGCCATGCCGGCGGCCTCTCCCACCGGTTGGCGGGCATATGCCGCCGGGAGCCCGTGCTCATAAAGCGCGTGGCCGGTTTCGTGCACGACGGCGAGCACCGCCTTGGTGAAATCCGTCTCGTCATAGCGGGTGGTGATGCGGACATCGGTGGGCGTCCCCCCGGAGAACGGATGCGCCGATCGGTCCAGGCGGGCATTCTCGAAATTCAGGCCGAGGCGTTGCGACAGGCGACGGCACAGGGCTTCCTGCGCGTCGATCGGAAACGGTCCGGATGGCAGGGCAGGGGGCAGACGCTGACGTTGGCGTTCCTCGGCCAAGGGCAGGGCTGTTGCCAGGAACGCGGTGTAGTCGGCAAAGATCGGCGCCACGTCCGCGGCCGTGACCCCGCGTTGGTAGCCGTCCATCAGCGCGTCATAGGGCGACAGGCCGACAGCGGGCGACAGGGCGTGGGCGGCCTGACGGGTCAGGTTGATGACCTCGGTCAGATACGGGCGGACCGCGACGAAGTCGGAGTCGCGGCGCGCGGTGCGCCAAACCTTCTCGCACATTGAATTGGCGCGGGTCTGCGCTTCCACCAGATCCACCGGCAGTGCGATCGCGCGCCGATGGGTGTGGCGCATCAGAGCCAGGTTGGCGGCATGCCAGGGGTCTGATGGCGGCGGTTCCGACTCGGCGGTGGCAAGGAGATCGGTGGTTTCCGGGGCGGTCAGTTGGCCATGCGCGATCCCGGCCAGCACGGCGAGTTGGTCGCCGCGGGCGGCACCTCCCCCGGCCGGCATCATGGCCGCGGCGTCCCAGCCGAGCATCGCGGCGCATTCGGAGATGGTTGCGATGCGGGCGAAACGCTCGGTCAACCGGTGATAGGCGGTGGGAGTGGTCATGGTTTCGGTTCCTTTCGCACCCAATCCTTGCGCGCCCAATCCTTGCGCGCCCAGATCGCGAACACGATCAGCAGGGTCACGGCAAATCCGTACCAGGTGATGGCATAGACCAGATGGTTGTTCGGTGGCCGCGGCAGATCCTGCGCCGGGGCCGGCCAGTGGCCATTGGCGGCACGTCCCAGGGCAATCAGAACATAGGGCGCAACCGGTCCGACACCCAGGGCAGCGCCGAGTCGCGCGGGGTCCAGCGTGTAGAAATGGCGGTTCGGCAGATCGTCCGTCGCGCTGAACCAGGACGCGGTGGCGCCGGGATGGATGAACCCCTCGACGGTTGTGAGGCCGGTCGGCTGGTCGAGCGGGCTTGTCCGTTTCAGCGGCACCCAGCCGCGATCGACCAGGACGGTCAACGCGCCGTCGCGCCGTAGGGGGACAATCAGATGCGCGCCCATCGTGGGCCCGGTCTGGGTTTCGCGGACTTCGGCGCCATACAACGCGACAATGTCTGGGTCGAACCGGCCGGAAACCGCGATCTTCATGAATGGCAGGGGCTGGTCGGGCAGGGCGACCGGCGGGCTGCGTTCCGCGCTCTCGATCCTGTCGAGCACCGACCGCTTCCACTGCAACCGGTTGACCTGCCAGGTGCCAAGGCCAATCGTCACGATCAGCATGGCCACGGTCATCGTGCCGGGGACGACCAAGCGTCGCCAGCGCTCGGTCATACCGGGCGTTGCGCCATAGAACATCGCCATACCGCGAAACCGGTCTTCATGCTTGCGTGTGACACGGGCAACAACGGCGCCTTTGCGAGTCGGTCGATCGATCCGGCGATGACCGTCGCAACACAGCCTTGTGATCGCCAAACAGCTCAGCCCGCATCACAACCCCATCTCGCCCGAGCGATGGCGGTATTGCATGGCAATCAGCGCGGCCTTGGCGGGGCGCATCAGCAGCACGGCAACCGGGATGGTGAAGGCCGGCCACAGGATCGCGTGCACCCAGAGCGGTGGCTCGAAGCGGAACTCGACCCAGAATGCAAGGCTGACGACGATCGCACCCAGCACCAGGATCACCCCCACAGCGGCTCCGTCGCCAGCGTCGCTGCCGCGCAGGTCCAGGCCACAGACCTCACAGGAATCGCGCACTTCCAGAAGGTTACGAAACAACCTGCCGCGCCCACAGCGCGGGCAACGGCAGGTCAGGGCGGCTCGGACAGTGGAGGCCGAACCGGATGGCAGATCGTCCGCGGTCAGTGTCCGGTGGCGATGTTGCCGGCGCCATACCAGTAGATGCAGATGAAGAGGAACAGCCAGACCACGTCGACGAAATGCCAGTACCAGGCGGCTGCCTCGAACCCGAAATGGCGGGCCGGGGTGAAGTGGTTGGCGCGGGCGCGGAACCAACACACGGTCAGGAAGATCGTGCCGACGATCACGTGGAACCCGTGGAACCCAGTCGCCAGGAAGAAGGTGGAGGGATAGACGCCGCCGCCGATGAACTTGAAGGGCGCCTGCGCATACTCGACCGCCTGCAACGCCGTGAACGAAACCCCCAGCAGGATGGTGATGCCGAGCCCGCGGAGCATCGACTTGCGGTCGCCTTCCAGCAGGGCATGGTGCGCCCAGGTCAACGTCGTGCCGGACAGCAGCAGGATCATCGTGTTGAGGAACGGCAGGTGGAAAGGATCGAAGGTGTGGATCGTGGACGGCGGCCAGACCGTTTCCCCGTTCCCCTGAGTCTCCGGGAAGATCAGGAAGTTGAAATAGGCCCAGAAGAAGCCGACGAAGAACATGACCTCACTGCTGATGAACAGCGTCATGCCGTAGCGCAGGCCGAGTCGGACGATGGGGCCGTGGGCACCCGGGGTGCGGGCTTCCTTGATGACGTCGCGCCACCAGAGCGCGGCGACGACGACCGTGATCAGGGTCCCGGCGATCAGCATCAGATAGTTATGAAAATGGGCCGCCAGGATGATGCCGAAGACGATCAGGAACCCGCCGAGGGCGGCGATGATCGGCCACGGGCTGGGGTCCGGCAGATGGTAGGGATGTTTCATCCCGGAAGATGTTGGCACCGTGGCGCCGTGCGCGTCGTTGCTCATGACGTACCCAATACGACTCCGCCGGGGGATCCGCCCCGACACGGCTGCGGCATCATCGCCAATTCGCGCGCCAGTTCAAGAGGCACGCCACGTTCTGGTGCCGCGCTCAATTTGTTTTCGCATCTTGTGGTACCCGATCCGAGGGCACGGGACCAATATGAGGCCCCGCCTTTGCCAGGGCGCCGGACTTCTCGGCGTCCTGCATAGACGGGTAGAACGTGTAGGACAGGGTGATGTTCCGCACGTCGCGCGTTCCCGGATCGGTGGCGATCTTGGGGTCGACCCAGTAGCTGACCGGGAACTCCATCGTCTGGCCGCCTTCCAGGGTCTGGCGGTCGAAGCAGAAGCAAGCGGTCTTGTGGAAATATTTCGCTGCCTTTTCCGGGGTGACGTTGTACAGCGCCATGCCGGTAACCGGGGTGCGGGCCAGGTTCTGGGCCGTGTAGAAGGCGAGCTGGTCCTCCCCCAGCGGCAGGGTCACCTCGGTCCGTTCTGGCTTGAATTTCCACGGCAGCCCGGGGTTGGTATCGGCGTTGAAGCGGACCTTGATGGTCTGCCCGGTGCCACCCGGTGCGGCGGCCAAGCCGATTTTCGGTGTGCCGCCGAAGCCCGTGGCGGCGCAGAACAGGCGGTAGAGCGGGATTGCCGCGAAGGACAACCCGCCCATGAACAGGGCCACGCCGACGAAACCGGCGGCGATCAGGCGGTTGCCGCGTCGTGTTCCGCCGGGCGTACTCCGGTTGGACCCTCGGCCGCTGTTCCCGTCGCTGCGCATGTGTGTCAGGCCTTGGTCATCTTGACGATGGTGATGGCGTAGAACAGCGCGCACAGCACCACCAGGACCAGCATGATGGTCCAGTTCATGCCACGGCGGCGGCGGCGGAACTCCGCTTCATCGGGCGGTTTCGGCAGGGATGGTTGGTCTTGCATGTATCCGATCCTGAGCAGCTTCGGTCAGCCGACAAGCCGGTCGACGGCCAACGCGCCGAATAGCACGAACAGATACAGAATGGAGAATTTGAAGGCCGCACGCGCTGGCGCGTCATTGGTCAGGCTGACACCGGTGGCGTCCTGTCGGTCGGTTGCGACTCGGGCAACACTGACCAGAAAGCCGAGGCCCAGAACCAACGCCGTCAGCCCATAGATCGGACCGGAGAACCCGAGCCACCAGGGCACCAGGGTGAGGGGGACCAGCACCAGGGTATAGAGCACGATCTGCCGCCGAGTCGTCCGTGCCCCTGCCACCACCGGCAGCATCGGCACCCCCGCTCGCCTGTAATCGTCATTGGCCCAGAGGGCGAGCGACCAGAAATGCGGCGGCGTCCAGATGAAGATGATCCCGAACAGCACCAACGGGATCAGGTCGACCGATCCGGTCACGGCGGCCCAGCCGATCACCGGTGGGAAGGCGCCGGCCGCCCCGCCAATGACGATGTTCTGCGGTGTGCGCCGCTTCAGCCACATCGTGTAGATGAACACATAGAACCCGATCGAGAGCGCCAGCACCGCGGCGGCGGTCAGGTTTACCGCCAGCCCCATGACGATGACCGAGCCTACGGCCAAGGTCACACCGTAGCCCAGCGCGGCCCCGGGCTCGATCCGGCCCGCGGGAATCGGGCGCTTGCGCGTGCGCAGCATGATCGCGTCGATATCGCGGTCGTACCACATGTTGATGGCGCCACAGGCCCCCGCGGCAATGGCGATGCACAGCACCGCGGTGAAGCCTAGCACGGGGTGCAGATGTCCGGGTGCGACCAGCAACCCGATCATGCCGGTGAACACCACCAGGGTCATGACTCGCGGCTTCAGCAGCGCGAACCAATCCTTGGCTTCGGCTACCATTGGGACTTCCATGGGCGTGGAAGACAGGCCGCCGTCGTCAAGGTGGGCCGCATTATGCAACAGGGGGGACTGCTCCCCCCTGTTACCGCCGGCACTCGGGATGGTTGCATCGCTCACGGGGTCACGGGATCCTTGGCAGTTCCGTGAAGGAGTGGAACGCGGGCGGAGAGGTCTGCGTCCATTCCAGGGTGGTGGCGCCCTCGCCCCAGTAGTTGTCCGCGACATGCGCCTTCGAGGTGAAGGTGCGGTAGCAGACATAGAGGAAGACGCACAGCGCGATCCCGCTGACATAGGCGCCGATCGACGACACGTAGTTCCAGCCGGAGAAGGCGGCCGGATAGTCGGGGTAGCGGCGCGGCATGCCGGACAGGCCGAGGAAATGCTGCGGGAAGAAGGTCAGGTTCACGCCGATGAAGGTCAGCCAGAAATGCACCCGGCCCCAGAATTCCGGATACTGATGGCCGGACATCTTGCCGATCCAGTAGTACCAGCCGCAGAAGATGCCGAACACGGCGCCCAGCGACAGCACGTAGTGGAAGTGGGCGACCACATAATAGGTATTGTGGACCGCCTGGTCGATGCCGGCATTGGCCAGCACCACACCGGTGACGCCACCGACGGTGAACACGAACAGGAAGCCGATGGCCCACAGCATGGGGGTCGTGAACTGGATGGAGCCGCCCCACATCGTGGCGATCCAGGAGAAAATCTTCACGCCCGTCGGCACCGCGATGACCAGGGTCGCCGCCATGAAGTAGGCGCGGGTGTCAACGTCCATGCCCGACAGATACATGTGGTGCGCCCACACGACGAAGCCGACCACGCCGATGGCGACCATCGCATAGACCATGCCCAGATAGCCGAAGATGGGCTTGCGGCTGAAGGTCGAGATGACGTGGCTGATGATCCCGAACGCGGGCAGAATCATGATGTAGACTTCCGGATGGCCGAAGAACCAGAACAGATGCTGGAACAGCACCGGGTCGCCACCGCCCGTCGGATCGAAGAACGCCGTGCCGAAATTGCGATCGCAGATCAGCATGGTGATTGCGCCCGCCAGCACCGGCACCGCCAGCACCAGCAGGAACGCCGTCACCAGTTCCGACCAGATGAACAGCGGCATCTTGTGCAGGGTCATACCCGGCGCGCGCATGTTGAAGATGGTGGTGATGAAGTTCATGGAACCCAGAAGCGAGCTGGCGCCGGCGAGATGCAGCGCGAACAGGGTGCAGTCCATCCCCATCCCAGCCTCATAGGTCTGGTTCGACAGCGGCGGATACAGGGTCCAGCCGGAGCCGGATTCGTTCATGAACAGCCCGATGCAGATCAACACCAGGGCCGGCGGCAACAGCCAGAAACTGATGTTGTTCAGACGCGGGAACGCCATGTCCGGCGCGCCGATCATCAGCGGGATGAACCAGTTGCCGAAGCCACCGATCAGCGCCGGCATGACCGAGAAGAAGATCATCAGCAAGCCGTGCGTGGTGACCATCGTGTTCCAGGTCTGGCCGTCCGCCACGATCGTGCTGCCAGGGAACTGCAATTGCGCCCGCATCATCATGGACAGGATGCCGCCTACGAGCCCGCCGATGACGGCGAAGATCAGATAGAGCGTGCCGATGTCCTTGTGGTTCGTGCTGAACAGCCAGCGTGTCACGAAGCCTGGCTTGTGGTCGTGATGATCGTCATGCCCATGCGCACCGTGCCCGTGAGCATCGTGCGCATGGTCGTCCGTCGTTGCCGCCATCGTCTGTCTCCTTCACGCGCCAACCTGGCGGGTTAGCGCTGAACACCTTGCGGGGCGATATCGCGTGCCGCCGCCATCACCTGCGTCTGGGTCTCGGCCAACCGCGTTCCGGTGGCGGGACCCGCGTCGGCGGATTTCTTCGCCTGCGCAACCCAGGCCTTATAGTCCTGCTCGGAGACGGCCTTGATCGCGATCGGCATCCGGCTGTGGTCCGTGCCGCAGATCTGATTGCACTGACCGTAATAGACGCCGGGCTTGTCCGCCGACAGCCAGGTTTCGATCGTCCGGCCGGGGATGGCATAACGCTGCACGCCCAACGACGGGATAAAGAAACTGTGGATCACGTCGGTGCTGCCGGTCAGAATCCGGATCTTCTTGCCGACCGGGATGATCATCTGGTTGTCCACGTCCAGCAAACGGAGCTGGCCGGGTTTCAGATCCTCATCACGGATATAGCGGCTCTCGATCGAGATATCGCCATTGTCCGGGTAGGTGTACTCCCAATACCACTGGTGGGCGGTCACCTTGATCGTCAGATCCGGATCCGGCGTGCGGTCCTGGTAATAGATCATCCGGAAGGATGGGATCGCCATCACCACCAGGATCAGCACCGGAATCACCGTCCACGCCACCTCAATAATCGTATTGTGGCTCGTCTGGCTCGGCACCGGGTTCTTGGTGGCGTTGTAGCGATACATCACCCAAATGAGCAGGCCGGCCACGAAGATCGTGATCACGGTGATGATGACCAGCACCATGTTGTGCAGGTCGATGATCCGCTCCTTTATGGAGTTGAACGCCGGCTGCATAGCCATTTCCCATGGCTTGGGCGCCTGCGCCATCGCGGTTCCGCCGCCTGGCAAAACCAGGGGCGACATCATCAGGAAAGTCAGCGCGGCGAAAAGCCGCCTCGGAAGCTGCATCGGCCGGGCACCTCGTTTCGTCGCCTGGCCGCCGCAAGGCGTCCCGCCCCTGGCCAGGCTGTCAATCATTCGCCTACCGGACCCCGTGCATGAGATCAAGGTGCCGACCGAAAACAGTGGCACCGATTGGCATTTTTGCGACGGAGCGTTGCCGGGAAACCTGGATCGGCCGACGCGCTTCAGAGCGTGACCGGCCAAAAATCGGCGCATGGGAACGACTCCAATCATCCGAATGTGTGTTGCGCCGAACACGCGACGATTCCAGCAGCGCCGGCAATGGAAAATCGCTCTGGCACCTGTCCCCGGCATCATGCCGGCCCACGCGGCATGCCCGCGCACGGAAAGCCGGAGTCGGTCCGGGTTCAGTTCGGCAGGCGCACCAGGGTGAAAATTCCCAGCGGCGGCACACTGTGCACGTTCACGCTGCGCATGTCGTCCGGGGACAACAGGGCCTCTATGGCGAAGTCCGGATGCCAACCCAGTGCGCGCGATGCCGGCGCCATTGCCCGTTCGATCCACCAACGCGGCCCACGTTCCGCCGAAAAATGGTTTACAAACAGGATGTTGCCGCCTGGCTTTACCACGCGCCGCATCTCCGCGAGCAAACACTTGGGGTTGGGAACCACCGAGGCCACGAACATCGCGACGGCCGTGTCGAACGAGGCGTCGTCGAAGCTCGTCGCTTCCGCGTCCATCTCATAGAGGGCGCTGATATTGCGCAGACCTTTTTCGGCCACACGCTCACGGGCTCGCCCGAGCATTTCGACCGAGAGGTCGATTCCGGTGATCCGCTTGTCTTTGTTGTAACGGGGCAGGGCCAAGCCGGTGCCGACACCCACTTCCAACACGTCTCGGCCGGGAAGGGCGTTGACCGCGGCCACCGCGCGCCGGCGTCCGACCGATGAGACCCCGCCGAAGACGGCGTCATACACGCCGGCCCATCGCCGGTACGCGTCAAGAATGGAGGCCGTGTCCAGTGCCACAGCGGGGGCCGAACCGCGCCGCCGTCTAGACCCGTGGCGATCTTCCAGGGTATGAGTCATTGGTGCGTGTCATCCTTTCGTCATCTGCGTAGATGACACATCGTTTTCACGCAAGCGGCCACGGGCCGGGGGCGCACGGGAAAAAGCGTTGTCGGCTGCTTTCGCATCTGTCGGCAAGGTCAGTTTGCAACTCGAACCCGGGCGCCACCGCGGCCACGCCCGGCGACGGGTGCTTATGTATGCAAGTATGCAACAGTCAGCCAAATAATTGTGCGCTATCGGTCGTGCGCCATCGGTTGTGCAGTTGGTTGCGCGTGGTAACGCGTCGCCCATGCCCATGCCCATGCCCATGCCCATGCCCATGCCCCGGCCTCGCGGCCGGAGCCGGTTGGCACCGACGACGTCAGGCGTCAGCGGAGAGATTGACCGCGGCAGAGCGGCCATTCTGCTGTTCCTCGATGTCGAAGCCCACCTTTTGGCCTTCGTTCAGGCCGCGCAGGCCGGCTTTCTGGACGGCGCTGATATGCACGAAGATATCCTTGCCCCCGGTGTCTGGAGCAATAAATCCGTAGCCCTTGGTCGGGTTGAACCATTTCACGGTACCGGTCGTCATGGACGTAGCCTTTCTGCCTGGGCAGTCCGGCCGCGACTCGGCGCCCGGCGACCCTGTTGAACAGGGGCGCGACGGACCGTATCCGCGACGCCCATCCCCTCGGCAGATGGGTGGAGCGTCATATGCGCGCGCTCCGGATTTCATCTGTCGAACCGTGACGCTACTCCGCAAACCGGGTTTCGGCAACGAAAGCCGCAGCGGTCCGGTCGGTTTTTCCAGACGGTCTTCCCGGACCCCGCAATGTCGCGCGGGACGGGCGTGCGATCGCGCGATTTTCGCCGATCCGGGGAAACGTCGCTTGCAACCGCTCGGTTCCCACGCCATCTCGTTGGCATGTCTGGCGCAAACGGGTAAACGACCAACGCGGCGTCTCGGCAGGGGTCGAGCGAGAGCAGGGGCCGGGCGCGATCGACGCCGAGCATGGAGGTTTCATTGGGTAGCTTCAGCATTTGGCATTGGCTGGTCGTGCTGTTGGTCGTTCTGCTGCTGTTTGGCGGCGGCAAGGTCAGCAGTTTGATGGGCGATTTCGCCAAGGGTATAAAATCATTCAAGAAAAACATGGCGGACGGTGACGATGCCTCCATGGAGGCTACCGCCGACAAGCCGTCCGGCACGATTTCCGGGCCTGCGGCGACTCCCGGCACCGCGCAAGCCGCGACCCCGACGCGGGAATCCTCCGCCACCCGTTGATCTATCGCCCTGGCTTGACTGGGTCTCGCCAGGGCTCCTCTCGGTGTCGGGCTTTCCGCATCGCGGCCACCGGTTGGTGGCCGCGCTTTGCATGTTTGCCAGGGGGATCTGTGCCGGAGATGTCTCTGTGGACGCTCCGGCTGCCGGCAAGACGCCTAGTGTTGCGCGGCCGGACGCTTCAGCCCGGATATTGGGCCCGATTCCCTAGCCCTTGTGGTGTGACCCAAGGTTGTCCACAACTTTTTGTGGTATCCGTCGTCTCAGCCATTGAGCTGAGCCCGAGTCGCCGATACCATATCTTGTGGCCGTATCGCGAAGGGAGCCCACAAGATGGAGTGGAACGAGGAGACTATTGTTCGCCTGAGGACACTTTGGGCGGAAGGTCACTCAACGGCGGAGATTGGGCGGCGCCTGGGCGCTTCCAAGAATGCGATCGTCGGTAAGGCCCATCGGCTGGATCTCGACGCCCGCCCATCGCCTATTCGGCGGGAGCCGCCGCCGGCGCCTCCGTCCTGTTTCCGAGCCGATGGCACAACCTTGCCGCCGTTGGCCAGCACAGATGAGCCTGTGCCGGAGGTTCCAGTGCTGATCGCCGAACCCGAGGTCGTGATCCCGGCGCCGGAGCCACCGCCCCCACCCCCGGTCCGTGCGGTCGCGCCGTCCCCGCTGCCCCGGTTGTCGTCGGGCTCTGCGCGTCCCTATGGACGTGTTATTACCTGCTGCTGGCCGATCGGCGAACCGGGCACCAGGAGCTTCCATTTTTGTGACTGTCCGTCAGAACCCGGGAAGCCCTATTGTGGGGAACATGCGAAGCTCGCCTATGTGAAGGTCAGGGATCGGCGCGAGGACGCGGCCTGATTGGCCCCTCCCGTCATCCTTTCGATTGCTTCGAGGACCTTCGTAATTCCCCCGGCCTGAGGTCAGATGCCCACGGGGAGAACCAGTCATACCAACCCGGCGAAACAATGACGCATGGGCTCCCGTCCCTCCGTCATTGCCGGGTCCAAACCAGGCATCGACGGAGGGGGCTGGGGGCTGTGTATCGGTCATTGTTACGGTCGGTTGGTATCAGAGCACGATGGTCCGGGCCGACGAGCGGGGCCCAACAACGAACACTATCAGTGCCAAGGTTTTTTCCCGCGCGGGCCGTTTGATCGCCTCGGTACCCGGGTGAATCAGGGAACCCCTCCCGTCGCGTATGGTGATCGGTGGGCATGTGCTTGTGCCTGCTGCGACCTCGGCGTATGCGTCCGCCCGCGCCCACCCAATTTGGGCTGTCGCTGCGAGACGAGGCAACTCATGACCGAAGCCGATTTGCTGCCACCCGGACGCCGATCGTCCGAATTCGTGGATGGGCAGCTTGGTCGGCCCCCGGTTTCCGTCCTGTCATGACGATCGCCACAGCGGACGAACGGGGTGCCAATCCGTCGGTCGGTAAACTGCTGGCGGTGCTTGGCGTGGTTTACGGGGATATTGGCACCAGCCCGCTCTACGCATTCAAGGCCAGCCTCCAGCTCTTTTCCGAAGGTGGCATCTCCAATTCCGAGATCCTGGGCGTCTTGTCCATGATCTTCTGGGCGATGTTGATGATCGTCACGGTCAAATACGTGCTTCTGATCATGCGGGCCGATAACCGGGGAGAGGGCGGGACCCTGGCCCTGATGGTGCTCGCCCAGCGCATGTGCACCGGTGTGCACTCACGCAAGATCGTCGGTCTGGTCGGCATCGTTGGCGCCTGCCTGTTTTTCGGCGACGGCGTGATCACCCCCGCGATTTCCGTCCTGTCGGCGGTGGAGGGTCTGGAAGTCGCCGCACCGGCCTTCAAGACCTATGTCGTCCCGATCTCCGCGGTGATCATCGTGGCGCTTTTCGCGGTGCAATCGCACGGGACCGGCGCGGTCGGGCGGCTGTTCGGCCCGGTCATGCTGGTGTGGTTCATCGTATTGGGGGCGCTGGGCCTGTTCCAGATCGTCCGCCATCCGTCCGTGTTGATGGCGCTGTCGCCCACCTACGCAATCGAATTGTGTATCGAGCACAAAGGGTTCGCCTTCATCGTGCTGGGTGCGGTGGTGCTGTGCGTCACCGGGGCTGAAGCGCTGTACGCCGATATGGGGCATTTCGGCCGTCCGCCGATTCGTCATACCTGGATCATGTTCGTGCTGCCCTGCCTGACCCTGAACTACATGGGCCAGGGCGCGCTGGTGATGTCTCATCCAGAGGCGATCGAGAGCCCGTTCTTTCTGCTCAGCCCGGACTGGTTGCGCTTGCCGATGGTCATCCTGGCAACCCTGGCCACGGTGATCGCCAGCCAGGCGCTGATATCGGGCGCATTTTCGGTCACCCGGCAATGCATGCAGCTTGGATTCTTCCCTCGGATGACGGTCCGCCACACGTCGACTACCGAGGAAGGGCAGATCTACATCCCGCAAGTGAACTCGTTCCTGGCCGTCGGCGTGCTGATCCTGGTTTTCGCGTTCCGCTCCAGCGAACATCTTGCGGCCGCCTACGGGATCGCGGTGACCGGGACATTCATGTGCGACTGCGTGCTGGCGACGGTGGTCTTCCGGCGGCAGTTCCATTGGCCGAGATGGGCCGCGGTTGGCCTGTTCGGAGCGTTTTTTATGGTGGATGCGACGTTCTTCGCTTCCAACGCGCTGAAGATCCCGGAAGGCGGCTGGGTGCCCCTCGTCATGGCCATGGCCCTGCTCGGCCTTATGACATCCTGGAGTCGCGGGCGCGACCTGCTGCTGGCGCGCTGGAAGCAGGACAGTATGCCGCTGCCACCGTTCCTCGCGCGTCTGCCGCAGTCGCGCACGATCCGCGTCCCTGGCATGGCGGTGTTCCTGACCGGCAACCCCGATTACGTGCCGACGGCGCTGTTGCATAACCTGAAGCACAACAAGGTCCTGCATGAGCGGGTCCTGTTCGTCACCGTCCAGAACACCGACGAACCCGAGGTCCCGCGGTCCCGCCGCACCGACGTCTCCGAACTCGGCCCGGGCATCTTCCGAGTCGTGCTGCGCTACGGCTTCATGGAAAGCCCGAATATCCCGCGGGAGTTGGAGGAATTGGGCGATGCGGTCCGGTTCGATCCGATGCAGGCCAGCTATTTCCTGGGTCGCGAAGTGCTGGTGCCCGGCATGGAGCCGAAGCTGTCCTGGTGGCGGCGCTGGCTGTTCCTGGTGATGGCGCGCAACGCGGTGTCGGCGACCGAGTTCTTCCGCATCCCCAGCGATCGGGTCGTCGAACTCGGTGTCCGCGTCGCGATCTGATCGAGGGTTAGAGGGACCCCGGCCGACAGGATTTGTCGGTCAGGACTATCCCCCGGGTGACGCCGAAATCGAGCCAGACCCCGATAGCGAGGTACATGGCTTGACGGCCGACCCCAACGGGATGGCCGTCATTGTCTCCTTATCGACCCCGTCACGAACAGGACGGCGGTTCATCGGCTAACGCGCCCCCCCGACAACGCGATGTCAGCCGCGGCCGACCTGCGCGTTACGGGGACACCGAGGGTGAGCGAACAATGGTTTCCGACAGAGGCTCAGAGCGGGACGCCGGTCAGGACGACAAAGGCCAGGGCCGAGGCAACGAACATGATCAGCCCGACCATGAACGGCATGAAATGCCCGTCGGTACGCTCGGTCACCTCTACGGTCGGGTGGAATGCGGTGTTCATGAATGCGGTCGTCATGGGTTCTCTCCTGCGCCAAGCGGTGCTTTTCCCGCTGTCGAGCCGAGTTTCACCCGCTTGGCGGCCAGGCGCTTTGACACAGATCAAATATATCGAAGTCGGATCAAATACGGCGGCGAGCTCGCGCGTGTAACGGCTTCGTTTCGGCAATGAGCCGTCGCCCGCATCCTGTGTTCCGCCGTGGGGATCGCGGCGAACCCGGCTGCGTGTTGAGGCGCGGCGTTGGTCGGCACCCGGATCCGGTGGACTCATCCAAGAATCCGAATGAATTTCGTCTTTAGGTGTCCTGTCGTCATTGCGAAAAAAAATTTTGTAATGATTTGACAATCTCTATGCCAGTACAAGTATGCTAACGAAACCGACTGATCGACCTGTCGGATCGGCAGGCGGGCCTGCGGCTCCAATGGACCTAACGCCGTCGAGGTAACAATTTGAGAAGGTAGGGACGCATGACCACGCAAGACGCAAACGACGAACTGGCCGACATCCTACGATTCGCGATTGTCGAACTGGTGCGCCGCGAGGGGCCTGACCTGTCCTCCCGCCAGCTCGGCGTGATCCTCACCTGCTACCTCGAACCCGAAGCACAGACCGTCCGCGGTCTCGCGGCCCGGTTGGAGGTGTCGAAGCCGGCGATCACGCGCGCGCTGGATCGGCTGGCGGACTTCGATTTGGTGCGACGCAAGATCGATCCAATGGACCGGCGCAGCGTTCTGATCCAACGGACACCAAAGGGCACAATCTATATGCGGGACCTGCGGACCATCATGCGCAAGGCCGCGGCGGAACCGGCGCCTCCCCGTGCGGCACCTAAAGGCGGTCGCGGCGCGCGCGAAAGCCTGAGCCGGCGTTGCCCCCGCCGAGGAGTTTGGCTATCCAGGCGGGCGGAGGCCCCTTATGCACGATGCCGAGCGTTTGACGCCGTGGACGAACCAGATTGGCGCAATGGCGAAGCCGACCCTGTACGGCGATCTAGCCTTGGAACTCGATGGGCTGCTGAGCGGGGAGGTCGATCCCACGGCGAATGCCGCCAACGCCGCGGCGGCGATCTACCATAGCCTGCCCGATCTGAATTGGGCCGGGTTTTACTTCCTGCGTAATCACGAACTTGTGCTTGGCCCGTTCCAAGGGCGGCCCGCCTGCGTGCGGATTCCGGTTCCTCGTGGTGTGTGCGGGACGGCGGCCGCCGAACGGCGCTCCATTCTGGTGCCGGACGTGGAGGCGTTTCCAGGCCATATCGCCTGCGACACTGCGTCCCGATCCGAACTGGTGGTGCCGCTGTTGGACGGAGACCGGCTATTGGGTGTTCTGGACCTGGACAGCCCCATTGTCGCGCGGTTCGATGCCCAGGATCAGGCCGGGTGTGAGGCGCTGGCCGCCATCATCGTTCGGCATATCGCGCCATTCGTGCTTACCTGAGCGCGCCGCACCATCGCGGCTCCGTTCACGGGAGTGGAACTGTTATGCTGATCGACCACCGCACCTACACCGTGCGTCCTGGCTCCATGGGCGCGCAAATGGCGTTGTATGAGAAATACGGGATGGCCGCGCAGAAGCGCCATCTGGGTGAGCCGTTGATCTACCTGATCACCGAATCGGGTGAGATTAACACCTACATCCATGCCTGGATCTACAAGGATGCGGCTGATCGCGCCGCCAAGCGGGCCGCCATGCAGGCCGATCCGGAATGGCAGGAGTTCATGAAGCGCAACGCCGAGGCCGGCTATCTGCTGGCGCAGCGGAACAACCTGATGGCCCCGGCGCCGTTCTTTACCCCGTCGGTGAAGCCGAAGGGCTGATCTCGGCTGGATCACCCCGCCCGGTGTCGGTCGCTCGGCGCCGGGCGGGACGTGTCTGGTCGGAACAGGCCGCCGCGACGAGTGGATCGCTTCCCGGGTCGTCAGTGGTGGGCCAAGCAGAGCGAGTCGCCGCAGGCTGGCGGACTGTCGCCTCCGGCGCGCTGGAGTATGATCAGGCCGCGCTTGCCGGCGTCCGCCACCACCCCGCGCGCCCGACCGAGGGCGGGCTTGCGGGTGCCCTTGTCGTCCACCAATCCGATTCCGGCGCTCATGCCGTTTCCGCGCACTGCACCGACCGAGGGCCGCCACGCCAGGGTCTGCAATCCGTCCCACAGGCGTTTGCCATGAACGGTGGTGCGTTCAGATGAACGGCCGGCCAGATAGGCCATAAGCAAGCTGCGTCCAGTCAGGAATGACTTTGGCGGCAGAGCGCCGGGCCAAGGCAGCGGCAGGAACGCGCAAATTAGCGATTTATAAACGTGGCACATGCTGAAACGGAAACGGCGGCTGGAATGGGCCAGCCGCCGTCAACCAAGGAGGTATCGATGGTCACGAGTCATCGTTGTCCTCTACGCCGGATAGTGGTGATCCTGACGATCAAAGTCAAGGTCATCCTGATCATCCGGAAGTAGGAGACGGGCCAGTCCCTCGGGGCTGGCCTACTCCTTGGGTTGGCCCATTCCTGGTGTCGGCTACGACAGGGCTTTCTTCAGGGCCTCATTGATCAAAGTCGGGTTGCCCTTGCCGGCCATCGCCTTCATCGTCTGGCCGACGAAGAAACCGAACAGTTTGTCTTTGCCGGATTTGTATTCAGCTACCTTGTCCTGGTTCGCCGCCACTATCTTTGCCACCGCCGCATCGATCGCACTGGTATCGGTGACCTGGCGCAAGCCTTTCTCATCCACGATCGACGCCGGGTCCTTACCGGTGCCCAGCATCGCCTCAAACACATCCTTGGCGATGCGGCCGTTGATGGTGTTGTCCGCGATCAGGTCCAGCAGCTTGCCCAGGTTCTCCGCGCTGACGGGAGGGTTCTCGATCGAGCCGCCGGTCCGGTTCAGCGCCGCGAAGAAATCCCCGGTCACCCAGTTGGCGGCGATTTTTGCGTCCCGGCCTTTGGCCACGGTTTCGAAGAAAGCGGCGGTTTCCTTTTCCGCGATCAGCACCCCGGCGTCATAGGCAGTCAAACCATACTCCCGCATGAAGCGCGCCTGTCTCGCATCCGGCAATTCGGGCAGCGCCAGTCGCAATTCTTCGATCCAGGCTTCGTCCAGCACCAGAGGCAGCAGGTCCGGGTCGGGGAAATAACGATAATCGTGCGCGTCCTCCTTCGAACGCATCGGCCGCGTGATCCCCCGCGCGCTGTCGAACAGCCGCGTCTCCTGCTGGACCGTGCCGCCGGACTCCCAGACTTCGATCTGGCGTTGCGCTTCCGCCTCCACCGCCAGCATCACGAAGCGGACAGAGTTGACGTTCTTGATCTCGCAGCGGGTGCGATACGGCTCCCCATGCTTGCGCACCGACACGTTCACGTCGGCACGCATGGAGCCTTCCT
This sequence comes from Nitrosovibrio sp. Nv4, assembly GCA_943330455.2. Lineage (GTDB taxonomy): Bacteria > Pseudomonadota > Alphaproteobacteria > Acetobacterales > Acetobacteraceae > Rhodopila. The sequence continues at coordinate 6,892 of CALQHT020000050.1, read as the reverse complement.
CCATATTGCCGTCGCACGTCCCCAGATAACGCAGGATCGAGCGCAATTTGCGCACATACGCCCCGGCTTCCTCCGGCGAGCGGATATCCGGCTCCGACACGATCTCCATCAGCGCCACGCCGGCCCGGTTCAGATCGATGAACGACTTGGTCGGGTGCTGGTCGTGCAATGACTTGCCGGCGTCCTGCTCCAGATGCAGCCGGGTCACGCCGATCTGCTTGGTGGAGCCATCGGCCAACTGCACTTCCACAACGCCGGCGCCAACGACGGGATGCTCATATTGGCTGATCTGATAACCGGACGGCAGGTCGGGATAGAAGTAGTTCTTGCGATCGAAATGACTGACCACGTTGATATGCGCGTTCAGCCCGAGACCCGTCCGCACCGCCTGGCGCACGCATTCGCGGTTGATGACCGGCAGCATGCCCGGAAACGCCGCATCCACGAAGCTGACCTGACTGTTCGGTTCGGCCCCGAACGCGGTCGCCGATCCGCTGAACAGCTTGGCGTTGCTGATGACCTGAGCATGGACTTCCAGTCCGACCACGACTTCCCAGGTGCCTGTGCTGCCTTCGATTGCGTATCCCATCGCCTCAACCTCCCGCCCGGATCGAGGGCAGTGCCGTGAACCCGGCCGCCCGTTCGACCTCCGCCGCCACCGCGAACACGGTCTCCTCGTCGAATACTTTCCCGATCACCTGCAACCCCAGCGGTAACCCGTTCGCATCCAGTCCCGCCGGCACCGAGATCGCCGGCACGCCCGCCAGATTGGCAGGCACGGTGAACACGTCGTTCAGATACATCTTGATGGGGTCGTCCATATTCTCCCCCTGCGCAAACGCCGCCGACGGCGCCGTCGGGGTCAGCAACGCATCCACATGCGCAAAGACATCGGTGAAATCCTTCAGGATCAGTGCCCGGATCTTCTGCGCCCGCAAGTAATACGCGTCGTAATACCCGGCGCTGAGCACATAGGTGCCGATCATGATCCGCCGGCGCACTTCCGGCCCGAACCCTTCCGCGCGGGTGCGCTCATACAGATCGCGCAGATCCTCGCCATCGCGACGCGACCCGAACCGCACCCCATCGTAACGTGCCAGGTTGGACGAGGCCTCCGCCGGCGCCACGATGTAATACGTCGCCAGCCCGTATTTGGTATGAGGCAGCGACACATCCACGATCTCGGCCCCCGCGGCGCGCAACCAGTCCAGTCCCTGGCGCCACAGTGCCTCGATCTCGCCCGGCATGTCGTCCGAGCGATATTCCGCCGGCACCCCGATCCGCAGCCCCTTCACGCCACGCGCACACGCGGCCTCATAATCCGGCACGGGCACATCGGCGCTGGTGGAATCCTTCGGATCATGCCCGGCCATCGAGCCCAGCAGGATCGCCCCATCCCGCACCGTGCGGGCAAACGGCCCCGGATGGTCGAGCGAACTCGCGAACGCCACCACCCCCCACCGACTGCACCGCCCATAGCTCGGCTTGACCCCCACCAGCCCGCAGAACGATGCCGGCTGGCGGATCGAGCCACCCGTATCCGTCCCCGTCGCCCCCATCGCCAACCTCGCCGCCACCGCCGCCGCCGATCCGCCCGACGACCCGCCCGGCACCAGCACCGCGTTCGCGTCCTGGCGCCGCTTCCAGGGGTTCTCCACCGGGCCATAGGCCGAGGTCATGTTAGACGAGCCCATCGCGAACTCATCCAGATTGGCCTTGCCCAGGAACACCGCGCCGTCCCGCAGCAGATTGGCGGTGACCGAGCTTTCATAAGGCGGCACGAACGGTTCCAGGATCTTGCTGCCCGCCGTGGTGCGCACCCCCGCGGTGCAGAACAGGTCCTTGATCGCCAACGGAATCCCCGTCAGCGCAAGCTGTTCCCCCGCCGCGAGCGCCTTGTCGGCCGCCCGCGCCTGGTCCAGCGCCTGGCTGTGGCTGACCGTGATGAATGCGTTCAGGCGAGGGTTCAAAGCCTCGATCGCGCTCAGATGCGCGAGCGTCAGGTCTTCCGCGGTAAAATCCTTCGCCCGCAGCCCGTCGCGGGCCTGGACGATCGTCAGGTCGGTAAGCTGGCTCATTCGACCACCTTCGGCACCGCGAAGAAATCGCCGTTGCGGTCGGGGGCGTTGGCCAGCACCTTCTCCGGATAGCCGCCATCGGTCACCACGTCGTCGCGCATTTTCATAGCCATGCGGGCGCCACCGGTCAGCGGCTCCACCCCGTCGACGTTGACTTCGTTGAGTTGCTCGATCCAGCCCAGAATGGAATTGAGTTCGGTTTGCAGGGTCTCGACCTCATGCTCCTCCACCCGGATGCGGGCGAGGGAGGCGATGCGGCGGATGGTCGCGGGGTCAAGCGACATTGCGCGATGGGTTCCTTGGCTGGGAGAGAGCGGAGGGGGAACATACCGGGGGGGATGGGTTGATTCAACCGGAGTGGATGGAGTTTGGAATCCGATCGGACTTCCTTGGCTCGCACCCCAACCAAGCGCATACACCCGCCATGTCCCTCCTCACCCTCAAAGATCTCCGCCAAGCGCTCGGCCCCGATCAACGCCTGATCGGGATCGACCCCGGCAGCAAGGTGATCGGCCTGGCGCTGTCCGACGTGCGGCTGACGCTCGCCACCCCCTATGGCAGCCTCAAACGCGGCAAGCTGACCGCCAACGCCATCGAAATCGGCCGCATCGCGCTGAAGGAAGGGGCAGGGGGCCTCGTCGTCGGCCTGCCTCTGTCCATGGACGGCAGCTTCGGCCCCGCCGCCCAGGCCGCGCGAGACTGGACCCGCGACCTGTCCCAGGCCCTCGGCCTGCCCGCCGCCTTGTGGGATGAGCGCCTGTCCAGTACCGCCGTCAACCGCTTCATGGTCGAGGAAGCCGACCTCACCCGCAAAAGACGCGCCGAGGCCGTGGACCGTGCCGCCGCCGCCTGGATGCTCCAAGCCGCACTGGACGCGAGCCAGGAAGACGACCCCGACGCCAGCCAGGAAGACCCACGGGACGGCATCCAGGAAGGCTCGTCGGACGCTGGCTAGCAAGACTCACTAGACACCAGCCAGGAAGACCGGCCTGCCCCGACCCGAGGCACTGCGCGGCGCCAGGCTACCCAGCCGGAAGCACGGGACTCGGTTTGCCTCCGTCCCCACCCCGGTTAAGGTACCGGGAAATAAAGCAGGAGGAACCATCCATGATCACGAAATTCGACAGCCTGTACGCAGGCCATGTCGATCTGGACAATATCGGCTACGCCGGCACCCCCATCAACGATCGCGTCTACGACAACGAGCATCTGTCCTCAGCGCTCGGCAAGGCGCAGTCGCTGGCACAGTTGATGGATGGTCTCGGCTACAACGTGTTCTGGATGGCCGAACATCATTTCCAGCGCGAAGGCACGGAATGCATCCCCAACGTCCTGTTGATGGCGCTGCATCTGACGCATGTGACAAAGAACCTGAAGATCGGCTGCGGCTTCAACATCACGCCGATGTGGCATCCTTTGCGCCTGGCCGAGGATTACGCGATGGCCGATATCCTCTCGAAAGGCCGTGTCGTGTTCGGCGTCGGCCGCGGCTACCACACGCGGGAGGTGGAAACCTTCGGCTCCCCGCTGCGGGACCAGGACGCCAACCGCGAACTGCATGAAGAGCAGGTCGACATCATTTTCAAGGCGTTTAACAACGAACGTTTCTCACACAAAGGAAAGCATTACACTCTGCCTCCCGAAGTGCCGTATCGTGGCTATACCTTGAAGGACCTGACACTGGTGCCGCGTCCGGCCCGCCTGCCGGTGGAATGCTGGCAGCCGGTGCAGGGCGGCAGCGAGCGGGCGCTGTCCTTCATGGCCAAGCACGGCATCCAGGGCATGGTCGGCGGCGGTTCGGCCGAGGGCGGGGCCATGCACTCGGTCGTGCTGAAATGGCAGGAAGTCCACAAGAAGATCGGCAAGGACATCGAACTGGGTGAGCGTCTATGCTTCGGATTCCATTTCCTGATGGGGAAGGACAAGGCCGACGGCATCAACCGCGCGCGGAAATACTACGAAGAGAACATGAAGATGTTCGGCGAACTGCGCCTGGTGAAGGCTCTGACTGACGCGCAGATGGAGATCATGCGCGATCCCACTCGCGCGCCCGGTGCCAATCTGCCGAAGGTCGAAGACGCCGTCGCCAATGGCGGCTTCCTGACCGGTGGCGCGAACGAAATCATCGACCACCTGAAGGCGCTGGAAAAGCGCTACCCGGGCCTGGAACGCATCTCGGTCAGCCTGTCGGTCGGCGTGCCGAAGGCGGAGGCGTTGGAGAACCTGGAGCGTTTCGCCAAGGAAGTCATGCCGGCGTTCAAGAACTCGTCCATGAAGGTCGAAGCCGCCGAATAGGCATGGGGCCTCCGCCATCGGGTTCGATGGCGGAGGGTTGTCCCCTGTCGCGTTGTCATATCCGATGGCATCGCGAAAGTGATCGGGCTTGGAAATGCTTCGAAATACATTGAAACGCCAATGAGTATGTAACGAAACTATAACGCGGTATTGTTTCGGGGCGTCTCGATTTCGGTTCTATGATCCCGCCATTGCGCTACCGCATTGGCCAGTGATCCGCTCGGTCGATCCGAGGCCGAGCACCTGAAACGAGAAGGCAATCTCATGTATCGTACGACAATGACAGCCGTCATCGCTGCTCTGTCACTGGGCGCGTCCGTCGCCTCCGCAGCCGCCACAACTCTGACGTTCAACACGGTCGTGGCTCCTTTCAACAGCTACTTTGAAAGCGGCGCCACCATCACGGCACTCGGACCGGAGCCGATCTTTGCCCCGAATGGCCCGAATGGCACGCCATCCCTGATTTCCTCCGCTGACGAGGAACCCTTTCTCGCCTACCCGATGCGCGCCGATTTTGACGTGCCCGCCTGGACGGTGTCCGTCGATCTCGGTGATTTCGGTGACGATGCCGACCAGCTTTTCCTGAATGCCTATAACAGCAGCAATCTCTTGATCGCTTCTGACAGCCAGCTTCTCGACGCCGGTGTCACCGGGATGTTGACCCTGAACGTGGCGACGGCCGGCATCGCCTATGTGACCTTCGGCGCGGTTGGGGAGGGGCTCAGCTCGGTCTATGCCGACAATCTGAGCTTCGAAGTGCCGGAGCCCGCGTCGGCCGCTGTTCTTGGGCTGGGGTTATTGGGCCTTGCCGCACGCCGTCGTATGCGTGGACGGTGATCGCCGCACACGGGGCTATGTGCGAGCAGTGTCCTGCGGCGCGTGGTGGCGGGCTGTGATGGAAGCAGGGTGTGATCGTCAACGAGGTTGTGGTTGAGCTTCCCGGCCGGCCACGGCACAGTGCCGCTACCACGCCGCTCAACCCGTCCTGGCGCTGGCGTTCAACAGAAAGAGAGTCCGATGCGAATGACACGGTTACCCACTTTGTTTTTGATCGCCGCGATGGTGCCTGTGTCCGGTGTCGCCCTGGCGCAGTCTACGGTCCAGATCCAGGTGCCGGCGATGCCGCGGGTGACCGTGACGCCCGCGGCCCCCGTGGTGTCAGCCGGCGGCTATTCCGTTTCCACCGAACAGATTCTGGTGTTGGGCGCGGGCGCGCTGGGTGGATACATTGTTGGGCAATATCTGTTCGTCGGTTATCTGGGGCCGATCGTGACCGGCGCCGCGGGCGCCTATCTGGCCAATACATGGTACGGCAAATCGTAGAAGCCGACCGGGTGGCGTAACGGGCACAGACTAAGCTTATTCCGGTCTCGGCGGTGGTTACCGTCAGGCTGGGACGGCGGATCGGTCGTTCGCCTTCCGACCGGTCCGACGGCTGGTGTCTCGACGGCGCGATCGGAACAGCCGCGCTTGGGTGCGGCAGTCCGATCACGCCGACAGCCGCGTGCTCTATACCGCGACCGGAACACTGGCTTGGCGCCAGTGACGGTCGCGGATTGGTGGCGCGTCGGTCAGACCGGATCCCAGCTGAACACCTCGCCCGAGCGGTCCAGCGGCATGAATCCCGTTGCTAAAGCAGGGGATGCGATGGCCGCGATGCTCTCCGGCGTCCAGCCCTCGGCGTTGTGCACGATCCGGACCGGACGGGGGGAGCTGAACAGGATGATCTCGTTCATCCGGGTTCCGAACACCTGTCCGGTGACATTCTTCGCCGCGTCGGAGGACAGGAACACCGCCATCGGCGCGTTCTTGTCGGGGGTCATGGCCTGGATCTTGGCCAGACGCGCCTGCTGTTCCGGCGTGGTGGCGGGGATCGACTGGGTCATGCGGCTCCAGGCGAAGGGCGCGATGCAGTTCGAGCGCACGCCATAGCGCTGCATGTCCAGGGCAATGGACTTCGACAGCGCCGTGATGCCCAGCTTGGCGGCCGAGTAGTTGGCCTGGCCGAAATTGCCGATCAGCCCGGACGTGCTGCTGATATGGACGAAGGTCCCGCTTTCCTGCTTGCGGTAATGTTCGGCCGCGGCGCGGGAGACGAAGAAGCTGCCATTCAGATGCACGGCGATGACGGACAGCCAGTCGTCCTCGGTCATCTTGTGGAAGATCACGTCGCGCAGGATGCCGGCGTTGTTCACCACGGCGTCGATGCGGCCGAAATGGTCCATGGCGGCTTGCACGATCTTCTGGGCGGAACCCCAGGCGGCAACCGATTCGGTGCAGATTTCGGCGACGCCACCCAACTGGTTGATCAGCGCCTTGGTCTGTTCGGCCGGGCTGGCGGACCCGCCCTCGCCGGTCAAGGACGCGCCGATATCGGCGACGATCACTTTCGCGCCGGCTTTCGCCATCATGATCGCGATTTCGCGCCCGATTCCGCCGCCGGCACCGGTCACGACCGCGACCTTGCCTTCCATCATACCTGCCATTGCGGTCCTCTTTGGTTGATCGGGCGGGAAACT
>CALQHT020000049.1 GCA_943330455.2 Nitrosovibrio sp. Nv4 | reverse complement strand
GGCCCCCTATCCAGAAGGCACCAATGTTCCGGTTCCAAGGGCCGTCGCCCTTGGTGGGGTCCAGGGGCAAAGCCCCTGGTCGGGGTCCGGGGCGAAGCCCCGTCCTTCTCTAACCATGCACCCCACCCGCACCGTCCCCAACACCGTCTGGCGCCACGGCGCCGCCACGACCTCCTCGCGCACCATCCCCGAGGAAGTCCCGGTCGCCCTGACCTACAACCGCGCCACGCATGCGGTCATGCTCGCCAGCCCGGCCGATCTGGAAGACTTCGGCATCGGCTTCAGCCTGTCAGAGGGCATCATCCAGCACCCCTCCGACATCGAGGCACTGGAAGTCGTCGAGGTCCACCAAGGCATCGAAGTCCGGATGGACCTGGCGCCCGACCGCCTGGACGCCCTGACCCGCCGACAGCGCCGGCTGGCGGGTCCCAGCGGCTGCGGCCTGTGTGGCCTCGACAGCCTGGCGGAGGCGATCCGTCCCGTTCCCCGGGTGACCGCGCGCACACGGTTCTCAGCGCAGGCGGTGGCCGCCGCGATGGACGCGTTGCCTCAGGCGCAGACGCTCAATCACCTGACACGCGCCGTTCATGCGGCCGGATTCTGGACCCCAAGCCACGGGCTGATCGCGGTGAGGGAGGATGTCGGCCGCCACAACGCGCTCGACAAACTCGCAGGCGCCCTGGTTCGGCTTGGCACGATCGCGGGAAACGGGCTGTTATTGCTCAGCAGCCGGGTCTCGGTGGAAATGGTGCAGAAAGCCGCCAATCTTGGGGTGCCGGTCATCGTGGCGGTTTCGGCGCCGACCGCGCTGGCGGTCCGGGTCGCGGACACTGCCGGGATTACCCTGATCGGCATCGCTCGCCAGGACGGCTTCGAAATCTTTACCCACCCGCACACAATTCTGACGGAACCAGAGCAACATGTCGCCTGACAAGCTTGCCTATATGGCCAACCAGATCGGCCGCTTCTTCGCCTCCCAGAAGCCGGACACCGCGGTCGCGGGGATCGAGGACCATATCCTGAAATTCTGGGACCCGCGCATGCGACGGGGCCTGCTGGACCATTTGGATCAGGTCACGCTCGACCCGCTGGTCGCCCAGGCGGTCCAGCGTCTGAAGGACCGCCTGCCGGCCTGAGTCAGCCGAAGCGATTGGCGTGCGGCGTGCCGGCGGTGCAGTGCCATACGATCAGGATGATCCAGCCGACGATCGGAACAAACCACAGCAATACCCACCAGCCCGAACGATCGACGTCGTGCAGGCGCCGCACCGCTACAGCCAGGGATGGCAGGATGGTCGCCACGCTGAAGACGAGGCCGACGATCCCCGTATCGCTGCCGGCGGCAGAGTCTATCACTCCCGTCAGCAGCGACCCAACCACCACAAACAACGTCCAATACCAATATGCCGACCGCACCGCTCGGCCGGAAAAATTCGCGTAGTTCTTGAAGCCCGCATTGATCGCGTCGCCGAAACCCATGGCCGTTCCCCTGCCGTGGCGCGCCAAGGGTAGCCCCTCGGCCACACGCCTCCATCCCACTGTGCGGACAGGCGACGAGAGGCGCAATAACCAAGCGTCAGATTACCCGTTCGGCGCCGTATTCCGGTTGCGCGTCGCGTGTGGGTCCAGCCAGCCCATGCCCGCCGCCGGTTCCGAGTCGGTCGTCGCGAGATACGGTTTGATGTCCAGCAACGGCGTGCCGTCGACACAATCGAGGTAGCGCACTTTCAGCCGCCCAGGCCCGTCGAACCCCTCGAACGCCACGACGGACATCCCGATCGGGTTCGGCCGGCGCGGCCCGCGGGTTGCGAACACGCCCCGAGGCTGCGGATCGAACGGCGGCGTGAACACAAGCTGCGGCGTCTTCGCCTGATCCAGCCAATACAGCAGGATCAGGTGCGAGAATCCGTCCAGGCTCTGCAATCCGTCCACGAACTCCGGCGCGACTTGAACGATGCAGACCGGCGCCGGATCGGGCTGACGGCCGTTGCGTGGGCAGTCCGCGATCGTGGGCCAGGGTGTCGCTATCGAGCCGATCGGGTGGATGGTCATTTCGGGTGTTGACATGGCACCATGGTACCGGTTTCGACTGCTTGCCACCAGCCGCTCCGGTTTCCGGTTTTACATGTCGCCGGTATTGGACATAAATCGACATCCATCCCGGTCCCTTCTGGGGCCCTGTCCGGAGCCATGCGCATGCAGAAGGAGTCCGCGGTTATCGCCTTGCTGGCGGCCCAGCAGCGTGAGTGGCGTACGCGGTTCCCGGGCCTGACCAACCGCGCTCATCAGGCGATCGTGGGCTATCTCTGCACGCGGGCGCGCACAGGGGCGCCGGTCCGCCAGCTTTATGGCGTGACCAAGGAGCTGTTCCTGCTGGATGACGCAACGGTGCGGGAGCGGGTGGATGAGATCCTGCGCCTGGGTCTGGCGGAAGCCGATTCCCCGAACGACCGCCTGTCGGGGCGCAGCATCGTCATTCCCACCGAACCGCTGCTAACCGGCTTCGACGCCTATCTTTGTCCCTTGGCCGGCCAGATGGCGGCGATAGAAGGGGGGCAGGCGCCACCCTTGACCGGGCCGCTGTCCGATCGCGATCGGCAGGCCCTGCTGTCGGCGTTCGATGCCTATGCCAATACCTGGCTCTCGGCGACGGAACGCTTCCTGACCACCGCCGGTCTGTCGCCCGCGCGACGGGCGGAGGCGCGACGACGTCTGAGCACGGCGTCCTACTGGCTGGTGATGCATGCGGCGATCGAGCATGCGGACGCCATGCGCCTGGGCAAGGCGGAGGAAGACTGCCTGGTGGCCGACCAGCTTGCGGCCAATGTCCTGGAACAGACCGGTCAGGGTTTCCAGACGATCCGCGACCACATCACCTGGTTGCTCAACCAGGGCCTGTTGCACCGCCACCCCGGCCGCGGCCTGCGGGTGTCTCTGGCGGAAGGGATCGCGCCCTATTTCGACGCGGCGCTGACCCGGGCGGCGGCGGACTTTACGGAGGTCGCGCAACGGCTGGGCACAGCCGCGCAGGTCGTCGTCGAGGCCGATGACATGCAGGATCAGACGATCCGCCTGGCTCTGCCGGACGACATGCAGCCTGCCTCACCGGAACCGGTGCATTTCCTGGAAATCGTCGCGCCCGAGGCGGAGGCGGACCGGTTCGTGTTGCCGGAGACGCCTCTGGTGATCGGACGGGCGCCACCGGCGGGAATGTTGCTGCGGGATGGGGCGGTTTCGAGGGCGCATTGTCGGGTCGAACTGTCAGGTGGGGAGGTCCGGGTGACGGACCTCAATTCCACCAACGGCACGTTCGTGGACGGAGACCGCATCCAGGAACCGCGCGTGCTGGAACCGGGCGCCACGCTGACGATCGGTCCTTACACGCTGGTGTATGGGTTCGACGCGGGTGAAGCCCAAGACGACTCCCAGCAGGAAGCGACTCGCCTGGGTCCGTGACCGCCGGCTCCCCGTCATGGCGAGCGCGAGCCATGACGGTGTGGACCGTCCGAGCACCAATGCGACGGATGGTTCCGGGGCGATGCCTGGAGCGGTTTTATCCTGAATGGAAACGGCAAACCGATCTAGGTCTTTGTTTGATCGCATGATTCACACGCTGGGACGTTCCGCTCAGCGTGATCATGCTCTCAATCGGGGCGTTTTCGATGGGGGAGGTCAGATCCGGCCGACGATCAGCTTCCCCAGTCTCTGAAGCTGTGGCGCGTTGAGGATCGGGTTGCCGGTGGCGGGATCCAGCCCGCTGCCCAGGCCGAAGAAGCGACCGCCTTTGCGCCCGTACAGGACCCAGGCGAACGCATCGGGGGTGAAGGCTTCGTCGCCGATACCCGGGATGACGGTGATCTTGTCGAATTGCTGTTTGGCGGCGGTGTAGTTGCTGGCGTCCGCGATATTGACGAGCAGCAGCAGCTTGCGGTCGGCGCGCACGAAATTCAGATCGCCGCCCGCACCTGGGATTTCGTTCTTGCCGATCAGTGCGACCCCGCTCAGGCCGCTGACGGCTTCGACATCGGCGACCGTCAATTCATTGGCCGCATGGGCTGTGCCAGCCATCAGGGCAACGAGCGGGAGGGTAAGGCTGAGGCGGCGTGTCATAGGGGGCACGGGATTCTCCTTCGAACGGCGAAATCACTACCGCATTCGGCCGATCCGGCACTGATTTTTTTTGCGTGGTCGGTTCGAGATAGGGCTGATTTGGCTCCTGTGGTTGTCGCGCGGGTGGCCGGGTCAAGCTCAGCCATGAAGGAGGGAGATGTCATTTACCCAGAGAAAATCCATCTCCCGTCCCGAGATGTGTCGATGGTTTAGGTCGGCATGACGGGGATGGGCGGTCGGAGAGCCAATCTCTCCATCGGTTGGTGTTTAAGGCGGCACTCGGACCCTGTCCCGAAATTTCTGGAATTTTGGCGGCCTTAAATCTCGAACGGTCCGGGGGGTGTTTCCTGAAATATGGCCGGGTTTAATCTAACAAAAACCCCCTGAATTATGCGGAACTATACTGGACAACCATCGCTGTATATCTTGCAACGTGCTTGGCTACATTACGCTCCGTAACGCGATGTCAACCGAACCACTCAATATCCGGTCGGTTAGGCGGGCAAGGAGGGAAGCAATGGCCACGCAGCGCGAACGGACGATGCCTCGTCAGGTGCCGGCTCAAGCCGAAACTCTTCGCCTTGGAATGCGCGCGGAACGTGGGATTGGCGGCACGGGCCTTACCGCCTGAATAAGACACAAGCCGAACTGCGGAGCTTCTGCAACAGGGCGACAGGCGTCCCGACGGCTTCCGTTGCGGTGACCGGTCGCTACCAGCGCATAGCCGCATATGTCATCGCCAGTCCGGTCGCCGCAACAGCGGCCAGGAACGTCGCCCGGGTTGCGACCTCCACCCGTCCCGCCCCCCGGGTTCGCCCGCCCACCCGCAACTGCTCCGCCGCCAGAACCGAGACGGTGCAGAGCAGCGACAGAGCGAAGAACAGATAGAACGCATACTCGACCGCGACCGTATACCCGAGCGGACCAAGCTGCGCGTTGACCGCGTTCAGCATAACGGCGCCGGAGAGCGCGGCGGTGATGGAGACGGCGATCTTCTCCTTGACCAGGCCATGCGGGAACCACAGTGAGGCCAGCATGATCAAGGTCACGATGCCCATCGGCAGCAGGGTTTTCGCCAGGGTGGCCAGGCTGTAGCGGCGCAGGTCGATCTCGACGCGGAATCCCGAAAGCTCCCGTTGCTTTTCAGCCTCCACCAGTCCGGGATCGCCCAGCGCCGACTGGGTGACCAGGTTGTCGCGGAACTCCCCGGCCCGCAGCGGTTGCCATTGGGTCAGATTGCGGAAGGCGGCCGCTTCGACCGTGCCGCCCAGGGTCGCTTCGGTGTCGATGCCCGACCCCAAGACCGGCCCGCGCCGATCCCGGACATAGACGACGGTGTCCGAGGCCGCGCGGGCATTGAACATGCGGATGCGCAGGTTCTGGTGGTCGAACGGGTATCGGCGAAGGTTGAAATCGTTCTTGAAGTCCCCGCGCACGCGCCAGAGCTGATAGGTCGTGCCATCGTCGAGTTGCCGCCGAGCGGCTGGACGGGCCGGATCGAAGGTGGCGCGCACCATGTCGGGAAAGTCGATCTCGGCCGGATCGGTCGCCATGTTCGGCGCCACCACGAAGCGGAGCCAGACATAGAAATCGGCCGAGAAGGTGGATTGAACGACATCGATCCGGGGGATTTCGTTCACCAGCGCACCCGCATGCACCACCTGCTGACGGCGCGACCAGCGTCCCGGACCGGTTTCGACCAGGGTGCCGGAGGCGATCTCGGCTGCCGTCGGGACCGTGATCGGCACGAGTTGGACCAGGGCCGACTCGATCGCGTTGCCGCGGAAGCGGCCGATACGCGCGGCTTGCGGCCGACTGCCCACGCCCTCGAACCATAACGGTCCGGTCAGGCTGGGCACCGCGCGCGCCGGACTGTCGATCCCGCGCAGATACGCGACCACCGCGGTTCGGCGGGCGTCGCGATTGGGGATGCCCTCGGTCGCGGGCGGGACCGCATTTGCGGGCGGGGCGGCAATGCCCTCGGTCGCGCGCAGGGCGGCGATGGCGAGCCGGGTGGCGTCGTAGCCCTGCACGGCATTCCAAAGCGGATCGTCGCCGTGGCGCGCCCGGTAGCGTTCGGCGAACGCCAGGGTCTCGGCGTTGCCGCTGTCCAGCATGATGGGGGAGACCGCATAGACGCCGTCCACGAAGAAGCCCGGCGTCCGCCGTTCCTCCGGTTCGTCCTGAAAATAGCGGGCGAACTGGTCCGTCGCCAGCGGGCTGGCCCCGATGATGGCGGCCTTGGTGCCGGTTCGGCGCAAGGCGACCAGGGCCGCCTTCGCGTCCGGTTCCACCATGCAGAGCGCGATGGCGAGCGGACCGGCCTGCTCGGCGGTGCCGATCCGTGTGGCGATGTCGGCCGCCGCGGCCGGATCGGTGAAACCGTGCAGGCTGGCATCCAACCCCAGGCGGTCGGCGGCGTGTCGCAGCCCTTCGGCGATCGGTCGGCCGAACGGGTTGTCGCGAAACACGATGGCGACGCGGCGATGGCCGAGGACATGGAACAGATGGTTCACCATCGCCTCGCCCATGTCGGCGGGTCCGAACACGATGCGGAACGTGGTCGGTGCTTCCGGGGCGCCGTGCGCGTGGGGCACGATATTGGCGAGGCCGGCCGAACTCTAGACCGGGCCGGCGGTGCCAGCGCTGACCGTGATGCCGGGCCCCATGACGACCTGGGTCTGGCTGGCGACGATCCTGTGTGCGATCTCGCGCGCTTCCGCCGCATCGCCGCGGTCGTCATAGGCGTCCAACGCGATCGGTGGGCCGTTGCCGAGGGCGTTGGCTTCCTCCACCGCCATGCGCGCGGCGTTCATCACGGGTATGCCGACGACGGCGCTGATGCCGGTCAACGACACCGGCACCGCGACGCGGGAGGCCTGTGCCGTTGCCTGAGCTGAAACCAACAGCACGATCGCGAGCCAGACCCGGGCCACGAGGGCACCGATGCTGTCGGTCCGCGGCCATGCAATCGCGTGCGACGCATGGGAGGTCATCGACGTTTACCGTCTGGCGCTTGTAGGTGGCGGTATCCGAGGACTGGGCCCGGGTCCCTCCCGGATGTTCGCTCCGACCCCGGCCGGACTGGCAAGGGCCGGTGTCGGACCGTTCCGCCCGGTCGCCATCGGAATGAGACGTGGTCCGGTGGTGTCGGAACGCCCCGCCGCCATTCCTCTCCGGGCTACGCCGGCCAGGGCTGGATGCCCTTATTGTTCGGCGAAGTTGCTGCCCCGAGGCAGACATTCGTTGGCGTTTGGCACCGAAATGCGGTCCCTCCCGGACATGCGAAAATACGACGACAATACCAACCGGCGGAAACAATGATCCACCGGCCGAGCAACGCCGTCATGGCGGGCGCAGGCCCGGTATGGGCGATTTCCGTTGTTGCAGTGCAGGAAAGTCGTGGATGCCGGCCGGAGCCTGTCCTCGGGCCGGCCCTTTGCCGGACCCGGGGGCCGGGATGATGCGGAGGCACGTGCCGGAGGGGCAATCTTTTCGACGGTTGGCGCCCTTGGTGGATTCAGATCGAGGTGGCGGTCAGTTCGGAGCCGCTTCATCGGACGCGACGCCCAGAAGCCTCTGCAATTTTCGTACGGCGCTGTCCGGCGTTGTCAGCACGGGTCGCCCGGTTGCCTCGGCCACCAGGGAAGCCGCGCGCGCCAGGCTGAACTGACCCAGGGCGATGATGTCGCAGTCTTTCACGCGGCTCGCGGCGACGGCGGCCAGCCGGTCATGTTCGGCAAGATCCCCTCGATCCAGCGCGGCAAGGGAGCCTTCCGCCAGGCATGGGACCACGGTCGTTCCCGGGGCGGTCACCGCGAATTCCGGCGGCATGGATGTCAAGGTCGGCGCGAATGTCGCCAGCAGGCCGATCCGGGCGGAGGCGCCACCCAGGGCCACGGCCTCGTCGATCATCGCCTCGTTCGGTTTCAGCACCGGGACCGGACCCAGATCGCGGGCGCAGGCCTCGATACAGGGACCGAAGGCGGAGCAGGTGAATAGGATCCCGTCCGCGCCGCAGCTTCGGGCGTAGCGCGCCAAGGTCAGGAATCGCTCGGTCATGGCATCGGTCAGGACCCCGTCGCGGGCCAGATCGGCGGAGAGCGAGTCGTCCAGCAGGTTGGCGATGGTGGCTTGTGGCCAGAGGCGCGCGAAGGCTTCCTCCACCGGTGCGACGGAATGCTTGAGAGCGTGGATGAGGGCGATGCGCATGGTGGTGTCCGGTCGGGAGGGTGCAGGTCGGGTCGCTTTGTTCTCGGCTCAAGGGGCCGTGGGCGGGTGTGGATTTCGGCCCAGATTCCTATGGTGCCGCAGCATTCGCATATCTGGACGACGGAGAAAATTCTCCTCCTCCCTTTGCGGGAGGGGGAGAGTTTTCTCCATGGCCAAAATATGTGAACGCCATCGGGCCAAATGGATCGGGCGAACGCTCGTCAGCCGATCGCGGTCTCGCCGCCGCCTTCGAACCGACGCCAGGCGCTCATCTGGATGGCCGAGGTCTTGCAATGCACCACCACAGGCCGGGTCTTGACCGCGAAGGCCCGGGCGATGCCGTCGGCGATCTCGGATTCCTCGCTGATGGTGATGCCCTCGGCGCCGAACGACCTTCCCCAGGCGGCGAAGTCCGGGTTGGTCAGGCGGGTTGAGTCCATGAATTTCCGCTCGGGGTAGCGCACATAGGAATGCATCCCGATCGTGCCGTACATGGAGTTGTCGGAGATGATCATGATCGGGTTGCCGCCATACTGGAACGCGGTGGCAAGTTCATTGCCCATCATCAAGGTGCCACCGTCGCCGATGAAGCACACCACCTGCTTGCCGGGCCGGCGCAGGGTCGCGGCCACCGCCATCGGCATGCCGGACCCCATGGCGCCGACGATGGACGACAGGAACTCCTGGCCCGGCTTGAAGCCGATATAGCGATGCACATAAGAGCCGAAATTGCCGGCATCCGTGGTGACCACCGCATCCGGGGCAAGATGCTTGTCGACCTCGCAGACGATGGCGGCGAAGTTGATGCCGTCGGTCGTCGGCTCCCAGGTCTTGTCCAGCAGTTTCAAATGGATGCTGTTCAGGGTGCTGACCCAGCCCTTGCGTTTGGCGGCGTCCGCGGGCGCGCCCTTGGCCAGCAGGCCCTTGATGACCTCGTGCGGATCGGCCGGGATGCCGAGATCGACCCGCCAAACGCGGCCGATCTCGTTCGGATCCGGCCAGACATGCACCATCGGCAGTTGCGGCTGAGGGGCGGCCGGGAAGGTGTAGGACTGGCTGACCGAATCGGTCATACGCTCGCCGAGGACGACCATCAGGTCGGACTTCTTCATCTCGGTGATCAGGTCGCGCGGGACGCGGATGCCCATGTAACCGCCGTAATTGGGGTGGCGGGCGTCGAACAGATGCGGGCGGCGATGGGTGGGGTTGATCGGCAACATCCACTCCTCGGCCAGGCGGCGCAGGTCGGAGTAGGCGCTGGCGTCGTGCAAGGTGTCGGCCAGCAGCGCGCCGCCCACCACGATCAGCGGGCGTTCGGCCTTGGCCAACATGTCCGCCAGCCGGTCCAGGTCCTGCGTGCGGGGGCCGGCGATTACCCGCGGGCGAGGCAGGTTCAGTTCGGCGTCGGTCTCCTCGTCGAAGATGTCTTCCGGCAGGATTACCGCGACCGGGCCGGGGGTGCCGGTTTCCGCGAGATGGAAGGCCCGGGCGATGGCCTCGGAGGCCTGTTCCGGCTCGTTCACCTCGATCACGCATTTGGTGATGTCGGACAGCAGCTTGGAGTAGTTCTGCTCCTGCAGCGCCTGGCGGCCGAAATCCTTGCGCTCCACCTGGCCCACCAGCATCACCATCGGCGTCGCATCGTGATGGGCCGAGTGCAGCGCCACCATCGCGTTCGCCAGCCCCGGCCCGCGCGAGACAATTGCCACGCCCGCCCGGTTGCGCAGGCGCCCGTCGGCGACGGCCATGAATCCGGCCCCGCCCTCATGCCGGCAGACGATCATGCGGATGGAGTTGCGCTCCGCGAGCACGCTGGTCAGGCCAACATAGCTTTCCCCGGGCACGCAGAAAATCTGGTCCACATCATGGGCTTCCAGGCTTTCCGCCAGCAGGCGGGCAACGGTTTGGGTCATCTCGGGGCGTCTCCTCGGACTTTTCTTGGCGGCGGTTTCTTGGATGTGGCGGGCTCAGCCGCCCGGGCAGCGGATCAGCGGGTAGGGGAAGTCGGTGCAACTCGGGAAGCTGATCTCGTTCTGGCCGCGGCGGAGCACCCGCAACGCGTCCGGATCGCCGCAGCCGAAGCCGACAGCCTCCCCACCCGGGGTTGAGAAATTGAACATCCCGCCGGACGGTGCCACGGCTTTCACGGCGCCCGGCACCAGGCGGAACTCCACGCCCTGGGGGACTTCCCGGACGGTTTCGACCAGGCGCTGGGTGTAGGCCACGTCGACCACGGTCGCGCGCATCATGGTATCGCGGGTGAAGATGACGGACGGGCTGGCCAGGCATTCCTTGCCGCTGAGCGTCGTGGGCGGGGGAAACAACCCGCCGGTCCAGGAGCCGAACAGGAACCCATGCGGTAGGTCGCCCGCGCCCTGCGCCGCCACGATGCGGGGCAATGCCAATGAAAGGGCGACAATCAGCCAGGGGAGACGACGCATCGGGGAGCCTCGGTTTCGATAAGGAGGGCGCACGATAGGGCGGCCCCGGGGCAGTGACCAGATGGGCGATCGGGGAGAGAGAGAAAGCGTTGGGGCTCTGCCCCAAACCCCGCGAGGGCTTCGCCCTTCGAACCCACCAGGGGCTACGGCCCCCGACCCAACAGAAGGCATCCAAGGCCCAGCCTTGGTGGGGGTCGAGGGGGCAAAGCCCCTCGCGGGGTTTGGGGCGGGCCCCAACGCTTTCTTTCCCTCGCCCGGCCGGCCCTGCTATCACGCCGCCATGCTCCGCACCCTGTATCTGCGCACTCTGGCGCTGGCTGCTTCGCCCCGCGCCCCGTGGTGGCTGGCGGTGATCTCTTTCACCGAAAGCAGCTTCTTCCCCATTCCCCCGGATGCGCTGCTGGTGCCAATGGCATTGGCGCGTCCGGACCGAGCCTGGCGATTCGCGCTGATTTGCACGATCGCGAGCGTCGTGGGCGGCGCGCTGGGATACCTGATCGGCTACGCGGTCTTCGACCAGCTGGCCCGACCGCTGATCCAGCTTTATGGCTACGGCGAAAAATTTGCCGCGTTTCAGTCGCTTTACGCTGAGTATGGATTGTGGGTGATCCTGATCAAGGGACTGACCCCCATCCCCTATAAGATCGTGACCATCGCGTCCGGCGCCGCGCATTTCGACTTCTGGGTGTTCATGGCGGCCAGCGTTGCCACACGAGGCGCTCGGTTCTTCCTGGTCGCCACCCTGCTGCACTTCTATGGCGACGCGGTCCGAGACTTCATCGATCGCCGCCTGACCCTGGTGACCACCCTGGTGGCCCTCGGCGTGGTCGGCGGGTTCCTGCTGCTGAAACTGCTGTAAGCGGCAGCGGCCGGGGACACCGCCCCCGGCCGCCGTCCCCGATCAGGACACCGACAGCCGCTGATGCGCCGGCACGTCCAGCTTGAACAACCGCGCGGCGTTCAGGCCCAGGACCTTGGCGCGCGCCGCGTCGGTCAGGTTCGGCATGGTCCGCTCGATCGCCTCGGCCGAGTGCGGCCAGGTGCCCTCGTGGTGCGGATAGTCGTTCGCCCACATGAAGCTGCCTTCCACGCCGCATTGTTCCATCAGCGCGAGGCCCGTCGGATCCTCCTGGAAGCTCGCGAACCCGTGCGCTTTATAATAGTCGGACGGCAGGCCCTGCATCTTCGGGCGCACCCACATGTGGTGCTTGCGATACGCCTCATCCATCGCGTCCAGCAGCCACGGCACCCAGCCGATCCCGGCCTCGATCGTGGCGAACCGCAGTCCCTTGAACCGTTCCAGCACGCCGGACGCGCACAGATTGGCCACCGGCTCGATCGTCGGCGACAGGGAGTGGGTGACGTAGTTGATCACCGCCCCGCCATTCCCGCGTGACGCCCGCGGGTCCCGCCCGGTCGAGACATGGAACGTCATCGGCAGGTCGCATTCCTCGATCAGGCGCCACATCGGGTCGAAATGCGGCAGGTTGTAGTTGACGTGATCGACGTCATGCGCGCCCCAGATCGGCTTGCAGGGCAGGGTCAAGGCGCGATAGCCCAGCTTGGCCACCCGCTCGATCTCCTTCATGGCGCCTTCCAGGTCCCCGGTCGCCAGTGCCGCCACCGGCAGCATCGAGTCGCTGTGCGCCCCAAACTGCTCCCACGCCCAGTCGTTCCAGACCCGGCATTGCGCCTGGGAGAACACCGGGTCCGGCGTCGCCCACATGGCCAAGCCCTTGTTCGGGAAGATGACTTCGATGTCCACTCCGTCGCCGCGATTGTCGCGGATGCGGTCTGCGACGACGGCGCCGGATTGGGCGCGCAGCCAGTCCTCGCCCTCGAAGCTCATGACGCGGACGCGGTCGGGGCGGTAGCCCTCCGTGTAGCGCCACTGCACACCCTTGTCGTCGGTGATGATCCGGGGTGCCCGTTCGCGATACTCGACCGGCAGGCGGGTGACCCACAGATCGGCGGGCTCGTTCGCGTGGCTGTCGGTCGACACCATGAAGTATTTCTTCGGGTCGCCGACGCGTGCCGTCCGAGGCCAGCCGGTATGGCCGGGGGTTTCGAGGCGCCACAGATTCGGGGCGTTGATGGTGGCCTGGCTCAAGTCATCCTCCATTGTGCGTTTCTGCTTGGCTTGGCACCCTAACGCCTGTGCCGAACGCGGCGCCAGCCTTGGTTGCGCCAAATGGGGAAAATGCCAGTCATGATATCGGAAACATCGTTCTTCGGCCTCGAAGGCAAGAAAGCCCTCATCATCGGCGGCGGCCAAGGCATGGGCGAGAGCTCGGCCAGCTTCCTGGCCCGCGCCGGAGCCGACGTGGCGCTGGTCGATGTGGTGGCGGAGCGCGCCGAACGGGTCGCCGCCGTGGTGACCGGGCTGGGCCGGACCGGGATTTCGATCCAGGGCGACGTGCTGGACGACGCCCAGATCCCGGGGATCGTGGCCGAGGCCGACTCCCGCCTCGGTGGCATCGACGTGATGGTGTCCATCGTCGGCGCGGCGGCCTGGGGGTCCTTGCTGGATACCACCGCGGCGATCTGGGACCAGCAGATGCAGTTGAACTTGCGCTATTTTTTCCTGGCATCCCGGGAGGTGGCGCAGACCATGATCAAGCGCGGCACCGGCGGCGCCATCGTCGGCATCGCTTCCGTGGACGGCCAGCGGGCCAGCCCGATGCGAGGCGCCTATGGCGCGGCAAAGGCCGGACTGATCAGCCTGGTGCAGACCATGGCGGTGGAGTGGGCGCCGCACCACATCCGGGTCAATGCCATCGCGCCCGGCCATATCGTGACGCCGCGTTTGTATGACACGCCGCAGCGGGTGGATGCCTATGCCAACAGCCTGATCCCGATGCGCCATCGCGGCCAAACCGACGATATTGGGATGGCGGCTTTGTTCCTGGGCTCCGACATGGCGCGGTATGTGACGGGCACGACGTTGGATGTGGATGGCGGGTTGCTGGCGGCGAACCTGTTTCCGCGTGGGCTGCCGGGCAACAACCAGTCGTAGGGCGGGGCTTCTGGTGCGGTTTTCAATGAGCGGTCAGCGTGGGAGGCATTCGCTTTGATGCCTCCGGTTCCGCAAATGTTCTATGCCATCGGTGCGTTCGGTGGCAAGAGAAATGTGTTGGAGGCTCTGATCGCGGTTTGAGATGTGTCGGCAACCCATTGTTCTGGTGGGGTTTGTAGGAAAACTGTGCAATGGTTAATGGGGGGCGTTTCATTATTAGGACGGCCCTTGCGCCCGTTTTTCGATCCCTGCGGCTGTTAAGACGGCGGTCCAAGGTCGCCGTCCAACTGTCTGAAACCGCCCGGCATTTCGTGCTGTCTTCAGACATCACTTTAAGAGCCGCGCCGCCCGAGTTCATTGCAAATCCATGCGGAAAACGGGGGTTTTTGTTGCGAATCCCTGCCGGAAACGGGGGGTATCGTTACGAACAGGCGTGGTTAACTGTTTTTGGGGCGTTGCCTGCAAAACAGGCAGCCGCCTCGTGACAGGGCCGAAGCGATCCCGTAGCCTGCGCCGCACGGGGAGCCTTCGATGAACGTCTTCATCAGCGACTGCCGGCGCGACATCGCCCATGCCAGGACGCTCGACGTCTGGCTGACCGGGCAGGACGTGTCCACTTTCTTCGCCCAATGCGATTTCGGCGCCGGTCAGCCCTGAGCCGCCTTTGTCTGGCAAGGGTCTGCCGGTGGCGATCGCGAAACCGCTGGTTCACACGGAGAACAGCGGAGGGCCACGGAGGGCCACGGAGTCGTCGCGTCCGATATCGAGACGAACCCCAACCTGGTATGTTGACGCGCTCGCGGAACGGTTCGACTGGCTCGGGAGGCAGCGATGGCCGGGGGTCTCGGACCTCCGTGGCGCTCCGTGGCCCTCCACTGTTCTCCGTGTGAACCAGCGGTCTCGCGATTGCCGCGGTCCTTTCCGGCGACCCTTCCCGGAGCGGCACTGGACGCAATCCAGGCCGCACGGGAAAAGGTCCACCGTCGCGGCTCGATCGGGGCGGCTACCTGATATTGGCGCGATTCCCGCTGCACCAGACCCGGCTAAACCGGAAACCCATCCTTGCCCGACGCCACCGACTCCGTTACGCTTTCTGCACCGTAACGGAGCTGCCCTGTGCCCGCACCCCGCTACCGCGCCTTCCTGTCCTACAGCCACCGCGACACCCGGCTGGCCTGGCTCATCCACTGGCGGCTGGAACGCTTCCGCATCCCGCAAGCCCTGCGGGGCCGGCCGAGCCCCATCGGACCCATCCCGGATCGGCTGCATCCTATCTTCCTGGATCGCTTCCATTTCTCCGCCGGCCGCTCTCTGAACGAACAAACCATTGAGGCGCTGAAGGACTCCGCCGCGCTGATCCTATTGGGATCCCCCAACGCCGCGCGCAGCACGCCGGTGAACCTGGAAGTCCAGATCTTCCGCGGCCACCACCTGAAGCAACCGATTGCGCCGCTGATCCTGTCCGGATCCCCCTCCGACCCCGACAACCCGTGTTTCCCGCCGGCCCTGCTGGGCATCCTGGGACCCAACCCCGTCGCCGCCGACTGGCACAAGGACGGCGACCGCGGCGCCACCGCCCTGGCCAAGATCGTCGCCCAACTGCTCGGCGTTGCCCCCATCGATATCCGCGACCACTTCAAGGCCCAGCAACGCCGAGAGCGCCTGATCAGGGTCGCGGCCGGCGCGCTGGTCGGGGTTCTCAGCCTGGGGGGAGGCTATGCCGCGTATCGCGACCACCAATCCCAGCAGGAACTGACCGACCCGGACGCCACCGCTCGCCGCCTGTGGACCATGGTCAACCCCGCCCGCGCCGCCCCGCCCGGCGCGCTGGAAAGCCTGAGCCGAGCGGTCCGAAACCTGGAAGCCGGGGCGGGCAGCGAGCCCAAACGTGCCCACGCTTTGGCCCTGCTGAACGAAGGCAAGATCACCGAGGCCACCGCCCTGCTGGAAGCCCTGGCCGCCGAAACCAAGGCCACTCGTTTGGCCGGCCAGAAGCGGGAAGCCGAGGACTTGCGCACCCTGGGCGGCATCGCCGGCCTGGCCGACCCGAAAAAAGCCCGCGAAGCCTATGCCGAAGCCGCCCGCCTGGACCCGGACGACGTCGAGGGGATGTATCTGCACGGCTATCTCCAGGCCGACGCCGGCAACCTGCCCGAAGCCGAGGCCGCGTTCCGTCGCGTGCTGACCCTGGCCACCACCGGCAACGACTGGGCGGTTTACTGGTCCCGGCTCGGCCTGGGCGACATCCTGGTCGAGCGCGGCGATCTGGCGGCGGCCAAAACCGCGTATCAGCAGGCCGGCGCGGCGGCCGAGCGTCTGGCGAAGTCGGACCCGAACAACGCGGGCTGGCAGCGCAATCTCTCGGTTTCCTACAACAGGGTCGGGGACGTTCAGGTGAGCCAGGGGGGGCTGCCGGACGCGCTGCGGTCCTACCGCGACGCCCTGTCGATCGCCGAGCGTCTGGCGAAGTCGGACCCGAATAACGCGGGCTGGCAGCGCGATCTCTCGGTTTCCTACGACATGGTCGGGGACGTTCAAGTGAGCCAAGGGAGCCTACCGGACGCGCTGCGATCCTACCGCGACGCCCTGTCGATCGCCGAGCGTCTGGCGAAGTTGGACCCGAACAACGCGGGCTGGCAGCGCGATCTCTCGGTTTCCTACACCAAGGTCGGGGACGTTCAGGTGCGCCAGGGGAGCCTGCCGGACGCGCTTCGCTCCTACCGCGATGGGCTGTCGATCACCGAGAGTCTGGCGCAATCGGACCCGAACAACGCGGGCTGGCAGCGCGATCTCTCGGTTTCCTACAACAAGGTCGGGGACGTTCAGGTGAGCCAGGGGAGCCTGCCGGACGCGCTGCGGTCCTACCGCGACGGGCTGTCGATCGCCGAGCGTCTGGCGAAGTCGGACCCGAACAACGCGGGTTGGCAGCGCGATCTCTCGGTTTCCTACGACAGGGTCGGGGACGTTCAAGTGAACCAAGGGAGCTTACTGGACGCGCTGCGGTCCTACCGCGACGCCCTGTCGATCGCCGAGCGTCTGGCGAAGTTGGACCCGAACAACGCGGGCTGGAAGCGCGATCTCTCGGCTTCTTACAGCAGGATCGGGAACGTTCAGGTGAGCCAGGGGAACCTGTCGGACGCGCTGCGTTCCTACTGCGACGGGCTGGTGCTTGCCGAGCGTCTGGCGAAGTCGGACCCGAACAACGCGGGCTGGCAGCGCGATCTCTCGGTTTCCTACAACAAGGTCGGGGACGTTCAGGTGAGCCAGGGGAGCCTGCCGGACGCGCTGCGTTCCTACCGCGACGGGCTGTCGATCCGCGAGCGTCTGGCGAAGTCGGACCCGAACAACGCGGGCTGGCAGCGCGATCTCTCGGTTTCCTACACCAAGGTCGGGGACGTTCAGGTGCGCCAGGGGACCCTGCCGGACGCGCTGCGCTCCTACCGCGACGGGCTGTCGATCGCAGAACGTCTGGCGAAGTCGGACCCGAACAACGCGGGCTGGCAGAACGATCTCTCGGCTTCTTACACCAAGGTCGGGGACGTTCAGGTGCGCCAGGGGACCCTGCCGGACGCGCTGCGGTCCTAGCGCGACGCGCTGGCGATCGATGAGCGTCTGGCGAAATCGGACCCGAACAACGCGGAATGGCAGCGCGATCTCTCGGTTTCGTATGGGCGACTGGCCCGTGCCTATCGGGCTGACGGGCAGTTGCCCCAGGCTCGGCAGAACCTGACCGCCGGGCGGGCGATCATCGCGGACCTGGTGGCGAAATTCCCGGACTGGGCGGTCTGGAAGCGAGACCTCGCCTGGTTCGATGCCCAGATCGCGGCGGTCGGGCCGTAGCCTGGCCGACAGGCAACACCGGGGTGTCCAAGCGACCGAGGCCTATGGCTCGGTTCGGGTGCGGCTGGTGGCGCCGGT
This sequence comes from Nitrosovibrio sp. Nv4, assembly GCA_943330455.2. Taxonomy (GTDB): domain Bacteria; phylum Pseudomonadota; class Alphaproteobacteria; order Acetobacterales; family Acetobacteraceae; genus Rhodopila. Next base: position 10,464 of record CALQHT020000049.1, on the reverse strand, counting down.
CGCGCTGAAACCGCACGGGCTGACCTCGTCCCGATGGCCTTCGTGACCTTCGTGTCTTCGTGGTAAAAAAACGGTGCCCAACCCAACCACCGATGCCGGCTGAGGGCACGCATTTATTACCACAAAGACACGAAGGTCACGAAGCGGGTCCAGGCCGGCCGGCGCCCCTGCCGGCAAAGCCGAGCGGGGGAGGGGGGCCGAGGCAACGGGACGGGCGGGCGGGTGCGGTCTCCCAGGGGCATCTTGGACCCGCGGCGACGATCGCGCACCGCCGGTGTATCGACAGATGCGGTGACATGTGGGGGCTCGGCATGGTATCGCGACGAAGCCTGCCGCGTCCCGGGGGGCTGGCTCGGTTGCCGTGTGTCTCCGCCCCACCACCCAACCCTTCCCACAATCCCCCCATCCTGGCACCCTCCCACCAACGACACGGGGACACGACCATGAATTTCGACTTCTCCGACGACCTGAAGCAACTGCGCGACCAGGCCCGCCGCTTCCTGTCCGAACAATGCACGCCCGAAGTCGTCCGCCGCTCCCTGGACGAGCAGGAACCCTACGCCGCCGATCTCTGGCGCGCGATGGCGGACATGGGCTGGATCGGCGCCGCCATCCCGGAAGAATACGGCGGCGCCGGCCTGGGCTACGAGGGCCTCTGCGTCCTGGCCGAGGAACTCGGCCGCGTCGTCGCCCCCGTGCCCTTCGCCTCCACCGCCTATCTGGCCGCGGAAGCCATCCTCGCCGCGGGGACCGAGGCGCAGAAGCGCGCATGGTTGCCGAAACTCGCGGAAGGCTCCGTCATCGGCGGCTTCGCACTGGCGGAGGGCACGGGCAATCCATCCCCCAACGCGATCCGCGCCCGGGTCTCCGGCGGGCGCCTGACCGGCACCAAATGGCCGGTCGCGGATGGCAACATCGCCGATATCGCCATCGTCGCCGCGCGCGATGAATCCGGCGAGATCGCGCTCTATCTGGTGCAACTGGCCGGCGTCGCTCGGCGGGAGTTGAAGACGCTCGATCCCACCCGCGATCAGGCCCGCTTCGACCTGGACGGCGCCGCGGCGGAAAAACTGCCCCAGGCCGTCGGGTGGTCCGTGGTGCAACGCGTGCTGGACCGCGCCGCGATCCTGATGGCGTTTGAGCAGGTGGGCGGCGCTGACGCCTCGTTGCAGATGGCGCGCAACTATGCGCTGGAACGTTTCGCGTTCGGGCGGCCGATCGGATCGTTCCAGGCGATCAAGCACAAGCTGGCGGACATGTATGTGGCGTTGGAACTGGCTCGATCAAATGCCTATTACGGCGCCTGGGCGCTGTCGGCGGATGCGGCGGAATTGCCCCTGGCCGCGGCCACCGCTCGGGTGTCGGCCACCGAGGCATTCCATCTGGCCTCGAAAGAAAACATCCAGACGCATGGCGGGATCGGCTTCACCTGGGCGGTCGACTGCCATCTGTTCTATCGCCGGTCGAAACAACTGGGGCTGGCGCTGGGTGGGGCGCCGTTCTGGAAGAACCGGCTGGTGGACCTGCTGGAAACGCGAAATGCGGCGTAAGGCCAACTGGCCGAAGCAGTGACCGATAGCGTGCCCTCATGGTCGTCGCCGAGCTTGACCACTCACCGTCATTGCCGGGCTTGACCCGGCAACCCACGCTTCAACGGCGGGGGGCGGGTTGCCCGGTCAAGCCCGGCAATCACGGTGAGGGTATGCGGCCGGTCAATGGTGACGGCGATAGGTATAGTGCGAAGACGGATCGTGCAGCATCAAGGGAGTAACGAATATGGACTTCAACGACACCCCAGAAGAAGCCGCCTTCCGTGCTGAGGCGCGGGAATTCCTCGCCGCCAATGCGCCGCTGAAATCCGGCTCCCGCCCCGTGCTGCGTCTCGGCGGCATGGACGCGGCGGCGGTGCAACGATGCAAGGACTGGCAGGCGAAAAAGGCCGATGCGGGATTCGCCGGCCTGACCTGGCCGAAGCGTTTTGGCGGGAAAGAAGCGTCGCCGATCCTGCAAGTGATTTATAATCAGGAGGAGGAAGACTACTCCGTCCCGCGCGGCCTGTTCGAGATCGGTCTTGGCATGTGCATGCCGACCATGATGGCGTATGCCAAGCCGGAACAACTGGATCGTTACGTGCGTCCCGCGCTCCGCGGTGAGGAGGTCTGGTGCCAGTTGTTCAGCGAACCGGCCGGAGGCTCCGACCTGGCGGCGTTGCGCACCCGCGCCGAACGTGATGGCGACGACTGGGTGATCAACGGGCAGAAGATCTGGACGTCGGGCGCGCATCTGTCGGATTTCGGCATCATCGTCGTGCGCACGGATCCCAACGTGCCGAAACATGAAGGCCTGAGCTTCTTCTTTCTGGACATGAAGTCCCCTGGCATCGAAATCCGGCCGATCCACCAGATGTCTGGCACGCGGCATTTCAACGAGGTGTTCTTCACCGATGTCCGCATTCCCGATACGCAACGTCTGGGTGGGGTCGGGCAGGGGTGGAAGGTCTCCATCACCACCCTCATGAACGAACGTCTCGCGGTGGGAGAGGTCGCGCGGCCTGACGTGGACGACCTGGTGGCGCTCAGCCGGTCCGTGATGGTGGATGGGGAGCCGGCGATCCGCAACGGCGCGGTGCGCGAGCGGATCGCGGAATGGTATGCGCGCTCGCAGGGGCTGAAATTCACGCGATTCCGGATGATGACGGCGATGTCGAAGGGGGAAACGCCGGGGCCGGAAAACTCCATCGCCAAGCTCGTGAATGCGTCGAAACTGCAGGATATCGCGAGTTTCGGGCTGGATCTGATGGGCAATGCGGGCCTGGTGGTGGATGAGGACATGGCCGAGGCCTATGCGATGTTCCAGTCGGCACTGCTGTCGTCGCCAAGCTCTCGGATCGCGGGGGGATCGGACGAGATATTGCGCAATATCATCGCGGAACGCGTGCTTGGGATGCCTTCGGATATTCGGGTGGATAAGAACAAGCCGTTCAATCAGGTGCCGACGGGGGCGCGGTAGGGCGGGGCTCCGCCCCGGACCCCGCCAGGGGCTTTGCCCCTGGACCCCACCAAGGGCGACGGCCCTTGGAACCGGAACATTGGTGCGTTTGAGGATACGGCCCTACTCGGACCTATCACCGTCCGGGTAGGCCCCAGGAATTCAAACGACAAAAGAATCGCATTCCAAAGGCCGCGCCTTTGGTGGGGTCCAGGGGCAAAGCCCCTGGTCGGGGTCCGGGGCGGAAGCCCCGTCCTTCTACCCCAACCGCGCCAACCGATCGAACTCCGCCACCGACAGTGTCTCCGCCCGACGCTCCCCCGATATCCCGGCCCGCTCCAACAGCGCCTCCCCCCCGACCGCTTTCAGAGACCCCCGCAGCATCTTCCGCCGCTGCCCGAACGCCGCCGCGGTCAGCCGCTCCATCGCTCTGAACAGATCGCCCGGCGGCTGCACCGGCCGCGGAGTCAGCACCACAACCGCCGACCACACCTTGGGCGGCGGCACGAAGGCGGTGGGCGGGATGCGCATGGCGATATCCGCCTCACAGATCCATTGAGCCAGGACAGACAGGCGTCCATACGCCTCGGTATCCGGCGGAGCACAGATCCGTTCCGCCACTTCCTGCTGGAACATCAGGGTAAAGCGCTCAAAGTTCGCCGCCTGGCGCAACCAGCCGACCAGCAGCGGGGATGCGACGTTGTAGGGCAAGTTGGCCACGATCTGCCGCGGTGCCGGCACCAGGGACGCCAGGTCCTGCCGCAACGCATCGCCCTCGATCACCCGCAACCTTCCGGCGCTGGCATTGGCCAGTTCGGCGATCGCGGATACGGCGCGCCGGTCCAGCTCGATCGCCGTGATGCTGGCGGCCTCGGACGCCAGCAGCGCGCGGGTCAGACCGCCGGGCCCAGGCCCGACCTCGATCACATGCCGGCCGGCCAGCGAGCCCGCCTCCCGCACGATGCGCGCCGTCAGATTGCCATCCAGCAGAAAATGCTGACCCAGCGAGCGGCGCGCGTTCAGCCCGTGGCGGGCGATGACATCGCGAAGCGGCGGGGTGTCCGGTGCCAGGGGAATGCTCAACGGGGAATGCTCAACCCGTCAGACACTGCCGCGCTGCTCGACGGTGGCCTGGCGGCGCAGGTCGCGCATCATCTGGCGGGACAGCAGCTCGACCCGCTCGTTGAGGAGCTGCCGCTGGGCCTCGCCCTTCGACATGCTGGCCATGTTCTTCTGCTCGCGCCCGCATACGATCATGACCGCGATGCCTTCGACGCTGACCAACGGCTCACTGGCGCGACCAATGGGCAGGGAGGCCAGCAATTGGCGAAAGCCGGGCGGGCTGACGGTCTCCAGCTTGATCTCGCCGGGATCGGCGGGGCGGGGCGAATTGTTGGCGCGCGCGACCTCTTCCATCTGTTCGCAGCTACGGACGCTGGCGCTGAGACCGCGCGCCTTTTCCAGCAACTGCCGCTGCTGATCGGTTGGTGCCTGCGGGTTCAGGGCGGAGCTGAAGGGCAGGAACACCTGCCGCACGCTGACCGCGGTGGCCAGGTCACGACCTAATTCCCGCTTGCCCTGCAAGGTGACGATGGAGAAGCCGCCCGGCACTTTCACCGGATTGCTGATGGCGCCCATCGGCATTTCGGTGACCATGCGGGCGATGGACGGATCGAGCTGGGACTGCGTGATCCAACCGACCTCGCCGCCTTCCAGGGCGGATTGCGTCTGACTGAACTGCGCCGCCACCATCGGGAACGGCGCGCCGGAGCGGAGTTGTCCGATCACGGTTTCGGCAAAACGCTGGGCATCGGCGGTGTTGTTGGGGTCGTCGATCGGAATGAAGATTTCGCCCACCCGGAATTCCTGACGCCCGACCAGTTGCGCTTGCAGGCGGAGGAAATCGTCGACCTCCGATTCGGGGATGTTCGCGCGGTCCGCCAGTTGCTCGCGCAGGACCTGGGTCCAGGCGAGCTGGGTGCGGATCTGGCTCACCAGGGTCCGCTGGCCGATGCCGTCGGCCGACAGGCGGTGGCGCAGGGTGCCCGTTGGCATGCCGTTGCGCTGCTCGATATCGCGAATGGCCGCGGCGATCTGCTGATCGGGGATCACGATCTTGCGACGCTGGGCTTCCTGCATGCGCAGGCGTTCGTCGATCAATTGGCGGACGATTTGCGGCTTCAGGCGCCCCAACACCTCGGACGAAGTTGGCATGCCGGTCGACAGTGCGAATAGCCGCGTGCGGGCATTGACGTCGGAGGAACTGATGACGTCATTGTTGACCACGGCGACGATCCGGTCGCCTGGCAACGACGCTTCCTCCGGCTTCACCGGGGCGCGTTGCGCCATGGCTGGCAAGGGGGCGAGGAGCGAGACGGCCATCGGGGCCAAGCCCATGACCGCCACGACCAGGCAGGGAAGCAAACGGCGGATTGCCGCAACAGGCACCATTTCAGGGTCTCCGGGTCCTAGAGCGCGATCACGCCGCTCGGCATGCAACGATAACTGCTTCATTTGGCGGGGCAATCGGGTGAGGGAAGCAAAGCCTCGCGGCTCCGCCCCGGACCCCGCGAGGGGCGTTGCCCCCCAATGGACCTTTGGGACCCCCACCAAGGCTGGGCCGTGGATGCCATTGATTGGCTCAGGGAAGCAAGGGGGCCAACCGATCGCGGTCCAGGGGTCGAACCCCTGGTGGGTTCGAAGGGCAAAGCCCTCGCGGGGTTTGGGGCGGAGCCCCAAGACTTTCTCTCCTCCCCCCGCCGCCCCGCCAGATGAAGCACGTCTTGTCGCGCGTCGCCAACCGCGTGTGAATCGCGCGACAAAGGATACTCAAAGCGCACGATAGCCGAACTCCCCGATGGTCTTCAGGGTGAACAGCAGCAACACCGTCGTGGAACCATTGTCGTTGTTGAACGACGTGTAGCGGCGGTACACCTTCAGGTCGAAGATAAAGCACTCGTCTTCATAGATCATATCCGCGCCGAACGAGACCATCCGGTTCAGCGCGACATCGCGCCTCGCGTTGCCCTCGAAACGGTATTTGCCCCAGCGGGCGGACGTGCCGATCGAGACCTCGTTGCGTGGCGTATAGAAGCTGGACCCGATCGGGGGCGGCGCCGGCTGGCTGTAAAAGCTGTAGGGATTGTAGTTCGAATAGAGATAGCCGCCGGAGAGCCGGAAGCCCGACCAGCCGACCGAACCCACCGCTTCGCCCATGCGGGCCGCGAGGTTGGTCTTGTCCAGCCGCGTGCGATAGGTCAGATCCAGCCATTTGGTGGGCGAAAACGTGCCGCGGACCACGACGTCGGACACCTTGTCCCGCAGGCCGGACACCTGGGGAAACGCGGTGTTGGTGGTGGTGCGATAGGATTGCCCGACCAGCCCGTCCAGCGCCATGCCGCCCAGATACCAGGCGCTGTGCATTGCGACATTGGCGCGCACGCCGCCTTCCAGGCGGTCGACCCCCGGGAATCGGTTCCAGCCGAACAGATTGGCGTCGGTGAACTCGAAATCCAGGCTGTCCTCGTTCGGATAGCGGCGGAACTGGCTGTCGCCGACCTGCGGGGCCACCACGACCTGGGCAATCGGCTCGATGATCTGGCTGCCCCAGCTTCCGGACGACCGGGCGAACGGCCAGCGGAAATCGAGCGCGGCCTGTGGCAGGGCGCGCGCGGCCTGGACCCCGCCCACCGGGGCGAAATTCGGCTGATCGTTCATATGGGAGGCATCGTAGCCGATGGCGTCGTTATGCAGGCTGATCTTCCACAGGTCGCCGACCATGCCGGTGAACGGACGCTCCCAGTTGACGGTCAGGTTGGCGCGCCTTGTGCTGGTGCCGTCGGAGCGGATGACATTGAACGCGCCGGCGTCCACGGTCAGCCGCCCGCCCCAATCATCCGGATTGCCGAAATAGCTGTATTGGTAGCGCGGCAGCACAACGGGAAGCTGGCTGGTGGCGATCGAGCTGTTCAGCCCCTGATAGAATTTCGTGTCCAGGCGCGAATAGGAACCACGACCGAAGCCTTCCGCATAAAGCTGGCTGGTCAGGATGTTGGTGCCGTTCACGATACGCGTGCCGTAGCTGAAATTGCGCACGTAATTGGCGGAGGAGGCGCGGTTGATATCGAAGCCCCAGCGCCAGGTATCGTTCAGGTTGAACTGCCCACGCGCGACGATCGAGCCCTGGATGCTGCCGTCGGTCATGCCGACCGTCGGGTTCAGCAGGACGTAGCCGTTGTTGTAGCGGCGCCGGTACTCGACCGCGAGATTGGGGCCGGACCGCGAGGTCATCATCGGAATGATGGTGGCGTCGGACTGGTCGTCGATGACCCAATAATAGGGCTGGGCGTAGAACGCGCCGATATGGGACGACATCCCGGCTGACGGGGTCAGCAGGCCCGACTGGCGCTTCACCGACGGGTCCGGATGCCAGAAATACGGCATATAGGCGACCGGCACGCCATACATCTGCAGGACGGAGTCGTAATACTCGATCTTCTTGTTTTCCAGATCCTGCACGGCGGAGGCGGCGCGGATCTGCCACAGCGGCGCGCGTTTCGGGTCCTCGGCGCACAGGTCGCAGGTCGAGTAGACGACCTTCGACAATTCGTTGATCGCCCCGTCGGTGCGGCGCACGCCGTTGGCCACGAGCCGGCCGTTCTGTTCCAGAATGGCGCTCATGCCCTTCAGGATGCCGTCGCGCATGTTGCGGGTCATCTCCGCGTATTCGGCGAACATGACCTGGCCGTTGGGTTCTAGCAGCACGACATTGCCCTTGGCGGCGGCGACGCCGGTGTTGCGGTCGAAGGTGATCTGATCGGCGCGCAGGACGTGGTCGTTCTGCCAGGCCTCGACCCGGCCGCGTGCGACCACCAGGGCGTTTTCGCGATCATATTCGACGGCATCGGCGGTGAAGGTGACCGGATCGTTGCGCGACACCGACGGCCCGGATCCGGCACCCGCGGCCGCCAGCGCGCCGAACTGCGCCAGCGCGGGGCGCGATACGCCCGAGATCGCCATGACGAGCATGGTCAGAACCACATATCCGATCGAAACGCAGCGCCGCATGATCACCCATCTTCCGTGTGCAAGAGCAGCGCGATGGTCAGCATCAGACCGGCCAAGGCTGGCGCCCAGGCGGCCAGAACCACCGGCAGGATGCCGGACTGGCCGAATTCCTCCGCCACCTTGGATACCACGAACAGGGCGAATCCCGCCGCTACCCCGCTGCCGATCATCCGCGCCACGCCGCCTCTCCGAGCCGGTCGCATCGAGAATCCCGCCGACAGCAGGGCCATGGTGGCGGCAAGCAGCGGCAATGCCAACAGGGCCTGAAAATGCAGCCGGTGGCGGATCGACGAAAACCCCGACCGATCGAGCAGGGCGATGAAATCGGGCAAGGCCCAAACGGACAACGTGCTGGGGGAGGCGAAGCTCTCCTGCACCCGGGTCACGGTCAGGTCGGTGGGCAGATCCAGGGTGGGGGCCGGTTCCGGCATCTGCTCCGGACGGATGGTGCGAACCTGTTCCAGGCGCCAGTTGCGGTTGACCAGGATCGCCCGCCCGGCCTCGATCCGCGCCAGCAGGCGGTCGCCGTCGTCGAGGCGGAACACGCTGACATCGCGTGCCGTGAGGCGGTCGCCGCGCAGCTCGACGCCAAGCGCGTGGATGATGGCGACGCCGCGGGGAACCAGCTCGGTGTCGGATTGGCGCACCCAGAGCTGGCCGCCGTTCAAGGCCAGCGGGCCGCCGCCGGTGCGGAGATAGGCGTTGTCCATGATCTCGGCCCGCGCCAGCATGACCGATGACACCGGGCTGATGGCGGCGGTGGCGACGATGCCGAACAGCAGGGCGCAGAAGGTGGGGGCGGCCAGGAACTCCCACGCCGAGACGCCGGCGGCGCGCGCCACGATCAGTTCGGATGAGCGGGTCAGCCGCCAGAAGCACAGAATGCCGCCCAGCAGGATGCTGAACGGTAGGATCTGCATGGCGATGAAGGGGAGCTTCAGGGCGGCGATCTGGGCGACGATGCCGAAGGTGGCGTCCGGCTTGCTGGCGGAGCGACGCAGCAGCTCGATAAAGTCGAACATCGACACCAGGCCGGCCAGCGCCAGCAGCATGGCCAGCACGGAGGCCGCGAATTGCCGGCTGATATAGAGCGACAGGGTGACGATCGCTGTCATGGGGTGGCCATCGAGGGCACCCAAGGGACGGTCATCGGGACGGTCATCCGGGCGGTCATCCGGGCGGTCATCGGGGCGATCATCGGGGCGGTCATCTGGGCGGTCACGTCGCGGGCACTTCGTTTTCCACTGGCTGTACCGGCCGGCGCACCGGCAACGACGGCCCATACAGCAGCCAGGCGCAGATCAGCCCCGGCAGCAGCGCATGCACCCACATCAGCGGTACCAGGGTGTTATCCCGCGCGGCCAGGGTGCCGATTCCCAGCCCGGCGGCCAGCAGCGCCACCATGGCCATGATGGTGATCAGCGGGCGCAACATGCCGCCATGCCGGCGAAACGTCCCGGTCAGCGCCGACAGCAGCGCCACGATGGCATAGGACAAAGTTGTCAGCGGGATGGTCAGGCGCTTGTGGCCCTCCGCATACCATTTGGGTGTGTCGCGTTCGTTCAGCGGGTGCGGGTCGAGCAGCGCTCGCAGCGGCACTTCCGACATGTCCAGGATGCGTGCGCCTTCCTCCTGGGCGGCCTCGCCGAGGTCGATTTCGTTCTCCCGGAAGGTCAGCAGGTTGAGCCGGCCGGTCTGGTGGTCGATTTCCTGGCGGCTGCCGTTCAGCAGCAGCACCCGCGGGCCCTTGGCGCCTTCCAGCAGGCTGCCGCGCTCGGCCAGAATGGTGGCATGGGCGGTGCTGTCACGCCCGTCATCGACCATGATGCCACGCAAGGTGCCGTCGGGATCGCGGGAGCGGACATAGACGGTCAGTTTCTCCGAGATCGGCGTGAAGACGCCTTCCTGCAGCAGAAACGCCGCCATGCGGTTGCGGATTTCCCATTGGAACTGGCGGAAGCTCGCCAAGGTGGAGGGAACACCCCAGATCGTCAGCCCGTAGCCGGCGACCATCGCCAGCAAGGCCAGGGCGAGGGCCGAGCGGGAGAGGGCGAACGGCGACAGGCCGGCGGAGCGCATCACCGTCAGCTCCCGGTCCGCGGCCAGGCGCTGGTAGACGAACTGGATCACGACATAGGTGGTGATCGGCAGGATGATCGCCACGAAACTGGGGATCAGCAGGCTGGTCAGATGCAGGAACACGGCGAAGGACAGGCCGCGGTTCACGACCAGCTCCACGAAGCGGAGCGACTGGGTCAGCCATATGAGCGCCGTCAACCCACCGGTGACCACGATCAAGGCCAGCAGGAGCTGGCGGAACATATAGTGATCGAGCCGGGTGACCAGCTTGCCGGAGCGCATGGGGTGTTTCTGCGTTAGGGCGGCGGCGGATGCAACCCGAGTGTTGGG
>CALQHT020000048.1 GCA_943330455.2 Nitrosovibrio sp. Nv4 | reverse complement strand
GCAGGTGCAACCGGTCGGCACGATCCCGATTGAGCGGCCGCGGCGTGAATGCGGGGCGCCGGGGCGAGGACCCAGGTGGGGGGATATTCCTATGGCGGCAGGAGGGCGAATTTAAACCGGACAGCCGTGGGCTTGACCCGGCAACCCGCGCTTCAGCGGCGGGGGCGGGTTGCAGGATCAAGTCTGGCAATGACGGTGAGGCGTGTACTCGATCGCACAACTTTGCTTCACAATCCCCTTCACCCGCCGGCCGAAGCATGGGAAGCAGTCCCCATCATGAGCCATGTCCTGACCCTGATCGCCGACCGCAACGCCATTTCCCTGACTGATGCGACGATCGCACGCGTGCGCGACGCGATCGGCGGCGGCACGCCAACGATCCTCAGCGCCGGGGAGGCCGCTGACATCGCCGTCCCCGTCCGGCCGGACCTCGATGCCGCGCGTCAGGCGTTGGAGGGGGCGACCGTCGATGTCATCGCCACCGAGGCCGCGACCCGCCGCAAGCGCCTGCTGATCGCCGACATGGACAGCACCATCATCACGGGGGAAACCCTGGACGAACTGGCCGATTTCGCCGGCCTGAAGGACAAGATCGCCGCCATCACCGCCCGCGCCATGAACGGCGAACTCGACTTCAAGGACGCGTTGCGCGAGCGCGTGGCCATGCTGAAAGGCCTGGACATCCAGGCGTTGGAGCAGACCTGGGCGCGCATAAAGCTGACCGGCGGCGCTCGCGAACTGGTGGCAACGATGCGGGCGAGCGGAGCCTATACCGCCCTGGTCTCCGGCGGTTTCACCTTCTTCACCGGCCGCGTCGCGGCCCTGCTGGGGTTCCACATCCATCGGTCCAATCTGTTGCTGGACGATGGATCGGTGCTGACCGGCTTTGTCGCCGAACCGATCCTGGATCGGACCGCCAAGCTTGCCTCGCTGCGCGGGCTTTGCCGAGACAATGGTCTGGAGGTTTCCGCCAGTATCGCCGTCGGCGATGGGGCCAATGACCTCGACATGCTCCGTGCGGCCGGTCTCGGCGTTGCCTTTCATGCCAAACCCATCGTCGCGGCCGAGGCACACGCCCGGGTCGATCACGCCGATCTGCGCGCCTTGCTGTTCGCCCAGGGATACCGGGCAGCCGATTTCGTCGAGGCCTGACCGATGTGGTCCCGTATCCTTCTCGGCCTGGGCCTGCTGCTCGCCGGGTGTGCCGATCTCGGTCCCGAGGGAGCCGGGATCGCTGGCCATCCCACCGCCGCCGCCCGCTTTGCCGAATTTGCCCCGTCCCCGCCGCTGCTGCGCGCGTTCCTGTACCGGATGCCGAAGGGTGGGGACCTGCACAATCATCTCAGCGGCGCGGCCTATGCCGAGGCCAATATCCGGGTCGGCGCAGCTTCGGGCCTCTGCTTCGATCCGAAAGCCGCGACGATTACCCGCCCGCCTTGCATCAACGGCACCCGCAAGCTGACCGACGCGGTCGGCAACGCGGCACTGACGAAGACCCTGGTGAACGCCTGGTCGATGCGCGATTTCCTGCCGACCAGCGGCAACAGCGGCCATGACCATTTCTTCGCCACCTTCGGCCGGTTCAGCCGCGTGGCGGACCCGGCCAGCATGGCGGCTGAGGTCACCGACCGCGCCGCCCGCCAGCGCATGCGCTACATCGAACTGATGATCACCTTCCAGAGCGGTGCCATCACCGACCTGGCGAGCAAGGTCGATGCGCGCCATCCCTACCGCCCGGACGACATGGCGGGATTCCAGGCGGCATTGATGCAAGCCGGACTGGACGCGATCGTCCGCAAGGCCGCCTCCGAGGCAACCGAGGTGGAACGGCGGATGCGCGAACTCCAGGGTTGCGCCACCCCGAGTCCGTCCCCCGGCTGCGGGGTCACGGTTCGCTGGTTGCAACAGGTCGCCCGCACCGCCTCGCAACCCAAGGTCTTCGCCCAGACCCTGGCCGGCGCCCTGCTGCAAAAGGCGCATCCCCATGTCGTCGGCCTGGATTTCGTGGCGCCCGAGGACGATCCCGTCGCGCTCGCCGACTACACCGCGCAGATGCGCATGATCGACCATGTCTACCGCGCCATCCCGGGCACCAAGGTCAGCTTGCATGCCGGCGAACTGACCCTGGGCCTCGTCCGGCCGGAGGATCTGCTGTTCCACATCCGCCAGGCGGTCGAGCTCGGCCACGCCCACCGGATCGGCCACGGCGTCGATATCATGTATGAGGATGACGCCTTCGCCCTGCTGCGCGAAATGGCGCGCCGCAAGGTCGCGGTGGAGATCAATCTGACCAGCAACGCGCAAATCCTCGGTGTCGAGGGCGCCGACCACCCGTTCCCGATCTATCGCGCCGCGGGGGTGCCGACCGTGATCTCCACCGACGACGAAGGGGTGGAGCGGATCGACCGTACCCATGAACTGCAACGCGCGGTGACCACCTACCGTTTGAGCTGGGCCGATCTGGTCGGGTTGGAGCGCAACACGCTGGAATATGCCTTTGTTGCCGGGGCAAGCCTGTGGGCCGATCCGCTCGCCTGGCATGTGGTCGGGCCGTGTCAGGGCAGCCATCCAACTGCTGCTCCATCGCCATCCTGCGAGGCGTTCCTTCTCGGCAGCGAAAAGGCCCGCCTGCAATGGGCGTTCGAACGCGACCTGGCATTGTTCGACCGAGAGGCCGCGGGCATGCGGTTGGGCCAGCCATCTGGCACGCCCTGACCCGCCATAGTCGGGTTTTGCCAAAACAAACCTTGCGCGATCCTCGCACCTCGGCTGCGATAGGAAACCATGTCCGCCGATTCGCGGGGCAGGGCATCACTCCCATCGCAGGGTCGATCCATGAACCATAGCGTCAGGCAGACCGCTCTCAACAAGGATCCGGCCGGCATAACGTCGGCGGAGGTGATTTGGGTGGCGCTGTGCGAGGAGGCCGCGTCCTTCGTGCCAGCGGACCGGGTGCCTGGATTGGTGCGCGGGTGGCTGCCCAACGTCGAAATACGCCGAGCGGTTGCGGATCTTGATGGATCGGCGGGTTTGGCGATGGTGATGGCCAAGGAACTGGCGCTTAGCACGCCATCTCTGCTGGGCGTGACCGCGTTCGATCGGTTGGCCCGTGCTGGAGGACGCCGTTCTCCCCAGGAAACCGACGTGCTGACCGCCCTGCGCCGGTCCCGCTATCGGGTCCTGGGTTACGAACGCGGCCAATGGCTGGACCTGATAACGTCGGAGCCCGTCCAACTGGTCAAGCCGGTGCCCGCTAATTTGATCGAGGGGGTCGAATTTCTCTGCCGGTTGGCGCCCTTGCCGGATGGATCGATCCTGGTCGCGGGTTTTCCGATCCCCCTGGATCAGGACGCCATGGAGATCGTGCGCGGCTTCACGAAGCTTGGCGGGCGCGGACTGACCAACCCGGTTCGCTGCGCCGAGGCGGTCTGTCGCCACATCCTGCGCAATGGCATGGACCAGGCGCTCATTGACCGGATGGCCGCCAACTTTGAGGCTGAGTACGAACCCGTCGCCGGCCGCTCGAAGCCGGGTGCATCGACAGGCTCTTCCCACGGCCGGTCGACTGGTAGCCCCTCTGGTCATTCGTCTGGGAAACCCCGGCCCCTGCCATTCGAGCCTCCGAAGCTGCCGCTGGACATCTTCGCCGCCCAATGGGCGGAACGCGGCGGCGAGCTGGAGGAAGCCGACAAGGCGCGGGCCAGGGAGATGACCTCCCCGCCGGCCCTGCTCACGGCCCTGATCCATGGCACGCTCGCGCGGGAGGCCGAACGAATCCGGCTGGCGGATACATATGCGCGCATTGCCCTGGTCATGATCGAGACGATCGCCATCCGCGGCATGCACGGCTCCGGCGGCATGAGCCTGGACGGGCTGGCCGAGTATGTGGCCGGAGAGGTCGCCCATCGCGGTCTGCCGCCTCGGGTCACGGACCTGTTCCAGTCCCTGCGCGCCCGGGTGAAGCTGTCCGCCGGGTCCACCCGAACCAGCGACGGCGAGCTGGACCGGCTGGTGACGCGCATCCGCGGGCTGCGGGAAAAGACCGTCGAGCAAGGCTGCACCGAGCAGGAAGCCCTGGCCGCGGCCGAGAAAGTGGCCGAACTGCTGGACAAATACGGGCTGAGCCTGAACGAGCTCGACCTGCGTCGACAAAGCTGCGAAGGCGTCGGGATCGAGACCGGACGCAAGCGCCGCGGCCCGATCGACGACTGCATGACCACCATCGCCGGCTTCTTCGATTGCCGGGTGTGGGCGGAGACCTCTCTGAACGGCACTTTGCGCTATGTCTTCTTCGGCATGCCGGGCGACGTCCAGGCGGCGGTCTATCTGCACGATCTGATCGCGATGGCGTTCGAGAGCGAGACCCAGTCATTCCAGGCCGGCTCGATCTACCGCGAAACGCTGTCCGGCCAACGACGCACCGCCACCAATTCCTTCCAGATCGGCTTGGCGCGCGGGATCGTCGCCAAGTTGGATGCCCTGTCGGAGAGCCGGACGGTCCGCCAGCAAGGCTCGGGCCGGGACCTGGTGCCGATCAAGGAATCGATCATCGAGACCGAGTTGGAGAAGCTGGGCCTGCAATTCCATCGCAGGGGTGCATCCAGCCGGCGGTCGGTCCTGTCCGACGCCTTCAACGCCGGCAAGGAAGCCGGCGAACGGTTCGACTACCGGCCGGGTCTGGAGCAGGGCGGAGCGTAGCAACAGCCGACCCGGCACTGGCATCGCGGGACGCTGGGGGGCTGTTTCCGCCACGGGTGCCGGTAGCCCGGGCGGGTGCCTCCGTCCTCTCACCCGGACGACCCGGGATGCGTGCCGACGCGGGTGCATCATAATAAGAGTATCAACTCCCGGGCGCCGCACCGGACTGCGGTGCCGGCTCGATCATCGCCGGGCCGCCGCGTTCGATCTTGAACACCGCCAGTCCCCGCCGCACCTGCCCGTCCGGCAGCAAAGCCACCCAGCCATCGACACCTTCAAATCCCGCCGGTTGGGTCAGCCCCGCCACCGGGAAACCGGCCTGCCCGGCCAACACCCGCGCGATCGAGGCGGCATCGAACGCCAGATCCGCCAACGGCGACGGCGGCGTGTTGTAGCGAGTAGTAAACGACTGCTCCAACGCTGCCCGCTGAGCCGGATCGGGCGCGGCATACCATGCCCCCTCCATCGCACCGGACCCGCTGGCCGGGGAGGACCACTGCGCCGGGCCAATGATCTGCACTTGCGAGTGATCGACATCATAATAAGGCAACATCGCCGCCACGGCCTGCAAATCGTCCCGCGTATCGGCCAGCAGCAACGTGTCGAACGGCGGCGGTCCGATCCGGCTGCGCGCCAGGTCCTGCGCCTGACGCCGACCCTCCGGCGTGTTCAGCGCCCGAGCCGCCTTGATCTGAGCGTCGATCGGGCCGCGCCGGCTGCCATACCCGGATACCTCCCGCGCCGCCGTGTTGATCGCCCCCATTCCAGGGGCATGCATCACGATGACCGGCGCCGGCAGACCGACCGAGGCGGTGGCCTGAACCAGCCCCGCCGCCATCGCCTGTCCGAAATCGTTGTCCGGTAGCAGAGCCGCCATCTGGCTGCGGCCCTGGGTCTGGGCCGCCACGACCAGCCGCTTCACCTGTTGCGCCGGCGTGATGCCCAGCGGCCATACCCCGGCCTGCCCCAGCGACGACGCATTTGTAAAGGCCAGCACCGGCACCCCGGCCTCCCGCGCGATGGGCGACACGGCAGCAGTCTCGGCCGCGGTCAGAGGCCCTAAAATCAGCCCGCCCCCCCCGGCAATCGCCGCCCGTGCCGCCGAGGCCGCCCCATCCGGCGTGCCCAGGGTATCGCGCGCATCCAACGGCGGCCCCGATTCCAGCGCGAGTTGCGCGGCTTGCAGCATCGGCTGCCCACGGTCCGCCAACGGCCCGCTCAGCGGCAGCAGAATCGCCACCCTGCCCCCCATCGACTGGGCGACCGGCGCCGGCGTGCCCGCGGTCGGCGCGGTCCGAGGTTGGTAGTCTCTTCCGGATGGTCCAGACTGCGGCGCGCACCCGCTGAGAACCCCAACCAACAGGCCGACCGAAAACAGGGCTCCGGCGGTCGCGGCATTGGGAAGGCGCCGGAAAACGCCCGTCATTGGGAAGACGCAGCCGAACCGCGACCAACCGCCACCCTGGTGCATTGGGGCCGAAAGCCCGCTGGCACCCATCCGGCCAAACGCGGGCAATTCGAACGAACCCGCCACGGGGCGGAGCATCCGACCGGCCAATGTGCCAAAGAGCGTGCCGAGAAGGAGCTTCCATGTCTGACGACTCATCCGTCCCGTCTCCCGATGACCGGCAGGACGGCCAGTCCGGCCCGCCGCCCGGACTTGTGCTGGTTTCCACGCCAATCGGCAACCTCGGCGATATGACAGCCCGCGCCGCCGAAACCCTGCGCGCCGCCGACCTGATCCTGTGCGAGGACACCCGCCATACCGCGCGCCTGCTGTCGGCGATCGGCGTGTCCACCCGCACCCAACCGCTGCATGAGCATAACGAAGACGCCCGCATCCCCGCGATCCTGTCCATGCTGCGTCAGGGCAAGCGCATCGCCCTGGTCTCCGACGCCGGCACCCCCTTGGTGTCCGATCCCGGCTATCGCCTGGTCCGCGCCGCGATCGCCGAGGCCCTGCCGGTCAGCGCCGTCCCCGGTGCCAATGCCGCGGTGACCGCGCTGATCCTGTCCGGTCTGCCGCCGCTGCCGTTCCTGTTCCTGGGCTTTCCGCCGCCTCGATCCGCCGCCCGTCGCGCCGCTTTCGGGACCCTGCGCGCCGCCGAACGCGCCGGTCTGGCGGCCACCCTGATCTGGCACGAGGCGCCGCATCGCCTGGCCGAGACCCTGGCCGACATGCTGGACTCGTTCGGCGATCGCCAGGCCGCGGTCGCGCGGGAACTGACCAAGCATTACGAGGAAGTCCGCCGTGGCACGGTCGCCACCCTGACCACCCACTACGCCACCCACGCCCCCCGCGGCGAAATCACCCTTCTGCTCGGCCCTCCCGAACAGGCCGATCATGAGGACCTGGACGGGCAGTTGCAGCGCGCCTTGGCCGCCAACAGCGTGAAGGATGCCGCGGCCTTGGTTTCGGCGGCGACCGGGCTGCCCCGGAAGCTGGTTTATGCCCGCGCGTTGGAATTGGCTCGGTCCGGGGATGAGGGGTGATTGGGGTTGGATCAGGGCATGTCGGTGTGCCTGGAAACTGGGCGGCCGGTTCCGGGGCGTCCGCTGATCGAGGGGTGTTTTCGCACATGCGCGTTCGAAAACGCGGCGTGATGGATACCCGATTTCGGGAGTCGGATATTCGTATGCGAGGGCGGCGTCGGGGTGCGACGGCCCGCTGAGGCGCGGTTTTTCGTGGGTTTGGCAGTGTGCGGAGGCTCGCATGATCTGGCCGTTAAGTTCTTTCTATGTTCTAACGAGAACGGGTCAGGCTTGGCAACATGGTTTTTCGGTCCGGGTGGGGCGGCGATCAGGATCGTGCTGTAATCCATTGAACTGTCGTGGATTGTGCAAGAATTGGGCGATGGTTAACGCGGGTCGTCTTTGTTTTGAGATCGCCGGATCGGCCATTTTGCGGCGTGGCGGCGGTCTTCAGTCGCAGGGTTCGGAACCAGCCGCTAGGAATTGATATCCCGGTGGAATTGGGGCCGACTTGAGACTTCACTTTAAGTGCGGTGCCGCGCGGGTTCGTTGCAAATCCCGGCGGGAAACGGGGGCTTTCATTCCGGTTAGGCGCGGGAATCGGGGGGTATCGTTCCGGTTTGCGGTTGTTAACCCTGGCGCCCGGAATGCCTGCTATTTGGGCATCGGCGGGATTGAACCGGCGGGTGAGGCGTCGCGGCTTGGAGGCTGGGCAGTCGGTGGGCGATCCGTGAGGCCTATCCCAATCCGGTTTGGGGCGTCGCGAAGGCGGCCGATCCCGATGGCGGTGCGGACCGGGCGTCAGGTCTGATCGGAAGCGCGCCCGATCCCGAGCGATCTTCGTGTGGTTCGCGCTTTCGCGGTGGTTGAAAGCGGCGCCCAATCCAAACGCCCAACCGATGATTCTATAGCGGCCATTGTCTTCCATCGCGCCGCGACAGGGCGCGGGGCGAAAGCGGATGGCGCCGTCTCATCCGATGGCCACGCCACATCGCCCATTGAACCCGCGCTCCGATGCTATCATCCATTGATAGCATCGGAGCGCGTCCATGGGTCAGCTTATCGTCCGAGGCCTGGACGATGCGATTATCCAGGCCCTCAAACAGCGGGCCGCGCGTACCGGACGGGCGGCCGAGGCCGAACATCGCGCCATCCTCGAACAGGCCCTGCGGCCCGAAACGGAAAGCTTTGCCCAAGCCGCCGCTCGGCTGCGCGCACGGACACCGCCGCAAACGACCGACAGCACGGACATCGTCCGGCGGGATCGGGACCGCGATCACACCGAGACCACCATGTGAGGCAGGCCGTCATAGACGCCTCGGTCGTCGCGAAATGGGTGATCGAGGAGGCTTACAGCGCCCAGTCCGCGCTGCTGCTGGCGTTCGAGGCGCGCCATGCCCCGGATCATTGGCGGGCCGAGGCGGTGAACGTCCTCTGGTCGAAAGTCTTCGACCCCTCACTCGCAGCCCCTCGCCTCAATCGAAAAGGTCGGGCTTGATCTCTCGGGCTTGATGCAGAACGGCGCGGATCAAGATAAAGCCCACCTCCTCGGTGTAAAATACCACATGAGCCTGGAAGCGGAAGCGACGAAAACCGGGCGCGATCTCGGCAACGGCCCGCCCGATGCGGGGAAAGCTGGCAAGCAGGTCGAACGTGCGCTCCAGCCCTGCATGATAGGCGTCGGCCTGATAGGCTCCGAACGTTGCCTCAGTGTAATCGTAAATCTCGATAAGGTCTCGTTCCGCCCGTTCCGAAAGGCGGAAGTCAGCCACGGCGGGCGGCGACCCGTTGACGCGCGGCAGTCAACACGTCTGCCATGGTCGCCTTGCTGACGCGCCCGGCGTCGGGAGCCTGCAGGGCATCCCTGTAACGGGCAAGCTGCTCATCGCGGGACAGCGCCCGCCAAGCGACAAGCTCCGATTCGGTCGGTGGGCGCGAGGAAGGGAAGGGGCGAGTGTCGATGTCGTTCATAGTTGCACATTACCCCAGAAGAGAGCGTTGTGGAACCTGTTCCAAACGGGAACCCGGCCGATGGGCGATTCGGGCCTGGACTTCCGCCTGATCGGCATCATGGCGAACGCGGCACGCCACCCCGCCTTGCAGGCGCGAGAGACACTCGCCTGTCCTATGCAATGAGGTTATTGCAGTCCGGTTGCGGTCATACTTTCCGGGAAGTCCAAATATTTTGACAACGGTCGCCAAGATTTGGTGCTGCCTGGAAGATCCGCGGGCGAATACCCCCACCCTCAACCCGCCGCCCGACCCCCGTCCGCCCCAGCCTGAGTCGTTGCACTGAAATACCCATCAATCGCCCGCTTCATCGCCCCAGCCACCATCTTCCGATGATCCGCTCGGCGTAACGCGGCCTCGTCCTTGGGGTTGGACATGAAGCCCATCTCCACCAGCACGCTGGGAATATCCGCGGCCTTCAGTACCACGAAACTGGCATGCCGATCCGGGTTCGGCAGCATCGGCAGATCGCGGTCCAGGCTGCCGACCAACGTCTTCGCGATCCGCACGGAGCCCACCCGGGTTTCTCGCCGCACCAGGCTGGACAGAATCCGAGCCACCTCCGGCGTCATATCCCGCCATTCTCGCCCACCGAACCGGTCCGCGCTATTCTCCCGCCGAGCGAGCGCCGCGGTCTGGGCGTCGGACGCGGTGGTGCCCAGGGTGTAGACCGACGCGCCGCGCACCGAATGGTCGGTCAGCGCATCCGCATGCATCGACACGAACAGCGCCGCGCCCTTCGCCTGAGCCTTGCCGACTCGGTCATCCAGGGCGATGAACGTGTCGCGGCTGCGGGTCAGCTCGACGCGATACCGGCCCTCACTTTCCAACTGCCGCTTCAGTTCCAGCGCGGCGGCGAGGGTGACGATCTTCTCATAGGTGCCGGTCACGCCGATCGCACCCGGGTCCTTGCCGCCATGCCCGGGGTCCAGCATCACCAGCGGCGCCTTCGCCGATGGCGGCGGCGGACCCGCTCGGCCGCGCCCCGCGACCGGGCTGGCCGGCGCGGCCAAGGTGCCCGCGGGCAGGAGCAGAGTCCCAAAAACGACACTGCCGGCGCCAAAGCGGCCCAACAGCAGGCGACGCGTCAGGGGATCGGTGGGGGACATGTCCAATGCTTAACATACCAGGTTCGGAAACGCAGCTTTCTTATTGATTATGGCCGTTTAATGGTGCCCCGATGGCGCGTCCGCGCCACGCCGTTCGGACCCAGCTACGCGAGCCTGACATATCTTGCTTGCGATGCGTGGCGGATTGCTCCATGGTCCGCTCGCTCCGGTGGTGCAACCGGAGGCAGCCGACATTCGGCGCCTCCTGGCCTGATCCGGCGATTGCGTGATCCCTTGACCCGTCAGGACGGATGCCTGATGGGCAAGTCTCCCCGGTGGTGCCACACCATGGTGCCACTGCGGTGAAATACGGCAGGATCCGTGTCGCCTCGGCCGCATTGCCGCTCGCGTCGCGCCCGCCTCCCACGGTTCGAAGGCGCGCCGAGGCCGCCTGTCGAATCAACCCCGACGGATGGCAGGCAACCGACTTTCACGCAGGGGCCGCGTTCCGCCACGGGACGCACCACTCGCACGCCAGGACCTGATGAGACACATCGTGCAGCGCCTATCCGTACCGGTATCGCATTCCATCGTCACAGATGGTTGTGCCAGATCGTTCGCGGACGGGTTCGCAAGACCGTGTCTCGATCCGCATCCCGCTCCCGGCCTGACCCGTGTGCCCCTTACCGCAAGCCTTTTCTGCCGCCGGCCGGACCGCGCCCTGACCAGGGTCGTTTCCGGGACAAGAGCGGCACACCGGAGTTCAGGGCTACATGACGAAGCGCATGCTCATCGATGCCACGCACGCGGAAGAAACCCGCGTCGTGGTGCTGGATGGTAACAGGCTAGAAGATTTCGACGTTGAGACCGCCACCAAGCGGCATCTGAAGGGCAATATCTACCTCGCCAAGGTCGTCCGGGTGGAGCCAAGCCTCCAGGCCGCCTTCGTGGAATATGGGGGGAACCGGCACGGGTTCCTGGCCTTCAGCGAAATCCACCCCGACTATTATCAGATCCCCGTTGCCGACCGCCAACGCCTGATTGAAATGGCCGCGGAAGAAGCGCGGTTGGAGGAAGAGGAAGAAGACCTCGAAATCGCGCTGCAAAGCGCCCCCGGCGCGGAACAGCCGGCCGAACAGGCGCATGACGCGCCGTTCTGGGACAATGAGCCGGTTGCGGAAACGGCCGCCGAGCCGACGCCGGCCTGGGCTTTGGCGGGTTCGCCGCCGATGTTTGCCGCCCCCGAACAAGCTGGCGCCTGGGCACGCGCGGATCTGCCGGCGATGTTCGCTGCACCGGAGCCCGCGGCTTCATGGGCGGTGGCTGACGTGCCCAAACTGGTTGCTCCGCCGGCGGACGCCTGGGCGCTGGCGGCCACGCCGCCGATGTTGGCCACGGCGGAGGATGCCGTCCCGGCCCGCATGGCCGAACCGGAAGCGCGTGATGAGAGCCAGCCGGATCGCGACGACTCCGACAGTGACGATTCCGACAACGACGACAGCACGGCCGACTCGCCGCCGCCGGATTCCATCGGCGGCGACCAGGACAGCCCGGATGAGCAGCGCGAACGCCGCATGCCGCCGCGCTTCATGCGCAACTACAAGATCCAGGAGGTCATCCGCCGCCGCCAGATCCTGCTGGTGCAGGTCGTCAAGGAAGAGCGCGGCACGAAGGGCGCCGCGCTGACCACCTATCTGTCGCTCGCCGGCCGGTTTGGCGTGCTGATGCCGAACTCGCCCCGCGGCGGTGGAATTTCCCGCAAGATTACGTCAGCCGCCGATCGCCGCCGGTTGAAGGAAATCACCACCGAGCTGGACCTGCCGCGCGGCATGGGGCTGATCATCCGCACCGCGGGCGCGGCTCGTCCGAAGCCGGAGATCAAGCGCGACTGCGAGTATCTGCTGCGGCTCTGGGACGATATCCGCGAACACACGATGAAATCGGTCGCGCCGGCCCTGATCTATGAAGAAGCCAGCCTGATCAAGCGGGTCATCCGCGACGTCTACTCCCGCGATATCGACGAGATCGTGGTGGATGGGGAGGACGGCTGGCGCGCGGCGCACGACTTCATGCGCATGCTGATGCCGTCCCACGCCAAGAAGGTGCAGCTTTGGCGCGATGGCACCGGCGGCGTGGCCCAGCAGCCGCTGTTCGCGCGCCATCAGGTCGAAGCCCAGCTCGACGCGATGCTGATGCCGACCGTGCAATTGCGCTCCGGCGGCTATCTGGTGATCAACCAGGCCGAGGCGCTGGTCGCGATCGACGTCAACTCCGGCCGGTCCACCCGCGAGCGCAATATCGAGGAAACCGCCCTTCGCACCAACCTGGAAGCGGCCGATGAGGTCGCGCGCCAGTTGCGGCTGCGTGATCTGGCCGGGCTGATCGTCATCGACTTCATCGACATGGAGTCGAAGCGCCACAACGCGATGGTGGAACGCCGCCTGAAGGACGCGCTGAAAGACGACCGCGCGCGCATCCAGATCGGCCATATCAGCCATTTCGGCCTGCTGGAAATGAGCCGCCAGCGCCTGCGTCCGTCGCTGGCCGAGACCAGCTTTGTCGCCTGTCCCCATTGCGCCGGCACCGGCCTCGTTCGCGGCACTGAAAGTTCGGCCGTTCACATCCTGCGCGGGATCGAAGACGAGGGCAGCAAGCGGCGCGCGGCTGAAATCATCGTGCATGTCGCGACGCCCGCGGCCCTTTATTTGCTGAACCACAAGCGCGACCGCCTGCGCGATATCGAGATGCGCTATGCCATGCGCGTCATCATCGCCGCCGACGACACGCAACTGGCGTCTCAGTTCCGGATCGATCGGGTGCGTGCTCAGACCTTGTCCGATCTGCCGCCGGCGATCACCCAGGAAATGGCGCCGCCGACCAGCTTCTCCCGGTCGTCGTTTGCCGAAACCGAGGACGTCGAACCCGATTTCGTCGAGGACGAGGACATCGTCGAAGACGTGAGCGACTTCGTTGACGAGCCATCGCCGCGGGAATCCGCGACCACCGAACCGGTCGGAGAGCAGACCGAGGCCGCTCTCACCGCCGCCAAGGGTGAGGCCGAGGAAGCCGAACGTCGGCGCAAGCGGCGTCGCCGGCGGCGCGGGCGGCGGGAAGACACGCCGGGCAGCGCGGCCGAGGACGAAAACGGCGACCAGAATGGCGAATCCGCCGATGGTGCCGCGCCGTTCGGTGAGGCCGACGATGCGGTCGTGGCGGAGAGCGGCGTGACCGGACCCGACACGACTCCGGTCCCCGCCGATGCCGATACGTTCTACGCGGATGGATCCGTTGTTGTGCCGGCCGAATCGGGCGCCGCCGAAGCCGTTGTGGCCGAACCTGGTGCCACGGAAGAAACCGCTGAAACCGAGGAAGAAGCCCGCAACCGC
This sequence comes from Nitrosovibrio sp. Nv4, assembly GCA_943330455.2. Taxonomy (GTDB): domain Bacteria; phylum Pseudomonadota; class Alphaproteobacteria; order Acetobacterales; family Acetobacteraceae; genus Rhodopila. The sequence goes on along the minus strand of CALQHT020000048.1, from coordinate 14,627 downwards.
CGGCGTGGTCGCCGCGGCGGACGCCGTCGTCGCCGCGAGCCCGACGGCGAAATCTCTCCGCTCGGCCTGCCCGGCGCGGAGCAGCCCGACCTGTTGCCGGTCTACACCGGCCCCACACCGGCCAATCCGTTCGGCAACCAGGCGTTCGACATCTTCGACGTGATCGACCAGGTGGAACGCGCGGCGGAAAGCGGCCGTCCGATACCAATCAGCACATTGCTGCCTGAGCCTTTGGCTTCCGAACCGGTGGCGCATCCGGTCGCGGATTCGCTGGTGGAGTTGGAGGCACCTTCGTCCGTCACGGGCCTCGCGCCTGAGGCGGAGAGCGTGCCGGAAGTCGTCGCGGCCAGCCATCCGACACCGGAATCGCTGGTCGAACTGGAAGCGCCGTCGGCGATCCCGGAAGCCGTGGCCGCGAGCGCCGAACCCGAGACGGCCGAAGCCGTTGGTGGCGAGACCAGCGGTGGCGTGACGAGCGGTGGCGTGATCGAGGCCGTCGAACTGGCCGAGGTGCCCGCAACGGTGGCGGTGATCGAGGAACCTTCGGCGCCGGCCGTGGTCGAAACCGCGGCACCGGTAGAACCGGTCGCCGTTGCGCCAGAGGTGGTGGAACCGGTTGTGGCTGCGGAGGCTCCGGTTGCGGAGGTGCCGGCGGCTGCGCCCGAAGTCGCGGTGGTGGCGCCGCCCGAGGCCTCGCCCGAACCTGCCCCGGTTGCCGCGAACGATACCGCGCCGGTGATCAAGCCCATCGTGATCGGCAGCGAGGACGCTCCTCCGGTGGGGAAGAAGCGCGGATGGTGGCGGCGCGGTTAGTCTGAAGCTGGGCTTACCGGCGTTCTGTGGGCGTCGTTGGCGATTGATCCTGGTCCATGCTGTCACGGTTGGAGTCCTCCGACCGTGACAGCCTGGAACCTTCGGGGCGTGCCAGGGGACGAGGCGGCGTTGGTCCCGTGCCAAGGCGACGCGCGAGACACCTGCAACATCTGGTGTTGATTGCGGATCTCTCCACGTCGCGGCGGATGCAGGCCCGCCATTCACGATTTGCGGTGTCGATCTCAGCAGTGTCGTGGATAGCCTGATGACGCAGGACATGACGGGATCGGCCGTCTACGCGCCAAATGGAGCAGCAACACGAACCGGCCGAAACAATGACCCATAGGCGTCACCTCACCGTCATTGCCGGACTTGATTCGGCAATGACGGTGAGGACAGTTCATAGGTCATTGTTTCCGCCGGTTGGCATAATTATGTGCGTCGCCTAACGCTGCCTGCGCTCGATTTCCTGGTCGATCCGGGCAGCCAGGGCCGAACTGACAGGCGTCATCGGCAGCCGTAACTCGGGGCTGTCAATCAGGCCGGTGCGCCAGAGCCAATGCTTGATCGGCGCGGGGCTCGGTTCGGTGAACAAAAGGCGCGGCAGATCGACCAGGATGCGCCAATCCGCCAACGCGCCCGCGTAATCTCCCGCGCGGATCTTGCTTTGGATCGCGGCGAATTCCTGGGGCGCGGTATGGGCGGACGCCAGAATGCCGCCATCGGCGCCTTGCGTGAGAGCCGTGTGGAACAACGCGTCCTCTCCGGTCAGCACCGCGAAATCGGCAGGCCGGGTGCGGATCAGGTCGAAGGACTGCACCGCATCGGCTGAACAATCCTTGACCCCAACGATATTCGCCCGTTCGGCCAGGCGCAGCATGGTCTCGTTCATCATGTTGACGCCGGTGCGATAGGGGATGTTGTAGATCAGAATTGGCCGATCCGTGGCATCGGCCAGGGCGGAGAAATGTTGGAACAGTCCTTCCTGCGCTGGTCTTGAGTAATAGGGGCAGGTGATCAGGTACCCCTCGATCGGCCAGGCGGATGTTGCGTGCAACGCCTTGATACCCTTGCGCGTGTCGCTGCCCGACAGGCCGAGAAACAGCGGGAGTGGGCGGTCGATCTCTGCCCGCTCGGATGCGGATATGGCAACGAGGCGCTCGACTTCCTGATCGTCCAGGGTCATCCCTTCGCCGGTCGTGGCCGCGAGGATCAAGCCCTCGATCGGTTGACTGGCAAAATGCTTGATCAGCCGCCGCAATGATGTCTCATCCAGCGCGCCGTCGCGGAACGGCGTGATGAGGGGCAGCCAGATGCCTTGGATCGGTGTGAATTGCGTTTGCATGGTGCTTCATCTCCTGTGATGCCGGAGACGGGAGCAGACATAAAAAAGACCCCGTCCAAACCGGCGGGGTCCTGGTCGATCGTATGCGCGACGGATTACGGCGCGCGCTGATCCCTGGCCCCTTGTGGAAGGGGTTTTTTCGACGCGGCCAACTTGAGGCAGGGCGGGATCATGTGGGGTTGATGCTGTTATGGCCTGGCGATGTCAAGGGAGGGGGATTGTCGGTTGACGATCGAGGTTCTCGGCTTGTCCCTGATTGTGATAGGCTGAATCTTGCGACCAACCGATCCCGTTGCCGTGGAGGGCGAATGAGTATCGTTCAACTTCGATTGCCGGATGAGATCCAGGCGGTCATCGACCGCCACGTCGCTGCTGGCCGGATCGAGAGCGCGGACGCCTATCTCTTGGAGGCCGCTCGCCGTTTCGCTGCGGATATCGAGGTCGAGGACGAAATTGTGTCGGAAGCCCACGCGGGCATCGCGGACGCCGAGGACGGGCGCTACGTGACCATTGCCTCGCCCGAAGCGGCCGAGGGTTGGCATGAGCGGATGATGGCGCGCGTCCGCGATCGGATGGCCGCTGACGAGAGTTAGGTGCCCTACCGCGTCGTCGGGCATGCCGAGGACAGGATCGAGGCAGTCCTGCTTGAGAGCGCCCGTCGATGGGGCATCGAAGCGGCCGACCGTTACAATCGCCTTATCATGGCCGCCATGATCGCCATCGGCGAGTCACCGGCGATGGCCGGGTCGCGCGAAGTTGCCAAAGTCGTGGGCGTCCGAACGCTCCATCTTCGATCCGTGCGTCGCCTCGTGCCGCGGGACCATCGGGTCGGTCGACCTCGGCATCTGGTCGTCTACCGGGTGGTGCCGGATGGCGTGGTCGAGATACTCAGCTTGGTGCATGACCGCATGCTGCTTATTGGGGCGGCGCGTCGCGCGCGGAGGGCGGCGGACGGCTGAGGCGGATCAGTAGGCACGACTTTGTATTCTTAATCGCTGGGATGGTTCGTTACGGTGGGGGGGCACTTCAGGGACGTCTGACCTGCGCCGTCTGTGGACGACACCGACTCAAAAGCGCAAGCGAAGCTCCAGCAGGGCCCACTATCAGAACAACAAAAAGCCCCGCCCAGTCTCCCGGGCGGGGCTTTCCATCATCAACCCAAAATCAGGTCGTGTAATCGGAGAACGACGCGCCCGAGAACCGAGCCCGGTAATCCGTCCGCACGTTGACCAGCGCCACCATGCCCTGATCCACCTTCGCCTGCGCGCGTTCCAGCGCCGGCGTGATGTCCTCGGCCTTGGTGATGTATTCGCCGTAACCGCCCAGCGCCTCACACATCAGGTCGTAGCGCATGTAGCCCAGGTCACGGCCCGGCTTCTCCCGCTTCGGATCGCCGGTCCAGCCGCCGTTCAGGCTGATCACGATCAGCAGCGGGATCTTGTGGCGGATGGCGGTGTCCATCTCCATCGCGTTCATGCCCATGGAGCCGTCGCCATGCACCACGATCACCTGCTTGTCCGGGCAGGCCACTTTCGCGCCGACGCCGAACGGCAGGCCCACACCCATTGTGCCGAACGGACCGGAGTTCAAACGATGGCCCGGCGAGAAGGTCGGCATCGTCTGGCGGCCGAAGTTCAGGGTCTCCTGCCCATCGACGCACAGGATCGCGTCGCGCTTGGCGAAATCGCGCACCGCTTCCAGCATGCGCACGGGATGGATGTCGCCATCTTCCGCATACTTGTTGGCACCGGCGGCGCTGCGCTTCTGCGCTTCTCCGTCGGACAGCTTCTTGCGCCAGTCCTTGAAGTTGTCAGGGTTGATCTTGCCCTTGATCCCGTCCAGCAACTGACCCAGCACGGCCTTGCAGTCGCCGACGATGGGGATATCGACATAGCGCGCCGCGGTGGCGATTTCCGTCGAATCGACATCGATCCGGGCGATCGTGGCATTGGGCCCAAAGCGCGGCGGCGAGGCATGACCGATGATGTAGTTCATGCGGGTGCCGAGCACGACGATCAGGTCCGCATCACGGAACGCGGAGGACCGCATCGCCAGGTACGAATACTCGTGATCGTCCGGCACCACGCCACGGCCTTGCGGGGTGGTGTAGAAGGGGATGCCGGCGGCCTCGACGAATGCCTGCATTTCTTCCCACGCGCGCGACCAGATCACGCCCGAGCCAGAAACGATCAGCGGAGCCTTGGCGGTCTGCAATGCCTTGACCAGCGCGTCGATCTGGCGCGGATCGCCCAGCGGGCGGGAATCGACCAGCGGGCGACCGGCGTAGCTCCAATCGACCAGGTTCTCGTCGATCTTCTGGTACAGCATGTCGCCAGGGCAATCTAGGTAGACGGGGCCGGGCTTCCCGGTCATCGCCTTTTGCAGCGCGAAGTTGATCTGCTGCGGAATACGCTTCAGGTTAATGAGGCGATCGACATGCTTGGTGCAGCCGCGCATCAGCTCGACCTGGTCGATTTCCTGGAACACCTGCCGGCCGAACTGCGACAGCGGGCTGGCCCCGCCGAACGCCACCACGGGGCAGCAATCCACCAGGGCATTCGCCATGCCGGTGATCAGGTTGGTCACGCCCGGGCCGGACGCGGCCATGCACACCGACGGAACCTGCTTCAGGCGGCTATAGGCCTGGCACGCGAAGGCGGCCGCCTGCTCATGGCGGACATCGATCATGCGGATGCCTTCGGTGATGCAGGTGGCTTCCGCCAGCAGCATCGGGCCGCCCATGATGTAGAAGAGGTCGGAAATCCCCTCTTTCGCAAGACATTTGGCTATGATTTCCGAGCCCGTAAGTTCCGCCATCTTGTTCAGTCTCCTTTGGCACGGGCGACGGCCCGTGGGTGGTGAAATCGCGTTGGCGCGGGTTTGAAAGCCGAACCAACGATTTATGCCGACCGGTCGAAACAATGGCCCACAGGCGTCCGTGCCCTCACCGTCATTGCCGGGCTTGTCCCGGCAACCCACGCCTCAACGGCAGGGAGCGGGTTGCCGGGTCAAGCCCGGCAATGACGGTAAGGAGACACTGTGGGTCATCGCTTCGCTCGGTGGGAATTAGCCGATAGTGCCGCTGCCCTTCAGCGCGGCGACATCCTGTGTGCCCAAACCCAGCCAGCTTCCCAACACATCCGCGTTGTTGGCGCCGAGAAGCGGGGAGGGGGCGACGGGCGGCGGGCTGCCGCCGTGGCGGACGGGCCAGGACACCATCTTGAACGGTCCGACCACGGGATGCTCGATCATCGGCATGATGCCGCGCTGCTCGAAGGTCGGGTCGGTGCTGAGTTCCATGGTGTCCAGCACCGCGCCGGCGGGGATGCCGGCTGCGCCTATGATCTCCATGGCCTCATGCTTGGTGTGTTGCAGGGTCCAGGCGGTGATCATGGCGTTCACCTCGTCCGGCCGCTCGGCGCGGGCCGCGGGCGTTTCGAACAACGGATTGCCGATCAGCTCCTCGCGGCCGATGACGCCGAGCAGACGGCGCCAGTGCTCGGGGTTGGCGCGACTGGTGAAGATGTAGACGTAATCGTTCAGCCCGCCGCCCTTGCAGGGGAACGTGCCCATCGGAGGGATCGTGGCGGACACGCTGCTGTCCCCGGCGCGCTGGGCCGGCAATCCGGTGCGATACTGCGCGGCGAACGCGATACGGATGTAGTGCAGCATCGCGTCCTGCATCGCCACCTGCAGATGGTCGCCTTCTCCGGTGGTCTTGCGCCGATACAGCGCGCCCAGGATGGATACCGCCAGCAGCATGCCGGTGCCGGTGTCGCCCAAGGACGGGCCGGGCTTCAGCGGGCGGCCGTCCTTCTCGCCGGTGATGCTCATGGTGCCGCCGCAGGCCTGCGCGATCATGTCGAAGGCGAGGTTCTTCTCGTACGGGCTGCCTTCCCCGAAGCCTTTGACCTGGCAGAAGATGATCCCGGGATTGATCGTCTTGATGACGTCGTAGCCGAGACCCAGACGCTCGATCGCGCCGGGGGCGAAATTCTCCACCATCACGTCGGCCTGCTTGGCCATGTCCTTGACCAGTTGCAGGCCCTTGGGGTCCTTCAGGTTGACGGTGATGGATTTCTTATTGGCGTTGAACAGCAGGAAATAGGGATCGTCCACGCCGGGCTTGCCGCCCAGGGCACGCCCCGGGTCGCCGCCGCCGGGGTTTTCGACCTTCACCACCTCGGCACCCAGCCAGGCGAGGGCTTCGGTGCAGGAGGGCCCGGCCTCAAACTGGGTGAAATCCAGGATACGCACGCCAGACAGGCAATTCTGGCCGCCAGGGATAGCAGTCATGCGCGTTCTCCTCCATCTCGGTCCGCCTTTCCGACGGACGTCTGAGCCACGGTGTGACGCTACCGCGATTGGCGGGATTGTGTAAGCCCCGCGCCGGACCGACATTGGCGGGATGATCGACAAACTCGAAATGCTGCTGGCCCTGGCGCGCGAACAGCATTTCGGGCGCGCCGCCGAAGCCTGCGGGATCACCCAGCCCACGCTGTCAGCCGGGCTGAAACAGTTGGAGGAAAGCGTCGGCGTCCTGCTGGTGCAGCGCCGCTCCCGCTTCATCGGCTTCACGCCCGAGGGCCTGCGCGTGCTCGATTGGGCGCGGCGCATCGTCGGCGACACCCGTGCCATGCGCGACGAAATCCGCGCCCTGAAACGCGGTCTCGCCGGCCATCTGCGCATCGCCGCGGTGCCGACCGCGCTGCCGATCGTGGCCTCTCTGACCACACCCCTGCATGTCGGCCATCCCGAGATCGGCTTCACCATCCTGTCCCGCACCTCCATCGAGGTGCTGACCCTGCTCGACAACCTCGAAGTCGATGCCGGCCTCACCTACGTCGACAACGAGCCGCTCGGCCGGGTCCGTTCCATCCCGCTGTATCACGAGCACTATCGGCTGCTGATTTCCACCGACCGCACCCTGGGCGATCGCGAAACCGTGACCTGGGCGGAGGTCGGGCGCATCCCGCTGTGCCTGCTGACGCCGGACATGCAGAACCGCCGCATCATCGACCGCCGCCTGCGCCAGGCCGGGGTGGAGCAGGCGCCGACCCTGCAATCCAACTCCATGGTCGTGCTGTTTTCCCATGTCCGTACCGGGCGCTGGGCCAGCGTGATGCCCGCGGTGCTGGCGGAAACGATGGGCATCGCCGCCCCCATCCGCGCCATCCCGATCGAGGACCCGGAACCGTCCCCCACCATCGGTCTGGTCTACCCCCAGCGCGAGCCGATGACTCCCCTGACCGCCGCCCTGGTGGCCGAGGCACGGCGGCTCGGGCAGGCCTGGATAGTGGAAGGTTGATCGGTTGGATTCCGGCCCCAGCCCTAATCCATGCTTTCGATCCGCTTATTTTGCTTCCACAAAGATAAGTCGCCGGAATGGCACTTCGCAAGCCTTCGATCGAGCTGAGCAGGTCCAGTCGCCCATCTCTGTGTTGGTATCTGCGCTCATGGCAGCACCTACGTAGCCTACACTTCGATGTTCCATTTGTGGATGATGTTGTGCAAAGCTGTTTTCTGTCTATCCGTCAGATGCCGGCCCGCCGTCAAGCATGCCTGAAGATTCTCGACAAAGCTTGTGTCGAAATCAATTCTGGTCTCCGCCCACTCGAGGACCGCCTCAATCAGCCTCCCACACTCGCCTTTTTCGTCGTGCGGACCGGGCAGGATGGGTGCGATGTTCTTGGTGACGACGCCTTGGAGAGCGAAAAAAATTTGAGCGCAAGCCCACACATCAGCACTGGCATTGTGAGCGTTCTGCAACGTGGATCGAAATACCCGCGCATATACATCGCCCAATTTGGCACTCTCTCCTGGCCAGCGATCGCGGGCGGCTATCATCGTGCAATAGGTTGCGCGGCCTTGGCAGGGGTCAGCAATGCGAATTTGCGTGAACTCAGCAGCGATGATTGGTATGTCGTAGGCGACGTTGTGAGCTACAATTGCCCGAGGCAAGAGCGTTCGCAGATCATATGCAAAATCATGCAATACTGCGGTGAGCGGAAGGCCTTGAGCCAGTGCACGTTCAGTTGTGATGCCATGCACAGCGGCGGCGGCCTGCGGGATCGTGAACCCCTCCGGCTTAATGATGCTGTGCTTGAAGACGCGTGGCCGTCCCGGGTCTTCGGCGATCATCCATGCGATCGACACAAGACGCGGCTGAACCCCTCCCCGCGCAAAACCTGTCGTTTCCGTATCTGGAAATGCGTACATCGTCTGGAAAATCCCACCAAAGGTTGTTCCATATCGTGTAGATAATGATTATGCAATTCAATTATCGGCCACAACCTGGGCGGAGGTCGGGCGCATCCCGCTCTGCCTGCTGACACCGGACATGCAGAACCGCCGCATCATCGACCGCCGCCTGCGCCAGGCCGGGGTGGAGCAGGCCCCGACCCTGCAATCCAATTCCATGGTCGTGCTGTTTTCTCATGTGCGCACCGGCCGCTGGGCCAGCGTGATGCCCGCGGTGCTGGCGGAAACGATGGGCATCGCCGCCCCCATCCGCGCCATCCCGATCGAGGACCCGGAACCGTCCCCCACCATCGGTCTGGTCTACCCCCAGCGCGAACCCATGACTCCCCTGACCGCCGCCCTGGTCGCGGAGGCGCACCGGTTGGGAGGCAAGTGGATGGCGAACGGTTGACCCATCGGCCCTGGCTGCGGACAGTGCGGCCAGCCGACAGGAAGGAACCCGCCCATGCCCTACACCCAGATCGAATATCTCGTTCAAGGCGCCATCGCCCGCATCAACCATAACCGGCCGGAGATGCGGAACGCTGAAAGCTCCACGCTGCTGGATGAGATGGACGCGGCGCTGGCCGAGGCGGTGAAGAACGAGGACGTGCGGGTGATCGTGATCGGCGGCAACGGACCTCATTTCTCAGCCGGGCACGATCTGAAGGAAGGCCAGGCGAAGCGGCAGAACTTCACCGCTGAACAGCGCTATGCGTATGAGGAACTGCGCTACCTGGATTACTGCCTGCGCATCTGGGACTGCCCGAAACCCACCATCGCCAAGGTGCAGGGTGCTGCCATCGCCGGCGGCTTCATGGTGGCGAATATGTGCGACCTGATCGTTGCCTCCGACGATGCTTACTTCGCCGATCCGGTCTGCCGCACCTTGGCCGCCGCGGCGGTGGAGGTGTTGGTCCACCCCTGGGTGATGGGCCTGCGCACCGCCAAGGATTTCCTGTTCACCGGGCGGCGGATGGGCATGGAGGAAGCGTTGCGCATCGGCATGGTGAACCGGGTGGTGCCTTTGGCCGACCTGGAAGCGACGACGGTCGCGCTCGCCGAGGAAATCGCCTCCGCCCCGCCGTTTGCGATCAAGCTGACGAAGCGGTCGCTGAACCGGGCGTTCGATATGCAGGGGTTCCGGAATTCGCTGATGGCGCATTTCGATACGCACCAGTTGGCGCATCTGACCGAGGAGTTCCGCGCGGTGAAGGAAGCCGGGTTGGCCAGCGCGATCCGGCGGGGGCGGTGAGGGGCGGCCCCGTCTTGCGGCGCGCCACCGTGGGGTTAAGGTGAAGAACGGCCCGTGGAGGAAACAACAATGATCGACATGCATGCCCATTGGAAGCCCGCCGAAATCGCCGACGCGCTGCGCGCTCGCACCCGCGAACCGCGCATCGAGCGCAATCCGGACGGCGTCGAGGTGCTGAAATCTCCGCGCATGAGCGACATGCCGCTGGATCAGGCGTTCGACGATGTCGATTTCCATCTCGGCCGCATGGATCGCCAGGGCGTGGACGTGAGCGTGCTGTCGCTGCAGGGGTCCTTCTGCTGGATCGAGGCGCAGCCGCTGGACGTGTCCCTGCCGCTGTGCCGCAGAGTGAATGACGGGTTCTCGGCGATCTGCCAGAAGCATCCCGGCCGCTTTGCCGCCTTCGCCGCGCTGCCGCTGACGGATCTGTCCGCCGCCGCCGCGGAACTGGACCGCGCGATGGCGCTGCCGGGGATGATCGGCGCCCAGCTTCCCGGCAATTACTTCCTCACCCGCGCTGACGGCGAGGCCGCTCGGCCGTTGCTGGAGGTTGCCAATCGGCATCGCGCGACGTTGCTGATCCATCATGGGCCTCGGCCGGGCGATGCGTTTCCCAAGGTCGGCGGCGGCACGGACAATGCGCGCCGGCGCAATGGCACCTTGGATATGCAGGCGAGCCTGTCGTCGGTGATGGTGACTCTGTGCCTGACCGATATCTTGGCGGATTATCCGGATGTGACGATGGTCGTGCACAATCTGGGCGGCAATATTCCTTACGAGGTCGAGCGGATGGACCACCGGTCCCTGCTGGATACGCCGGAGGAGGAGTTGCCGTCTTCGCGGTTCCGGCGGGCGAAGGTGTATGTGGATTGCAACTCGTTCGGGCCTCGGGCGATCGAGGCGGCTGTTAGTCTGTATGGCGCCGAACGGATCGTTTGCGGGACAGATGGGAGCGCGTTTGGGGTGGATTGGACGCGGAAGGCTCTGGAGGAGGCTCGGATCGGGGCGGATGAGCGGGAGGCGATTTTGACGCGGAACGCGGCTGGGATGTTGGGGCGAGTTTTGAACGGTGGGTCGGGGGAGAGGGTGGCTGCTTGACCGGAGCGCTTGGTTTGAGGTGCGTCGCGCGGGGCGAGTGCGCGACGCCGGATGGGCCAGCGGCGGAGGTCGGTGATGGCTATTGGCGAGCGTTGCGTTTGATTGCAGTCAATCGTCGTTGACTGAAATCATCCGGGCCGCATGTTGTCCGCCCTCTCCAAAGTCGGGCTTAATATCAAAATCCGGCCTAAAGATCAAAATACAATATCGGGAATGGCCATGAGACGCGCATCGTTGATGATCAACTTATTTGTCTTAGCGACCGCTTTTCCTGGACAGGCTTCGGATTTCCAGCCTCGAAAGCTTGAGGTTCCGCTAGGCTCTTATGATCAAGGGGCGATAGGGTTTCGCTGTGATCATTCGAGCAAGCGAATGCCCCGATCATGCGAATTGTGGGGTGTAATCTATCTGTCTGAAAAGCCTCTGCGCGAACCAACATACTTCACGCTCAGCCGTGAATATCTGCATAACCATGTCACAAGGGATAATGCTTCCATCGCTGGGGTTGCATCACCCAGTACGCATCTTTCATTCTGGCTCAACGACTCGAAAGTAGCCGAGGGGGATTTTCCTCACGGATACGGCGAGAATATGAGGTTGTTATCAAGGGATTTCCTCGTGGAAGCCCGGACAGCGCAATTTGCGATGATGGAGGTATCAGAGCGTGGTAGGGTTACTCGTTATCGATTTAATTACGACTCCCGAATCGCTAAGTGCTTTGACTTAGGGGATACTCCGACGGATGAGGAGTTTGATACAATGACGGCCAAGTATGCCGGGAGAGCTTACTGCGGTTTCTGGTGGAATCTTGGTGAGGTGCGAGTTACAGATCCTGAGGAGACGTCGGAATTATTTAAAAAAGAAAAGAATTTTTGAAAACGCGTTGATCTCCTGTTCTTTCTCAATCCGTCTTAACTCAGACAGTGACGACGATGTCCGTCAAGGACAGGCCTGCACGCTACCAGATTTTAGCAGTAAATGAGAATCAGTTTTGCAATGTCAATTTCTGATAGGCGACCACCCAGCTGGACCCTCAGTACCAAGCGCCTAGACTGGTTTGGCGATGTAAATATAGCCGCCCGCAGCTTGCCCGAAACGTCGTCGCATTGAATTACAAAGCTGAGCCGGCCCCTGTCGACTTCGTTCTGCAACTTGCAGCCAAGCTGGTTCCATATCTCAACCCAACACTCATCGCCGGTCACGATCGATCTTTCATAGCTTCCGTTGCTCCTTGCCGCCAAGCTTCGCGTAGCCTTGAAATCGCACTATGGGACAGGTTGTAGCTCCGAGAGATGCTGGTCACCAACTCGCCGCTATCCCGCCGTGCCAACGCTTCCTTCGTCTGGTGGTCGGAGAGCGTGATCGGGCGACCAAGTGCTTATCGTTCGCCTTGATGGGTGGCAGCCTTCGTTCGTCGTCGTGCAGCGTCGCGCGCGCTCGGACTCAGGCAAGCCGCCGGTGTGAATTGGTCGTGTCCGCCCATTTGTCACCTCCGGATCGGCAACTGGCCTCACGGTCGGTGATCGCAGCGGTGCCAACGAGGGAGAGTGGATCGGGCGAGGCGGTCAAGCCGCTTCACCACCAGCATGTCGCCATCACGGACGGCGGCCAGTGCCTTGCGGAGTTGGCCATGGTCAGGCTTTGTGCCGTTGGACGTCTCGCGGAACAGTTTCTTGCATCCGGCCTTGGTCAGTTGGCGCACATGTGCCTCAACGCCCAACCGACTACCCCGCTTGATCCCCGCCTCCCGCTGGCCCCGAATAGCCAGAACAAACACGGTATCAACGTCCGGCACGAAACGATACAGCGCCACAAACCCCGGCGACCGGCGCCCTATCACCAACTCCCGCTTTCCGCCCTTCACAGGCCGCCCAATCAGCGGGCTGTGGGCCAGAATCTGCACCGCCTGCATGATCTCCTCGATCCGCGCGCCACATCCTCCACATCGAAGCGCTCCAAGTGACCGAGAATGCGGTCGAAGTCATCCAGAACCTCTGGCACGAGTTCGATCCGGGCCATCCCGCCCGTCAGCCCCCTCGGCGACGCGCGACCGGCTTGTGCGGATGCTCACCACGCGATCGCGCACCGAGCCATGCCTTTGCGTCATCCCATGCCACGGTCCCGCCGCTCTCCAGCAGGTTCGCCCAACGCCCCTCGGCGAGGCGGTGAAATGCCTCGTCCTGTTCAGCCTGCGTCACCGTCTCGGCGATCGCGTCGAGGATAAAGGCGTGGGGGGTCTTCCCGGCCCGCTCCGCCGCGGCGGCAACCCGCGCTTTCAGATCGTCCTCAATGCGGATGGTGGTCGTCGCCATGCGGACTTCCTCATCATTAGGTATTAAGTCTGTAGCATAAATGTGCTACCAAGCAATCCATGCTGGGTCGTCGAGCTTGAACACCTTGAGTTCTGGGCAACGCACCAAGCCCGATCCCGTACGCACCAGTCTACGCAGTTGCCAGCTTGCGCGGCCGGCCTCCTTTGCGGCCATTCTCGCGGGCGGCGGAAGCCTTGACCGGCGTGCGCGCCAGGCCGCCACGGCGGCCCAGAAGTCCAGCCATCCAGCGCGGCGATCCGAAGACACCGTCCAACAGTGCCGGCAAATACAGATCCGCATCCAGGGTCGGCCAATGCAGACCCAGCCCAGCCGGCGTGATTTCGATAGTGGCCAGATCGGCCGGCCTTGCATCCGCCAGCCCTTCCACGAGATGCGGAGAGAACGCCAATTCCAGACCACTGCTCAGAGTGACCATGATCCGGGACACGCGCCGATCGTAGCGCGCCGCGACCGCGTGGGGTGTGGACGCCAGGCGTTGATGCATGCGCTGTTCGGCTTGTTGAATCTCGGCGTCAGAGATTTCCATGGATCGTCCCCCATTCGGAGCAAAGGACCGGGACATGGGCCAGCAGTTCCGCCGCCATCTGGCGTATCGCGGAGCCGTTGAACCCATAGCTTTCGCGCAGCTCTACCGGGCCGTATGGGCAGTTGAGCAAGAACACGGCTTCACCTCCCGCGCCGATCACATGGGCATGTGGAGGCGGATGGTCGTTCGGGTAGATCGTGACCCGCAGGACACCGAGGCGCAGGATCGTGGGCACGGAGTTATGCTACCAAAAACCCAAGCGATTGGGAAATACGAAACCGCCGATGAGACCACGATGCTCGGTCGGCCTCAGGTGACGGCCGACCGACACCAGCACATGGTCTGAACCCCGTGTATTCCGGAAACTCGACAGTCTCCAAAAGCCGTCGGCGGCAAACCAAGCGTTCACAACCCTGTGGTCCCGCCTAAAGCAATCGGTGCACACTTTCCAACTCAGGCATGATATAGGACTTGCCCACGTGGTGACCCGCATGAGATGTCAGACCATGCAACGGCAAATCAACCCGATCGTCCCTCCGCACATCGCCGAGGCGCTCGACGCGAGCCTGGACGACATCGTGGCTGGAAGACTGAACGAGGTCGACGCGGTGCAGGCCGAAGCGCGCCAGATGCTCGCCGACCACGAACGGAACCGTTCAGGCGCATCCGTAACGTCTCGGGCCAAGCGAACCAAAGTGGCTTGATACGCCTTGCCTGTCCGGATCACGGCTACCGGCCGAGACCAGTATCTCGGGATTATCCAACGGTATCTTCAAGGGACCTCCCGCCATGGCCCGCGTCCGGCAGCCGCGCGTAAGCTGGTCGAAGCCTACGCGGACGCCGTCCAGCGGATATCCGAGGGTCCGACGTCCTAGCAGCCTGTCGGACTTACGCCCACCGGAGGCTCATGTTAGAATCGTAACGTCGATTCGCTCCCTCCCCGGATGCCGCCAATGAGCAACTTCCGCCCCACCGATCGCCTAACCGGCTTCCTGATGCCGCCGTCTATCGATGAAT
>CALQHT020000047.1 GCA_943330455.2 Nitrosovibrio sp. Nv4 | reverse complement strand
TGGGGGCGGGGGGAGGGGTGATTTCGCACGGTTATTGCGTGTAACCCCTCCCCCCAACCTTGGTCCGCTCTGCGGCCCAAGCCCGCAAGGGGAGGGGGGGGGAGTTTTCTCCGTCGCGGCAATATTCGAACGCCGCGGGTCGCCCTAACCAGCCGAAATCACTGCCCCGTGATATCGATCCTGGCCCAGGTGATATCCGGATCGAACCGCGTCATCGCGGTGGCCAGTGTCGCCGTGCGCTGCCCCAGATCCTTCTGGTAGACCACACCATCCTGGTTCACCACGAACGTCATCACCCCAGACGAGCCATAGATCGCCGGCCAGACCACCAGGGCAAATCCCTTGGTCATGCGTCCATCGGCAACATACCCAAGCGCTCCACCTGACGCGTTCGGCCCCTGAGCCTTCAGAATCCGATAGAGATAGCCCTGATACGGGGTCGGCTTGGTCGGCGCGACGTCCACCGGATAGCCGTGCTCTCGCGCGTCGGCGATCACCTGCGCCAGCGGGCTGGCATCGGCGGCATCCGGTTCGGCGGGCCAGTACAGCCCGTCCCGCTTGCCTTGCTGGCTGATGAACCGCTGCGCATACCCGCCCTTGCCGCTCGTGGCGGTATCGGTCCCGGCGCGATAGGCGACCTGGGCATCGACATAGGCCAGGGCGGTGCGGATGGCTGCGATCTCGTTCCGGCCGATCCGCCGGTTCACCAGTTCCTGCGCCCCGGCGGCAGAGTCGAAATGCCAGCGTCCGTTGGCCTTCACCACCGGGATCGGCATCGGCCAGGGGTCCTTGCCGACGGTCAGCACGATGCGGTCGGGCGCGGTTTCTGACAGGGCGTGCTGTTCCTGATAGGCGTTCACGAACCACTGCCGGCTTTCCGTGTCGGCGTAGCGGTCACCGGAATCGATCAGTTTTTCGCTTCCCGGCCCCAGCACGGTGCGAAGCCGCGCTGGGTCGGAGGTGCGGACGGCGTCGATCAGGCCGGAGATAGCCTCCTCGGCGCTGGCGTAATTGGCCTGGGCGGGTGCCGCGGCCCAGGCAATCCCGGGCGCGAGCAGAAGGCACACCAGAAGCAACGAGGCGCGGAGCGTGGTCGCTGGAATGGTCATTGGTCTGCCCTCCCTTACCGGCCGCCACGGGCATGTGCACCGCCACCGGCCCTGGCGCCACCACCGCCCGCCGCCGGGCGTTGCGCCTGGACGTTCCGGCTCTGCGCGCCACGGTTGGAAAACTGCGCGGCCTTGGCGCCGTCTCGCTGACCGTTGAACGCACCGGTCCGGGCAGGCATCTGAGTCGGTCGTTGGATATTGGCCGGTCGCTGGATGTTATCCGGTCGTTGGATGTTCGCGGGCCGTTGGATGTTGCCCGGCCGGTTGTCCACGCCGGGACGCGCTCCCACACCTGGACGATCCACCGGTCCCGGACGGTTCGCGATCCCACCGGCGGGCGGTGTCGGCCTCGGGTGGCTGACCAGATTATTGGGCACCTGCACGTTCGGCCGGCCGATCGCATTGGGTGGCAGACCACCAGGCCGAACGGGACGACCAACCGGGCCGGCGGGTGCGCGACGGGGGAGGCCGCCGACGCGGTTCGGTGGTGGCCGCCAGACATTGTTGTTGATGGCGGTCCGGTTGACGTTGATGTTGTTGTAGCGATTGACGTTGACGTTCACGTTGCCGGCGCCCCAGCCCGGGCGAGCCCAGCCCCACAGAGAACCCACCACCGCGACCCCGGCGGCAAAGGCCATGCCGGTGACAATGGCCGTGCCGATGGCATAGCCGGGCGGCGGCGGCACATAGACCGGCGGGTAGCTCGGATACGGCCAGGTGCCGTAGACCATCGTCGGGTTGTAGGTCGGCACATAGATGATCGCGGGATTGGCCGGCTCGATCACGATGGTTTGCTGCTGGACCACGACACGCTGTTGCTCGGTCGATTGCAGGTGGCCGGCATTCTGGGCCTGGCGCCGCAACCTCTGCACCGAGTTCATCACGTCGGCCTGCTGCGTCGCCACCGCGTAGCCAACCTGCTGCATCCAATCCAGCCTGCTGTTCATCATCTCCAGCACCTGGGGAACCGGCACGAGGGATTTGACGCTGGGGTCCCACGACATCGGCTGCAACGCGTTCGCCAGGGCGTCCCCGGAAAGTTGCTTGTTAGATCCCTGGCCCAGCCAGCGGGCGGCGTCCACGACCTGAAGCGGATAGGTCGAGGCCATCATCACCTGCGCCAGCAACGGGTCCGGATACAGCGCGATGGGCGCCAGCATCGCGTCGAGCTGCTCGGTGCTGTAGCGCGTCGCTTCCCCGGCATCGCCGGCGGGAGCGACCGCCGCGGGTACCTGCGACAGAGCGGGGAGGGGGACGGCCAGCAATAGGGCCGAGCAGAACGCGATGCCGCGAAACAGGAGCACTGGCATCTGGATGCCCTCATTGTTGGCGGTTGATACCAACCGGCCGAAAGATTGGCATATAGCGTCCCCGTTACCGTCATTGCCAAAGCTGGTCCGGCACCCCACGCTTCAACGGCAGGGGGCTGGTTGCCGGGTTAAGCCCAGCCATGACGGTAACGGGGAGCCTATATGCCAGTCTTGCAGCAGGTTGGTAGAAGTATCCCGCATCGGGCGGGTCGGCGCTACATCGGAGCGACATCAATGCCAGAACGCCTGGCCTCGGTCGGAGCGATCAGCGGTCCGGTGTGATCCGGGTGACCTTGGAACCTTCCAACCCGATGCCGGCCATAATCCCCTTCTGGCCGAACGGAAAAGCGTAGACATCATGCGTCAGGGTCGTCGAGGTCAGGCTGCGGGCCATCCCCTTGTCGGCGACCACGACGGATGGGCCGCTGCCGATGGACCAGCCGTCGCTCTTGTCGAGATAGGTCAGAGCATCGTCATTCATGAAGAACAGGGCATAGCTGAAGCGCTGCGCGCCGATCTGCAACCCAAACGACGCCGCTGACAGATTATAGAACTTCTCGGCGCGTCCGGCGACCAGCAGGGCGCCGTCTCCGGTCTGGCCGCCGATCATCAGACCGGCCTTGACGATCTTCGGGAACACCAGGACGGCCTTGGCCCGACGGCTGAGCTCTCGCGTCTTGGGGTTGGTGCCATACAGGGCGGCCAAGGCCTGCTTGGCTTCGGTCGTGAGCGTTCTGGCCGACACAGCTTCGGCGTCTGCAGGAAGGACGAAAGCCGCAAGGCCAACCGGCACCCCGAACAGGACTCCACGGCGGGTCAGGCTCATGCGTGGGCCTACTGGCACGCCAGACATTCCTCGTAATCGGTGGAACTGCCCCCGGCCATCGCGACCAACTGACTGGCCATCGCGGCGGAGGCCACCAGCGGCAGTTCGAGATTTCCGGCATCGTTCGCCGGTGCCAGGATGCCGGTGAAGGCCGCCGGCGCGACCGCCTTTTCGCTGACATTGTCGGCTCGGGCCAGCGACAGGCTGCGGCAGTAATACAGCGACTTCATGCCCTTCTTCCACGCCATCATGTGGATCTGGTGCAGGTCGCGCTTGTGCACATTGGCCGGCAGGAAGACGTTGACCGACTGGCTCTGGCATATGAACGGAGTCCGATCCGCCGCGTGCTCGATGATCCAGCGCTGATCCAGCTCGAACGCCGTCTTGTAGACCGCCTTTTCCTGCTCGGTCAGGAAGTCCAGATGCTGGACGCTGCCCTTGGTCAGGGTGATCGACGACCAGACATCGTCCGTGTCCTGCCCCTTCTCGGCCAGCAGCTTCTGCAGATGCCGGTTGCGGACGGAAAAACTGCCCGACAACGTCTTTTGCAGGAACACATTGGCCGCGATCGGCTCGATCCCCGGCGACGCGTTGCCGGCGATGATGGAAATCGAGGCGGTCGGGGCCAGCGACATCTTGTGGGAAAACCGCTCCATCGTGCCGTATTCGGCGGCATCCGGGCAGGCGCCGCGTTCGTGCGCCAGCTTGATCGACGCCGCGTCCGCCTGGATGCGGATATGGCGGAAGATCTTCTTGTTCCAGACCTTCGCCACCACGCTTTCCCAGGGCACTTTCCGTTCCTGCAGGAAAGAGTGGAACCCCATCACGCCAAGCCCGACGGAGCGTTCGCGCATTGCGGCGTAGCGGGCCTTCTCCATCTCGGCCGGGGCGCGGTCGATGAAGTCCTGCAACACGTTGTCGAGGAACCGCATCACGTCCTCGATAAAGGTCGGATGATCCTCCCACGCGGACCAGTTTTCCAGATTCAGGGAGGACAGGCAGCAGACCGCCGTGCGCTCCTTGCCGTGCTGGTCGCGGCCGGTGGGAAGGGTGATCTCGCTGCACAGGTTGGAGGTTTTCACTTCCAGACCGGCCAGCTTGTGATGCTCCGGCCGCGCGTTGTTCACGTGATCGGAGAAGACCAGGTAGGGCTCGCCGCTCTCGATCCGGGCGGTCAGGATGCGAATCCACAGGCCGCGGGCGGAAATCGAGCGCACCACGGAGCCGTCCTTGGGAGAACGCAATTCCCACGGCAGATCGGCCTCCACCGCGCGCATGAAGGCGTCGGGGATCTGGATGCCGTGATGCAGGTTCAGCGCCTTGCGGTTCGGATCGCCACCGGTCGGGCGGCGGATTTCGATGAATTCCTCGATTTCCGGGTGCGACACCGGCAGATAAACCGCTGCCGATCCGCGCCGCAGGGAGCCTTGGGAAATCGCCAGGGTCAGGCTGTCCATCACCCGGATGAAGGGGATCACGCCGGAGGTCTTGCCGACCGCGCCCACCTTCTCCCCGATCGACCGCAAATTGCCCCAGTAGGACCCGATGCCGCCGCCCTTGGAGGCCAGCCACACATTCTCGTTCCACAGCCCGACGATGCCATCGAGACTGTCCGATGCCTCATTCAGGAAGCAGGAGATCGGCAGGCCGCGATTGGTGCCGCCGTTCGACAGGACGGGGGTGGCGGGCATGAACCACAGCTTGCTTATGTAGTCGTAGATGCGCTGGGCGTGAGCGGCGTCGTCGCCATAGTAGGAGGCGACCCGGGCAAACAGGTCCTGAAACTCCTCCCCCGGCATCAAATATCGATCCGACAAGGTTGCTCGGCCGAACTCCGTCAGCAGGGAGTCGCGCGAACGGTCGACTCGAACCTGGTGTCGGCCTGGCATCTGGACTGCGTCGAGCACGGTGGATCCCCCTGGCGGCGTCATTAGCGAACGGTCCTTTTCTCGCTCAGTTGGAGTCGCGGTCAACCATATATGGCGTTGCCGGGCGGCATCTAACACTAGATACGGCGAGTGTGGTAATCCGGCAACGGTGTGTGGCGACAACGTCTGGTCGGAGACCATAGCGGATCGGACCCGCTGAACCCAAGGAAACAAAGCTCTTGACAGAGACGTTCTAGTCGCGTTCTCCACCCGTTCCGGGCGCTTGGCGCCATCGCCCGCTGGGGCCGCGTCCGGCGCCCCGAGAGGGTGCGCATCGGGCCGAGCCAATGGGGGCGGGGGTGGTGGGTTTGGATTCGGACGGGGGTGACGCGGGGGCGGGGGCGACGCGGTGCCAGAGGGCGGGGGCAGGGGGGCAGGGGCGGTCACGCGGACGGCGTCAGCGGGGCATTGGTTACCCCAGCCGGCTTTCGTCCGGCCTGCCGATCAAGTCCGGCAATGACGGTGAGGGCACGCCCATGGGTCAACGGTTAGGTCCGTTGGCATGGTTCACACGCGGTTACGGTCCGCCCAGCGTGATCATGCTCTAGTCCAGGAAGCGTGGCAGCTTCCCGGCCAGGTCAGTGTAGGCTTCGTCGTCCGTGCGGTCATAGCGCAACGGAGTCACCACGATCTTCCCGGCCCGCAGCGCGCTGTAGTCGCTTTCCGGCCCCTGCTGGCGGTCGCCGCGGCGGAAGCCCAGCCAGTGGTACGACATCCCCCGCGGATCGACCCGCGTTTCCACGTTCATCCCGGCGATCATGCCGACACCCTGGCGCGCCAGGGTCAGCGGACCGGCTTCGTTGGCCGGCACCGGGGGGAAGTTCACGTTCAGGACGGCGTTCTCCCCCCAGCCCATCGCCACCAGCCGGTTGATGGTCTCGACGCCCAAGGTGCGCGCGGTATCCCATGGCACATTTCGCCGATCGACGAAGGCCTGGCTGAGCGCTATCGCCGGCACGCCCAGCATCATGGCTGTCATGGCGCCGCCGACCGTGCCGGAGAACACGGTCTCCAATCCCAGGTTCAGGCCCCGGTTGACGCCGGACAGCACCAGTTGCGGCAGGGCGTCCTTCATGATGTGGCAGAGGCCCATGGCCGCGCAGTCGCCGGGGGTGCCGGTGACGCCGAAGCGACGGGGGCCGCGCTCGGTGATCCGCAGGGCGTGGTGCAGGCTGATGGCGTGGGATTGGCCGCTCTGGTCGTGCTCCGGGGCGACCACCCAGACTTCGTGCGCCAGTTGGGCGGCGATCTGTTCCAGCACCGCCATGCCGGGGGCATCGATGCCATCGTCGTTGGTCAGCAACACTCGGTCCAGCACGTGCCTGCTCCGCTTTGGTTCAGGTGGGGTGTTTGGCGGGTCGGGTGGCTGGCGTCCAGAGGGGAAGGGCGGGGCTTCCGCCCCGGAACCCGACCAGGGCTCTGCCCCTGGCCCTCACCCTGAAGGCAACAATGCCGAGTTCCAAGGGTTGTCGCCTTTGGCGGGTCCAGGGCAGAGCCCTGGCGGGGTTCGGGGCGGAGCCCCATCGCGCCTCACTCAATCCCCGGCGCCACCGCCCGATACACCTGCCAATGCGCCTCGGCCGACGCCGCCCAACTGAACTGCCTGGCCCAGACCCGCGAAGCCTCATCCGGCGCCACCGCCCCGATCCGCCGCGCAATCACCGCACGACAGGCGTCCAGCCAACCGCGCTCGTCCAACGGGTCAAGCGCGACAGAGGTCGGGCCGACCAATTCCCGCAGGCTGCTCACGTCGCTCACAAGAACGGGTGTACCCACTGCCTGGGCATCCAGGGCGGGGCGACCAAACCCCTCATACAAAGTGGGATACAGGACGGCGAGGGCGTTCTGATACAGCGAGGGCATGTCCTCTCCCGCCAGAAACGGCGTGAACACGACATGGCTCCGCATGGACTCGGGCAGATTCTGGCGATAGGTGGCATGATCCGTCGCCGAAACGCCGCATACCACCAGGAGGACGTCGTTCCGGCCGATAGACTGGAAGAGATCCAGCGTCCAATCCAGCCGCTTCCGCGGTGTCGTGCCGCCAAAATACAGCAGATAGGGCTTGTCGATGCCCAGTTCTTGAAGATAGGACGGCAAACGTGCCGGCATCTGGCGCAGGAACAGATCGTTGATGCCATGGTGGATGACATGGACCTTGCTCTCCAGGTCCGGCCACCGGCTTATGATGTCGCTCTTCGAATGATGGCTGATGGTAATGATCGCGGCGCAGCGACGGAAAGCGCTTGGCAGCAACCGATCCCTGTAGAACCCGGGGGCGATCGATTCGCCGGTGTTCCAGGGGATCGTATCATGGATCGTAACGACGGTGGGCACCTGCTGAACCCACGGCAAGGTCGTCGCGGTGCAGTGCAGCAGCGAAAGCCGGTCGAGCGCGGCCTGTATCGGCAGCGCGACCTGTTCCCATGTGTTGAACCGGTAACCGGGCACGTCGCGCAGAAGCACCTTCGAGGCCTCGCAGCCGGTCGGACGGTGGAACGGCAGATCTGGGCGATGGCCATAGAAGACCCAATCCACCGCCCGGTCCTGGTTCAAGCGTGCCACCAGCGGCAGCATGTATTCGCCGATCCCGCGCACGAATTCCGTGTTCAGACAACGAGCGTCGAGCCCAATCCGCGCCACCATGCCGCCCCTACGCCTCCGCGGCCATCAACCCGACGCTCCGGCCCGCAAGGCGGCTGTTCCGGCCACATCGACCCCGGCGCCCGCATTCAGGGCAACCCTATATAGCACACGCGCGTTTTCGGCCGAGACCAGCCCGTCCCGCACATCGCGTGCCACCAGCGCCGGATCGCGGGTCGTGGGATCTCCCATGCCAGCACCGCCCGGCAGTTCCAGGATCAGGCGATCACCATCCGGAATCACCTGGTACCCCTTGGTGCGCAGGGTCTTGCCCGATTTCTGCTTCACGACGCCGGCCCCACCGTTCAGGCCACCTTCGCGGCCCTTGGGGGCATGGGCAATGCGATCGAAGCTCGCATTCACCGCGAACGCCAACTCACCCTTGGTGCTGATTTCCATGATCTGGCCCGCACCGCCGCGCGTCCGACCGGCGCCGCCGGAATCCGGCTTCAGTTCCTTGCGCCAGATGACGACGGGGGCGACATTCTCGGTCGCTTCCACAGGCATGGTGCGCACGCCGGAGGGAAACGCGGTGGCGTTCAACCCGTCGCTGGTCGGGCGCGCGCCGGTGCCGCCGGAGTTGAAAGTAATGATCTCAAAATCGTCCACCACCGGTCGATTGCCGCGCGACTGGCCGGACACTGACGATCCACCGCGCAAGGGCGGGTTCCACAGCGAGGACGCCCCTTCCGCCGTGACCCGTTCCGGCACGGTCTGGTGCAAACAGCCCATCACCAGGTCCGGGAGCAGATGGCCGATCACATGGCGCACCGACACCGGATAGGGTCTCGGCGCATTCAGGATGCAACCTTCCGGTATTTTCATCCGGAACGGTGCCAGGGACGCCCAGTTGTTCGGGATTTCCGGCGCCACCACGCATTTGATTCCGAAACACGCATAAGCCCGGCAATACGCGGCCGGCACGTTGATCCCGCGTGACGAAAGACCGGACGTGCCGGCAAAATCGACCTCGATTGCGTCTTCCAGGATGGTCATTTCGGCGGCCAGACGCACCGGTTCCTCATATCCGTCCGAGTAGATTTCCGCGCTGAACGTGCCGCGCGGGATGCGGGCGATTTCCGCCAGGGTGGCTCGGTGGGAACTGTCGAAGATGAAGGTCGCCAGCGGGTCGAGACTATCCATCTCGAACTCGTCCATCATTTCGACCAGGCGACGGGCGCCGGCATCGTTACAGGCGCACAGCGAGTAGATATCGCCTTCAAGCTCCACCGGCAGGCGGGAGCCCGCGCGCATGAAGTCGAAGAAAGTCTCGTTGGGTTGGCCCTGGTCGAAGCATTTGACGATGGGGATATACATCCCTTCTTCGAACACGGAGCGGCCTTCCGGTCCCATGCCGAGACCGCCGACATCGATCACATGCGCCGTGTTGGCGAACAGGCCGACGATTTTGCCGTTGCGGAAAGCCGGGGTGACGACGGTCAGGTCGTGCAGATGGCCGGTGCCGAGCCAGGGGTCGTTGGTGATGTAGTGGTCGCCGGGGCGCATGGTTTGGGCGGGGAATTTCTTCAGGAAATGCCCGACGCTTTCCGCCATGGAGTTGACATGGCCGGGCGTGCCGGTGACGGCCTGGGCCATCATGCGGCCGAGCAGGTCGAAGATGCCGGCCGAGAGGTCTCCGGCTTCGCGCACCGTGGTAGAGAAGGCGGTGCGGATCATGATCTGCGCCTGTTCCTCGACTACGGCGATCAGGCGGTTCCACATGATCTGGCGGTGGATTTGCGCCAGGGCGTTGGTTTCGTGGGACATCAATCGTGCTCCCGCGCCTGGCTGATCAGGCGGCTTCCTTGGTCATTTCGATATAGCCGAGCGAATTGAGGCGTGCGGTCCAGCCGGGACCGATGAGGGTGGAGGTCTCATCCTCGGCCACGATCGCGGGTCCGGTGATCCGGCTGCCTTGGGCCAGCGCCGTGCGATCCAGGATCCCCCATGCCGAGACCTCACCCGTGACGGTGTCCCGCACAAGCTGGGTTCGGCCGGCGTGAACCTCCTGTCCGTCGGATGCGGACTCTCCGGCGGGACCGGCGTCCCCGGTCACGGTCGCCACAACGACCGCATAGCTCATGATTTCAACGTCGGACCCGGGCACCGGACGGTCATAAAACCGCGCATATTCCCGGTCATAGGCAGCCCGGATCGCGGCGACATCGCCCGGCAGCAACACGCCCCCCGGCAACGGCACGGGGATTTCATGCCCCTGCCCGACATAACGCATATACGCCGTACGGGTTTCCGTGACCGAGGCACCGAAACTGCCGCGTTCCACCGCCTCCATCGCCTCGGCGCGCATAGACGTCAGCAACCCGTTCACCGCATCCACGTCGAACGTCGAAAACCGCTGATACAAGCTCCGAACAACCTCATAGCCCACTGGTGCGCGCAGGAAGCCGATGGCGCTGCCAACGCCGGCGCCGGACGGCACCAGGATGCGGGTGATGCCGACTTTCTCCGCCACCCGGCAGGCATGCACCGGGCCGCCGCCGCCAAACGCAATCAGCGTGCGGCCTTCGTAGGTTTTCCCGGATTCAATGGCGTGTACGCGCGCGGCATTGGCCATGTTCTCGTCGACCATTTCGACCACGCCGAGCCCCGCCATCTCCGCCGTCAGGCCCAGTTTCGCCCCCACCTGCGCCAGCAGAGCCTCATGCGCCGCCGCGGTGTCCAGCCTCATCGTCCCCCCGGCGAAGCGCACCGGATCGTAACGACCCAGCGACAGATTGGCATCCGTGACCGCCGGCAATACCCCGCCTCGCCCGTAACAGGCCGGCCCCGGATCGGCACCCGCGCTTTCCGGGCCCACGCCGATCCGCCCCATCGTATCCACATGTGCGATCGAGCCACCGCCGGCGCCAATCTCCACCATCTCGATGACCGGAATCCGCAGCGGCAGGCCGGAACCCTTGCGGAACCGCCCCACGCGAGCGACCTCAAAGCTGCGCGCCGTCTGCGGCTTGCCGTCATCGATCAGGCAGATTTTCGCCGTCGTGCCGCCCATGTCGAAGGACAGCACGCTGTCCAACCCGCATTGGCGCGCGATGGTGGCGGAGAAAATGGCGCCACCGGCCGGACCGCTTTCGACCAGGCGGATCGGGAAGCGACAGGCGGTTTCGATCGTGGTCAGGCCGCCGCCGGACATCATCAGGAACAGCGACGCCTCGGTGCCTGTGGCCCGCAGATCGGCTTCCAGGCGGCGCAGATAGCGCGCCATCATCGGCTGCACATAGGCGTTGGCGACGGTGGTGGAAAACCGCTCCCACTCCCGCATCTCAGGCGACACGTCGGACGACAGCGACACCTGGATGTCCGGCAACTCACGCGCCAGGATCGCGGCGATGCGCTGTTCGTGCACCGGATTGACGAAGGCGTGCAGCAGGCCGACGGCAATGCTCTCGATGGCCTCGCGCTGCAGCAGGGGGATCAGCGCCAGCACCGCGGCCTCATCCAGCGGACGCAGAATTTTCCCCGTATTGTCCAGCCGTTCCGGGACCGGCAGGCGCAGATGCCTGGGCACCAGCGGTTCCGGCAAGGTGATGTTCAGATCATACTGATCGTAGCGGCTTTCATTGCCCATCGCGATGACGTCACGGAACCCCTCGGTCGTGATGAGCGCGGTGCGGGCGCCCTTGCGTTCGATGATCGAATTCGTCGCCAGGGTCGTCCCATGGATGATGATCGCGATATCCGCGGCAGCAATCCCAGCAGTTTGCAGGATCGACCGCACGCCGGTCATCACCCCCTGTTCGGGCGCCGCCGGCGTCGTCAGAACCTTGAGAGTGGTGAGTTTGCCCGCATGCTCCAATGCGAGGTCGGTGAAAGTGCCGCCGATATCCACGGCGAGACGGGCAGATGGCATCCGGACCTCTATTTGATGGGCGGGCGCAGTGAAACGCGCCAGAGGCCCGGACGCAAGCGGTCAGGCGGAGAAAAAGGGCAGCGTCAGGTCCGCCCCGCCCCCGCCGCCCTTTTCAATCAGTAGCTCGGCTTCGTCGAGAACGGCGTCAACTGCAACTCATGCGTCCAAACCGACCGGTCCTGGGTGTGCAGATAGTAGAAAGCGTCCGCGATCTTCATCGGGTTCATCACCAGTTCCGGCCGGTTCTGCACCTTCGGCAGAGCCCGCGTGCCCGGCGAGTCGATCGTGCCGTCGATCACCACATTCGCCACATGCACGCCGAGTTCGGAATATTCCTCGGTCAGCACTTGCGCCAGGGTCCGCATCATCACCCGCGGATAGTAAAGCGACTCACCCGTATAGCGCTTCTTGCCCCGCAGCGATTTGGAGTTGTTGGAGAAGAAAAACGACCCCTCCCCCTTCTTGCGCATTGCCGGCAGCACTTCCTTCGCCACCAGGAACGGCCCGCGGCTGGCGATGTGCTGCGCGGTGTCGAACATCTCCACCGAGATATATTCCAGCAACTCCTGATCCGGCGGCAGATCGCGCCCTTCCAGGTACCCCGCGTTGTAGATCAAGACGTCCGGATCGCCGGCATCGGCGCGGATCGTCGCGAACGCCGCCTTGACCGAGGCTTCCGACGACAGGTCCAGTTCAACGATCGTGCAATCGCCGCCCTGCTGCGCAATGGCCTCCGCCAGTGCCGAGGCGTTGGACGTGGACCGCGTCGTCAGCACAACGAAGAAGCCTTCCTGCGCGAATTTCTGAGCAATGGCGCCGCCGACGCCCCAGCGAACGCCAACTGGCAACTCACTGTCGTCCAGGTGCTTGCCATGCGCCAGCATGGTGTTGCGGCCGTCGGATTGCCATTTGGAGGTCGCCCCCACCACCACGGCGACCTTCTTGCCCTTTGTGTTTGTCTTGGTCATCTGAAAACGTTTCCTTCATTGTCGATCCGGGTAGGTGTCAGGCGGAACGATTCCAGCCCCACCACTTGCACAGCGCATCGCCCATGATCAGCTTCTTGTCCTGCTCGCTAAGCCACGGCAGTTCTTCGGTGAACATCGCCACGCATTGCTGCCAGGAACACGGCATCTTGCTGATATCCGTGCCCCAGAACATGCGCTCCGGCCCGAACGCGTCGTAGATCTGACGCAGATAGGTGTGCATGGACTCGAACGGAAAAGCGCCGCTGGAATAACCCGGCGCGCCGGTCGCCTTCACCGCGACATTGGGCAGCTTCGCCAACGCCAGAAGCTCCGGAATATGCGTCATGGCGGCGGCGTCCTTCAACGTCGTCAGACCGCCGCGCCCGCCCAGATGGTCGATCGTCAGCCTCAGGCCGGGATGACGTTCGGCGATCTTACCCAACTCCTTCAACGAATCCGTTGAAAGAGTCGCAACCGGAACATTGGCCTTTTCCGCCTCCGCCCACAGCCAGTCTATCGTGCCATCGGCCAGCCACTGGCGCGCCGGATCATGCAGAAACGTATAGCGCAACCCCAGCATGCCCTGCTGCTTGCGCCAGCCGGCAATCAAACCGCGCGATGCCGGATCATCCAGCGGCAAAGACCCCATGATCGCGAACCGGCCCGGAAAGTCCCGCACCGCCTTGAACGCCATCTCGGTGGAGTTCGGATCCCAGCCCGGCGGATGAATGACGGCGGCATCGACGCCTCCTTCGTCCATCAGCACAATCGCCTCCTCCGGCGTGAAATGCGTCACCTGCCAATGCGAGAGGTTGCTCGGCAGACCTACCCCCCAGGTGTGGATTTGGGCGTCGACTATCTGCATCGTTTCCTCTCCCTTGGTGCCATCCCGCGGACGGTTGGTCTCGGATGCTAGCGGCAACCGCCATGCCTGTCAGCTACCGGTGAAGCGGCCGGCCGGATCCACGGTCGATGGTGTCGGGCGCGGGCAATCGCGCAGACCTTATCGTCCCCGGCCGGCAGAGGATGAAATCCGCGTCCGGGGGCCGAGCCGCGGGTTATTCAAAGGGTTTGGTGAGAATTATGTAGCCTGCCGTGTGGGCGGACGCTCACGCGACGCGCGCAAGCTCCCGCCCCGCCGCCGCAATCCGGTTCCGCCGCGAGCCATCCGCCATTTCGCACGCGTAGTCTTGCGTGGCACCAATCACCACCTCCAGCACCGCGGCACCGAGGGTCTGGGCAGGCAGCCTGGCACGCCCGTTCGTCCAGCGGCGGAGCGCGGTTGGATTGTGCCATTCGGTGTCCCACCATCCCTCGACGAGGTCGGGATGATCCAGCGGGATCGCAACGACCGTTCCATCCCGCATGCGCAGGGTCAACCGAGACACCATCACGCCCAAGCTACGGCGATCGTCGATCCAGGGCCGAACCTGACTGGGGACCATGGTACGCGACACAAGGTCCACCGCGGCGTCGGACGGCGGCAGGATGAACACGTAACGATTGGCCTCCCGCGAGACTGGACGCAAACGCCGGTCCCCTACGATGATATGCAGATCGGGCTCGCCGGTTCGGTCCGCCGGTGCCGGCAGCGTGTGCCCCAGCTCCATGGCTCGATCCACGAGGCGCTGCCACAGCGGCTGCGTCCGGGCCGGCTCGACCACGAACGGCGCACAGGACGCCTGGTCCCGCACCGCCTGACCATCGGTGGTATCGAGCAAATCGGGGTGCAGTTGCAGAGGCGCGCCGCCATTCGCGAAGAAGCCGCGATTGCCGGTGTCCAGATAGCTCTCGGCGGGCAGGGATTCCGCCAGCAACACGTCATGCGTATCGAGTTCGACATGGTAATAGGTCACGCGAACTCGATCCGTATCCTGGCGGATCGTGGCACCGTTGCGCAGCAGATGCGCCGGCACCAGCGCGCCGTCCAGCAACACCGCATGGTCGGGCGACAGATCGACATCGCGCGCCGGCACGCCGGGGGCGATCGCATCGGCCAGAATCCGAACCGGTTGGACTCGCCATGGCTCGGGGTGACGGGTCATGTCCAGATGGCGATGGCCGATCCAGCGGATCGGGCGTTCGGCCCCCGTGTGGGTCAGCACGGCGTCGCCTTCCTTCAAGGCCTCGACCGCAACCTCTCCGTTCGGGGTCATGATCCGCGTGCCTTCGGTGAAGCACAGCACGGCATCGGCGAAACTGTTGGACGCCGCACTGGACACGACACCGTCGTTGACCGTCCAGGAGAAGGTGCGGGTCTTGTTCGTCCCATTGTTCGACGGATCGGCCGCCGAACTGATCGTCACCGACCGCAGCACGCTCTGATAATTTGCGACCGTGTCAGCCCCGGACAACGTCGCGATATCCGTTGTCTGGTTGTAATTGAATGTGATGGAGGTCCCGGCCGTGGTCGCGGTCAGAACATCAGCCTCTCCCACAAACGACCCGCCGGTGACGGTTACCTTCGCGCTGCTTAGCAGGCCGCCGCTGTTGGGAGACACGACGGTCAAAGTCGGGTCCAGCGCCGCCGGCCCATGACCGATCCCATACGTGATGGTGCCCGCGGCGGTGATCGTCGGCGCGACATGAATGACGTTCATGTTGCTGGTGACAGCGGCACTGGCGGCTATACTATCGTTCACGGTCCAGTTGAACGTCCGCGCCGTGCGCGTTCCACCACCCGTCGGGTCGCCATTGCCAGGGCTGTAGCTATAGGTGACCGAGCGCAGCGCGGTCTGGTAGGTGGCCAGACTGGCAACGCCGCTGAGGCTGAGCGTGCCGTTCGATGTCGTGTAACTACCGACGATGCCGCCCTGGTTGATGAAGTTCAGCACGTCACCGCTGAAGAAACTGCCGATCGAGACGGTCGCGCTGCTCAAGGTGGTGCTGAACAGATCGTTCACGGTCAGGCCGGAATTGAGCGTGACCGGAGAGCCGCCACCCGAAAAACTGACCGTCCCGCCCGCCACGACGGTGGGAAGCCCGTGAATGTTGATCGTCGTCGTCGGCGAACTGCTTTCGATCACACCATCGCTGACAGTCCAGGTAACCGTGCGGGTCAGGTTGGCGGCGCCATTGCTCGGATCCGAGGCGGTGGACTTGTAGGCGACCGAGTTCAGAACTTGCTTGTAATGCGCGGCGGTGTCGATGCCGGACAGGCTGAGTTTGTCGCCGGAGAAGCTGGCGGTGATGCTGGTGCCGGAGGTGACGGCGGTCAGCGTATCCCCGTCGTTGGTGAAGTTGCCGCCGGTGATCTCGACCGTCGCCGACTTCAGTGTAAACCCGCTCGGGCTGACCACCCCGGCGCTTGGCGCAATGGTAATCGCCGCCCCGCCTGTCACGTGGGTTACCGTGCCGCTCGCGGTGACCGTGGGCGTGCTTTCGAAGAACAGCCCGCTGCCGTTGACCCCGATGGTGCCGTTGCTTTGCGTGAACAACTGCTGCATCGCGCCGCCACCGGCGATGGTGCCGACATTGATGGCCATTGTCGCGAAGCCGGGGGTGGGCGTTGAGGGCACCGGGGTGCTGCCCGCCGTGTAGAGCCGCCCGGTCACGGGATCGATCGCTATGGAAATCGGGTTGCCGGCATTGGCGCCCGCATACAGTGTCGAGACGGTGCCCAGCACGGCGGTCGCGCTGCCGCCGGAGCCGGAGACGGTATAGGGAACCGCGAAGATGTTGTTGCTGCTGACTGTGCCGCCATTGACGGTGCTGTAGTACAGGGTCCCGTTATGGACCAGGACGTCACTGATCAAGGTCCCGATGTTATGACTGATCAGGGCGGCGGATTTCGTGCCACTGACGGTGTTGCCGACCAGCAGCCGGCTGGTGCCGCTCACGGCGCCGCCTTCGCTGAAGAAGACCAGGTTGTTCGGCAAGTCGAGCGCAAGCGCCTTGGGTGTCGTGGTAGCCGAGACCGAGGTATAGCCCCCGACCACCTGGGTGAGGCCGGTCCCGTCCTCTTTGATCTTCCAGACGCCGATATCGGCGGCGACCGAACTGACCGTGGTGGGCGAGAGGGTGAAATAGAGGGTCTGCGCCGGCTGATCGATCGTGATGTCGATTGGTCGCATGGTGCTGGCGGCATAGGAGAGGATCTGGGTGAACGCCCCGGGGCTGTTGATGCTGCCGCTCAGGATCCGGGGCGCCTTGCCGGCCGCGGTGTCGAGGACGAAGTATTTCCCGCTCGCCGGGTCCGCCGTGACGGCGGGAATGCTGTTCCACACGGCCTCCTGAGTCGCATTCCGCAGGGTGACGGAGCCGCCGGTCTGGATGGTGCCGCTGACCCCGATCTGCGCGACCCGAAGGGCGGCGAGCGTGTTCGTGTCCGCCCCGGTGGTCGTGTAATAGAGTTGGTTGATCGCCGTCGGCAGGATGTCAGAAAAATCCGCCTGGGCCAGCGCGGTGAACGGTGATCCTGAATCGACAAACCCGTAGTTGATGTCCAGTTCGAAACTGCCGCCCTGGTCGGACGCACCGATCATGTGGGATGCGGCGGCGATGTTCGCGCCACCGGTCGCGGCGGAGAGTTGCCCGACAAAGGCCGCACCGCTGACATCCTGAGCGACATCGCAGCCATAGAGCAGAATGTCGCCGTCCGGCGCCAGCGCCAACCCGATCCGCGCCAATTCCACCTGATAGCGTGGCAGCGTCGCGGTTTCGAGCGCCGCGGATCCAAGCAGCAGCAGGCCGTCGGCGCCGTGGGCGACAATGGCGATCGAGGCAAGATCCTGCGCGCCGTGTTCGGTCAGCCAATTGGCGATCGCGACCACACCGTCCTGACCGCCAGGCAGCACCACCGCGATTGCGCCGGGTACGACGCCGAGCGCTAGCAGTTCGGCATCGGACACGGCGCTGTCGATGAATACGATTGTCCGGACATGATCAGCCAAAGCCGCCGGGCCAGAGGCCTGATCGGGCCCAGAAGGGATCGTCGGAAGGATCGTCAGGATGCCGTTGCCGATATCGTCTGGGATCGATCCGGTGACACCGATCACGGCCGCGGTCTGGGCATCGAGGCGGATCCGGCTGCGATCCGGTTCCAGCATCACGGTCAGCGCGAGATCGCTCAGGCCATCGACAGGCAGATCGGGGGTCACGAGGCTCCAGGTGCCGTCATTATCCGATGAGCCGGGCAGTTTCCGCGATCCCCCGCTGGTAGCCATACGACGTTCCTCTCTGGTATCTAACTGTCTCGCAATCGGCACGGGCGGCATCGACGGAATCGGGGGAGTACCCGATACCACGCGAATTCCTCATTCTACCTCAGGTTTTCGCCCAAGTCAGCACGTCTCCTATTATCTCATACGCACACCGCAATTCTAACAAAAACCTTCGTCCGGATGCCTTTTCCTCCCGAGGGTGCGGTTGGAGGGTTTACGCCGCGATCCGGCTAGCATAGATTTGGGTCCAGAGGGAGCTGACCCGTACTGGGGAAGTTACCAACTGTAATATGTGTGTCACCGCAACAGCCGCCTTGGAAGGAAAACCGCCATGGCAGACCCTTTTGTCGGACAAATTCTGGCAGTCGGATTCAATTATGCTCCGATAGGCTGGCTGCCTTGTGACGGACGAATACTTGCTATTTCGGAATATGACGTTTTGTTTGCGCTGATCGGCACCACCTATGGTGGTGACGGAGCCAATACCTTCGCAGTGCCGAACCTCAATGGCCGGATCGCCCTGGGCGCCGGACAGGGACCGAACCGATCGAACCACTTCCAGGGTGAAGTCGGCGGCAGCGAATCCGTGACCTTGGTGGCAAACCAAGTCGGCGGACATAACCACGGCTTCCTGGCATCGGGGCAGGGCGGGACAACCAACATCCCAGGCCCCACCCAGGCGCTGGCCGTCAACCCACAGACCGCGGCGTCTCTGTACGCGGCGCCGCCCGCGACCGCGGCGATGTCGCCGAACGCCATCGCCGCGACCGGAAACGGCGGGCCACACGAAAATAGGCAACCGTTCACCGTCATCAACTATATCATCTGCACCGAAGGGGTTTTCCCCCCCCAAGGCTGACCCCGAACGGCCACGACCGAACAAAGGCACTTATGCCGGAGCACATCCCATGTCGGAACCATTTCTCGGCCAGATCACGCTGTTTCCCTACAGCTACCCCCCCGCGGGCTGGGCGGACTGTCAGGGGCAACTGCTACCAATCACTCAATTCACCGCTCTGTTTTCCCTGCTCGGCATCAACTACGGCGGCAATGGCACCACGAACTTCTGCCTTCCCGATCTACAGGGGCGCGTCGCTGTCGGACAGGGGCAATCGCCAGGCGGCTCGGACTACAGTTTGGGGGAGATCGACGGAGCAGAGATCGTAACGATCGATTCCACCTCCATGCCGTCGCATTCCCACAGCCTGAATGCCACGCAGGAAACCGGGACCGTCAACACACCCGGCGGAAATCTCCTGGCAAGCGTGTTCTTTGGCGACCTGTCCGGCGGCGCACATGGCGACGTCTACAACCCAGGCGCGCCGAACACCACGCTCGTGCCAGCAACGATCAGCAGCAATGGCGGATCGCAACCGCACAACAATATCCAGCCAACGCTCGCCCTGCGCTACTGCATCGCCCTGAAGGGGGTGTTTCCGCCCCGCCCATAGCGTCCCGCCCACGCGGCTTTATGGGCACGGCGTCGCGATCGGAACACCAGGACGCGGTCGGCATGCATCCGGCAAATTCGGAGTAGGAACCATGGCTCAACCCTATATTGGTCAGATCGAGTTGTTTTCCTTCGGTTACGCCCCCAGGGGCTGGGCGGTCTGTGCGGGCCAGATCATGGCCATCGCCCAGAATCAGGCCCTGTTTTCGCTCCTCGGCACGACCTATGGCGGCAACGGATCGACCACCTTCGGGCTGCCGGATCTGCGCGGCGCGACAGCGATGGGACAGGGCAGCGGACAAGGCTTGACGCCACGGGGGATCGGCCAGTTCGTGGGGTCAGAGACGCAAGCCCTGAACAGCAGCCAAATCCCGCCGCATACGCATAACCTGAATGCCAGGCAGACAAGCGATACCTCGACGAACGTCTACACACCGGACAACACGCAGCTCCTCGCGGAGACTATCGGATACGACGCCCAGGGCGGCACCATCCCCTTCCCCATTTACACGCCCGATCCCGCGCCCAATCAGGCGATGGCAGCCACCGCGATCGGCGTCACCGGCGGACAACCGCACAGCAACATGATGCCCTATCTGGTCGGCAATTTCTGCATCGCCCTGGTCGGAGCATACCCGTCCAGAAATTGATCGAGATCAGGAAAAGACCGCCTGGTATTCCTGCCGATCCGGCGCGACGGTGTGGATCGGCATGACGTAGAAGTCGAGCCGAGCGCCGTCCTCAACCGTGGCCGTGTAAAGACCCTGCGGCAGAACATCGCCGCGCGGACCGTGGAAAATCAGAATGAACGGGTCCCGCGTCACCGCCGGATTGCCGCGTTCCCGTCCCTGTTCGGCCGACGCCAGTCGCAGCGTCCCGTGCCACCCCTCGAAGCGAAACGATTTTCCGACATGGGGTGCAAAATCCTCATACCGCAAGATATCCGCCATGGCATCGCTCCACGTATCTCGGCCATGCTATAGGCGAGGTGCTCCACCACGGGAAGCCCAACCGAAGCCATGACTGCCCCGGATCAACCGATTGAACTCGTCACCACTATGGGACCAGTGCGCCTGCGCGCCGAACAGGCGGGCGATGAGGCATTTCTGTTCACGGTTTTCCGCGCCCATACGATGATCGAACTGGCCGCGTTGCCGGTGGATGCCGCAACGCGGGAAGCCCTGGTGCGTATGCAGTTCAATGCGCAAACCGCAAGCTACCGCGCCAATTACCAGCAGGCGCGATTCGATATCGTTGAGATCGAGGGCCAGCCGGTCGGGCGCATCGTCGTCGATGCCGGCAGCGGCGCGGAGGACGGGGAGCCCGGCTGCATCGTCGACTTCGCGCTATTGCCGGACCGGCAGCGCCGAGGCCTGGGTTCGGCCATTCTGGCCGCGGTTCTGCAACGCTTCATTCCACTGCGACGGAAGATGCGCTGCAAGGTGCTGATGCATAACGAACCATCCATCCGGATGTGCCGGCGTGTCGGGTTTCGTCAGATCGATCAGGAAACACCGTTCCTGCAACTGGAATGGCAGCCCGACGCATGAGCACCACGGACACAACATCGCCGGTCTAACCGCGGAAACGGTTCGGCAATACCGACGTTGCGCGTGCTTCTCCTCTCCTACGCCTTCTCCACATTCCAGAACACCGGCGCCGGACCGCGCAAATGCCCGGTGATATTGCGCCGCCACGCCCCGGCCGGAATATACTGGCCCAGCGGAATGTAAGGGACATAGTTGAAACATTCGAGCTGGATCTGCTCGGAGATTCGTTTCTGTTCGGCCGGATCGGCACTGTCGATCCAGGCGTCACGCAACGCCTCGATCTTCGCGTTCTCCGGCCAGCCGATCCACGCGTCCTTGCCGTTGGTACGCAACCCGCCGGCCAGCACCGGATTGCCCAGATCGACCGAGGGAAACCCCGACGGAAAGATTGACCAGCCGCCCTTGTCCAGTTGCTCCTTGCTGGATCGGCGTTGGGTCACGGTGCCCCAATCGGTTGTCTGCACCTCGATATTCAGTCCGACCCGCTGGAACGCACCCTCCGCGACCTGGCACATGGCGTCATACGACGCCGGATCGGTCGGGTGCATGAACACGATGCGTTCGCCGTTGTAGCCCCCGTCCTTGAGCATTTTCTTGATCGCCTCGGGGCTGGGGCGATTGCGCAGGATGTCCATGCCGGCGTCGCTGGCGCTTTCGGTGCCCGGGACAAAGAAACCGACCGGCGCCCGATAACCATCGCGATCGTCGCCCATCACCGCGGTCATCGCGTCGGTCTGGTCGATCGCCAGCAGCATGGCGCGGCGTACCGCGACATTGACGGTCGGGCCAACGATGAAATTGGGGCGCAGCACCGGGAACACGCCATGCGTGTCGATCCGGTCCACCACCACGCCGGGCGCCTTGCGCAGCATCGGCAGCAGGTCGGGCAACGGCAGTTCGACCCAGTCGACCTCTCCGGTGGTCAGCGCCGCAGCCGCAGCCGCCGTCGCCGGGTCCGGCATGATGCGCCATTCCACCCGGTCCAGCTTCACGTGGTAGCCGCCCCAGCCGTACTCCACCTTCTCCTGCCGCGGCACATACTTGTCGAACTTTGCGAACACCGCACGGCTGCCGCTGACGAACTCATTGGCGACCCAACGGAACGGGCCGCTGCCGACCGCCTCCGCCGCCTGCTTGTAGGGATCGGCGGCCAGACGCTCCGGCATGATGGCGCAGGTGGGCTGGGTCTTGGCCAGCGCGTTGGGCAGGAACGGGAACGGCTTGTTCAGCCGCCAGACGATCGTGCGGTCGTCGGGTGCTTCCAGCGCATCCAGCCGCGTGCCGATATAGGCACCGATCG
The DNA here is from genome assembly GCA_943330455.2 of Nitrosovibrio sp. Nv4. Classification (GTDB taxonomy): domain Bacteria; phylum Pseudomonadota; class Alphaproteobacteria; order Acetobacterales; family Acetobacteraceae; genus Rhodopila. The sequence goes on along the minus strand of CALQHT020000047.1, from coordinate 6,130 downwards.
GGTCGCGCACCATCCAGCGCTTCACCGAGGCCACGCAGTCTCGCGCCAGCACCGGCGTTCCGTCATGGAAGGTCTGCTGCGGCCGAAGCTTCATGGTCCAGCGCTTGCCGCCGTCCTCCACCAAGTGGCCTTCCACCATGTGCGGATGCGGGTTCAACGCTATGTCGCGGGTGTAGAGCGTCTCGTAGATCATCAGCCCCAGGGTGCGGGTCGCCTGGGCGGGGTTCCACACCGGGTCGAAGCTGGGCGGATTGGTGGTCGGCACGAAGACCAGGGTCTTGCTGGCGCCCCCGATGGCGGGTTGGGCGAGCGCGGGGCGTGCCGCAAGAGCGGCCGAACCGGCCAGGAAATGGCGGCGTTGCATGGGGAACTCCGGACGTTGCCTCTCCGATGGCTGACAGCATCGGCTTGCGGGCAATATGGCATGGACGGCGCGATGGCGTCTTCCCTCTGTTGAGCAGACCACGGCATTCCCGGCCGCAAATGAAGGTGCCAAGTAGAGAAGATTCTCCCTCTGCCCTTGTGGGAGGGGGTTGGGGGGAGGGGTGATTTCGCACGGACATTGCCAAATAACCCCTCCCCCCAACCCCCTCCCACAAGGGCAGAGGGAGAATCTTCTCTGGCCTGACGCAGGGCTCCGGCGTCCGCGATTGTCGTTGCGTTGAGCAGGCGGAGACAGCCATGCCGAATGTTCATGACGCAAAAAGTGGCGCGGAAGCGGTAATCGGCCTACATCCCCGCCATGCAATTCCCCCAAGTCCATCCGATGCTCGACGCGGCGTTGATCGCGCGCAACTATCTCGAACCCACCGAAGTTCAATCCGCGGTCCTTCAGCCAGAAGCGTCAGGCCGCGATCTGTTGGTCTCCGCCCGCACCGGGTCCGGCAAGACCGTCGCATTCGGCCTGGCCGCGGCGTCGACCCTGATGCCCGGCGGCAGCCTGCCCCCGCCCGGCGCCCCCATCGCTTTGGCCATCGCGCCCACACGCGAACTGGCGCTGCAAGTGCAGGCGGAGCTCGCTTGGCTTTACGCGGGTGCGCGGATCGCGTCCTGCGTCGGCGGCATGGACATAAGGCGCGAAGCCCGCACCCTTTATGCCGGCTGCCATATCGTGGTCGGCACGCCCGGCCGGCTGGGCGACCACCTGCGGCGCGGCAACCTCGATCTCTCGGCCCTGAAAGTGGTCGTGCTGGATGAGGCCGACGAAATGCTCGACCTCGGCTTCCAGGACGAACTGGAGTTCCTGCTGCAAGCCGCCCCGACCGAGCGGCGGACGTTGATGTTCTCGGCCACCATTCCGCACGACATCGCCACCCTGGCGCGGAAATACCAGCGGAATGCGCTGCGGATCGACACGATCGACCGCTCCCAGCCGCATGACGACATCGAATACCGCGGCATCACCGTCGCCGGGCATGAGACGGACGGCGCTCTGATCAACATCCTGCGTTGGTATGAGGCGGCGGGCACTCTGGTGTTCTGCGCCACCCGCGATGCGACCAGGCGGCTGCATCAGTCGCTGGTGGAGCGTGGGTTTGCCGCCGTCATGCTGTCCGGCGAACTGAGCCAGCATGAACGCACCACCGCGCTGGATGCGTTACGCTCCGGACGCGCGCGGGTGGGCGTGTGCACTGATGTTGCCGCGCGAGGCCTCGATCTGCCGGCGCTGGATCTGGTGGTGCATGCCGACCTGCCGACCAATCCCGAGACGCTTCTGCACCGCAGCGGCCGCACCGGACGGGCCGGGCGGAAGGGCGTTTCGGTGCTGATCGTCCCCTACTCGAAGCGCCGCCGTGCCGAGCAGGTGGCGTATGCGGCGCGGGTGCGTGTGGCCTGGTCCGGGCCACCCACTGCCGAAGACATCAACGGCCGTGACCGCGAACGCCTGCTGACGGATCCGATGCTGGATGCGCCGGAAGGGACCGAACGCACGGACGCCGAGGCTCTGCTGGCCGGGCACGACCCGGTCGCCATCGCCGCCGCGCTGCTGCGGTTGTATCGCCGTCAGTTACCGGAGCCGGTGGCGGTCACTCAGGCGCCGGCACCTGTGCAGCGTGACAGTGCGCCCCGGAATGACAGGCCGAGAGCGGGTGCGGACAGGCCTCATGCGAACGGATCGAGGGGCACGGACGCGCCCGGCCCCCACTCCACCTCCACCGACGTCGTCCGCTTCCGCATCGCGCTCGGCCACAACCACCGGGCTGATCCGAAATGGCTGCTGCCGTTGCTCTGCCGAGCGGGCGGTGTGACGAAACGGGATATCGGGGCGATCCGGATTTTCGACACCGATACGCAGTTCGAGATCAACCGCGACGTCAGCGAGGCATTCGCCGCGGCCACCGCCAACCTGCCGGCCAGTGAGGCGCGGATCACCCGCGCCGGCAACGGCCCGATGCCGGAGCGGCAATATCGCGGCAAGCCCAGCGCGACCCGAGTGCGGACCAAACGAAGCGCCTGAAGCGAAGCCCGGTCACATCGCCCCGCCCCGTTGCGCCGGGTTCAGCAGAGGGTTCCGGAATGGGCTGCGCGCCATCGGGGAACCGTCCTGCCAGGACAGTTGGAGGTACAGCGTCGCCACCTCGGCATAGTTTTCCGGGTTGTCGCTTTCGGCGAACGCCCGAATGTGCATCCCTTCCGACGCTTCCTTGTCGCCCATAACCAGTTTGGTGTCGCCCCACAGATGCCAGGCGCTGGAGTTCTTGGGGTTGATCGACGTGGCCAGTTCCAGCAGAGCGTCTGCCTCCACCGGGTTTTTCAAGCCTAGCTGGGCCGCCGCGCGAGTCATGTAGATGGTCGATTGCAGGATCGGGTTCTCGGGCATGTTTTCCGAGATCAATCGCAGCATGCGCGCGTCGGCCTCGGCATATTGATCGATCTCGACCTCAGTGAACGCGGCGTTCAGATGGGCCACGACGTTTGCCGGGTTGGATGCCACGGCCTGCTTGAACAGCTCCATCGCCGCTTTCACGTCGTTTTCCATCAGGGCGATGATCCCGTCCAGATTGAGCAGGCGTGACCGCTCAAGGCTGATGGGAGTTGGCGGCAGATAGGTCTTCGCACGCGCCGATATGCGTTTCGGCACGGTATAGTCGCCAGTCTTGATCCCCTCCTGGATCAGGAACAACGTCGTTCCATAGGGCGCCAGGTAGGTTGCGCCGGCGAGGGAACAGCGACGGATAAAATCCATCAACGGCTCGCCCTCGGTCCGGATCAGGGTCTGCTGGAATTGACCCAACCGGCCGCCGGTACCGCTGACGACACCTTGCAGCGCCCCATTGTCGTAAACCAGCGACAGCCGCAGGCGGTCCGTTCGGTACCCCAGATCGGCTTCCATCGCCTGGGTCAGGCCATCGATCTTCAGGGAGGACGCGACCGCCTGCAGGATCCCGACGTCGCGCTGCGTCTTGATTTCCGGTGGGGCGACAATCGAAAAAACGCTGGCGATATTATTGAGCTGCCGGGCGAATTCCTGCTCGATCGTGACGCGGTCGATGCTGGATTTGTCCATTCGCGGGATCTCACCGACCTCCACATTGACCCGGTCGGCACGTTGGATGGTGTCGACGGTCAGCAGTCCAAACGCGATGGCGATCGCTGCCAGCAGAGTTGTCAAATCCATATCGGGTTCCCGTCACGATGCGCTGCCGAGCGGGCTTGCACAGCACCTCCAGCGCTCGGCTTCCTGGCAGAATGTTACCATCCTCGCGCCGTTCTGTAACCGCACCCGGCATGGTTTTGTGCCGACCGATTGGGGCGGGTTTTCCCCCGCGGCGACGGGGCCAGCGGTGACGCCCGAAAGGCCAAGGCAAACCCAGACCCGGATCCTTGATCTGGATCAAGGACACGCGGCGGAACCGATCGGAGACTTCACCAGAGACACTCGGCGGCTTGCGCATCGGCGTTCTGCCGTCAGGCCGATTTGAGGAGGGGGGGTATCAACGATGCTGGCTCAAGGAACCGCGACAGTCGACCGACTCCGGGACGAAATTCAGGGCGTCCGGTATCGGGATGCGACGACCACGTTCTGCCGTCTGGTGACCGAGGAGGATCGGCCGCTCAAGGACATGATCAAGGAAGCGGTCGCCGCGGCGGCGCCCTATGTCCAGGTTCCCTCCCATCTGATGCGCCTGCCGAACGGGGAGATGCGCGGTGTGAACTACGATCACACGATCCTGGGCTGGCGCGGCGCGATTTCCCTGATGGGGGAACTCGGCGGCAAGCGCGGCATCCTGCCGAATATCCAGGCGATGTGGTACGTGCCCCAGGGCCTGAATGTGTGGGAACAGGTCACTTGCGCCTTCCCGGGCCATTATGCGCGGGACGGAGAGCAGTGCAACCGACAGTTCCCCGGTCCGGATGAGCACACCAATCGCTTCGATGGCCCGGCCTGGAACCCACCGAAAATCTATTTCGAGGACCATGCGCCGATCGAAGGCGGCTCGGTCGACGATCGCCTGGCGCGGATGAACTGGGCCATCGCGGAGGGCGACAAGGCGGAGGCCTACGGGTTGTTCCTGGGTCTGGCGAAGGACCCGGAAAACCGGCAGCGGCTGAAGGACGCCATCCTGTTCGCCGGCATCACCGACCTGCAGGACACGATCATCAATCGCGGCGGCTACCAGAATATCGGCCACAAAGCGTTGCGGGCACGCGCTCTGGTGGACATGGCCGATTACCTCGGCTGGGACAATTCGCATGAACTGATCTACACGGTCGTTCCGGATCTGGGCTGTTCGCCTCGTCTGTACGGGCTGTGGAACGAGATAAACACGATCTGCCGGATGGAACTGCCCGGCTATGCCTCCATCCCGAAGCGGTCCGACAAGAAGCTGACCGAGCGCGATCTGGATGTGCTGACCGAGGCGCTGCTCTGGGGCGGGCCGTTCGACGTCAATGGCGCGATCATGGGCTTCTTCAAGCGTGGCGCGGGCATCCTGGACGTGGGCGATGCGGTGATGGTCTGCTTCCAGCGCTATCTGATCGATGTGCTGGAGCATCCGAACGCGTTCCTGCACCCGACTCATGCGCTGGACTACATGAATGTCGTGCAGTCCTGGACTCGGGACCACACCAATCCGCATCAGGTGAAGGGCATCTTCATGGGTGCGCGCTTCATGAACGACACCATCCGGTCCAACGCGATGGTGCCGCGCGATCCGAAGTCCAATCTGGAGCCGCGACAGAACTTCCGCGCCTGGGCCGACGGGATCGCGATTAGCGATATCCTACCCGTGCTGTCGCGCCATGTGCTGGCACAGGACGCGCCGCGGTCCTGCGCCCTGGTCGATTCGTATCTGGAGCGGTCCACCGAGCGGCACCAGTTGCTGGACACAATCACCTATGCCGCCTGCCACTGGCAGAACGATCCGCATGTGATGCGCAATTGCAGTTCATCCCTGGAGGAGTTCCGGCACAACCGCACATCGCGGCGCGACGACATCATCCGCGGCTACGTCAAGCACCAGTCACGCTACATCAAGCGCGCGCCGACGCATGATTGTTTCCAGGTCTATGTCGATCATTTCAAACCCGCCGCCGCATAAGGGACCGCCATGAGCAACGATCCGGGACAACTGCGTGAATACTGGCGCGTCCGCAACGCCGTGGCGACGACCTTGGCGTTCAGCGAGGAGCAGATGCAACGCGCCGTCCGCGAGGCATCGGTCGAGGAACTCGTGGATCTGATCGAGGGGTTCTCCCCGGCCCGTTCGGCCGGTCCGGAATGGACCCGGACCTTTGAGCCACTGGTCGAGCGGTTATGGGTCTGGCGTGACGATGCGACGATGGCTGCCCTCGCCGATGTGTTTCGGGCGCGCGGCATGCCGTGGATGTCGGTGACCAATGCGCTGGCGCCGGAACAGGGCACATCGGTTCGGACAAATCTCCGTCATCCGGCCTGGGCGCGTCTGCCGGCGTTCGCGATCGCCTGAGCGGGGGATAGTACCGACCGATTGGCCGATTAACCCACAGGCGCGCGCCCTGACCGTCATTGCCGGGCTTGACCCACGGCTGTCCGGTTTAAATTCGCCCTCCTGCCGCCATAGGAATATCCCCCCACCTGGGTCCTCGCCCCGGCGCCCCGCATTCACGCCGCGGCCGCTCAATCGGGATCGTGCCGACCGGTTGCACC
>CALQHT020000046.1 GCA_943330455.2 Nitrosovibrio sp. Nv4 | reverse complement strand
GGCCAAGAGGCCATCCTTGACAGCCGCCATCCCCGGCGTCCTTGGATCGTCAGGCCGGGACGGAGAAACGGCGCCCAACCGAACAGAGAAACACTTGAGGAAGACCGGATTGGGTCGTTACCACCCACTCCAAACAGCGAGGAGGCGGATAAACTTCGCACCGATCCTGGTCTGCGCTTTTCCGTCACCGCTGTCGGCTTCTACGGAATGTCCACGTTTGAGGGGCCGGTGATGTCGATCCGGGCGGTCAACGCCCTGTCGCACTATACCGACTGGGGCATCGGTCATGTCCATTCCGGCGCGCTGGGTTGGGTGGCCTTCATCACCTTCGGCGCGTTCTACTATCTCGTGCCAGTGTTGTGGAAACGGCAGGGGCTTTATTCCACCCGCCTCGCGTCCTGGCACTACTGGATCGCGACCTTGGGCATCGTCTTCTACATCACCGCGATGTGGGTGGCGGGCATCATGCAGGGCCTGATGTGGCGCGCCTACGACCAGTTCGGCTTCCTGCAATACTCGTTCGCCGAATCGGTCAGCGCGGTGCACCCCTACTACGTGATCCGTCTGATCGGCGGTCTGCTGTTCCTGACGGGAGCCTTGATCATGGTCTACAATCTGATCCAGACCGTTCGCAGTCCGGAGACGGAGCCTCGCGCCGTCCCGACCGACGGTCTGGCCGTGGCGGGAGCCTGAGCCAATGTTCATCCGTCATGAAACCATCGAGAAGAACAGCTTCCTTCTGCTCGTGTTCACCTTGCTGACGATTTCGGTCGGCGGCCTAGTGGAAATCATTCCTCTGTTCACGATCGAGACGACCGTGGAGCATGTGAAGGGCGTGCGCGCCTACTCTCCGCTCGAATCGCGCGGCCGCGACATATACATTCGGGAGGGGTGCTACGCCTGCCATAGCCAGCAAGTGCGTGCCCTGCGCGATGAGGTGGAGCGTTATGGCCATTACTCGATCGCGGCGGAGAGCATGTATGACCACCCGTTCCAATGGGGATCGAAGCGCATTGGCCCGGACCTGGCGCGCGTGGGCGGCAAATACTCCAGCGATTGGCACTATGCGCATCTGACCAACCCGCAGGGCGTGGTGCCGGAATCTCTGATGCCACGCTACGGGTTCCTGGCCCAAACGCCGCTATCGACGACCGACCTGGTGTCGCGCCTGCAAGCGCAGCGGGCGGTCGGGGTGCCCTATACAGACGAGCAGATCGCGGCGGCGGGCGCGGACCTGAAGGCGCAGGCCGATCCGGCGGCGGATAACGAGGCCCTGTTGAAGCGCTATCCCAAGGCGATCACGGTGCCGGGCGACGGTCGCGTGGTTACCGAAATGGACGCGCTGGTCGCCTACCTTCAGGTATTGGGCACCATGGTGGATTTCGCCGATCCCGCCAACGAAAACCTCCGGCAATAGGGGCGGCGGATGATCGAGATCATGTCCATCCTCCAATGGATACAGCACCATTCCGTCGTGTTGATGGGCGGTGTGTTCGTAATGATCGTCGTCACCACGTTCTGGCCCGGACGCAAGTCCCGGTTCGAGCGTGACAGCCGCATCCCCCTTGAAGACGATCGCTGAGGAGAAGCCACTGTGCCGACCAAGATCGAAAAGGACTCCATCAGCGGCCACATGACCACGGGGCATGAGTGGGATGGACTGAAGGAGCTCAACCAACCACTGCCGAAATGGTGGGTCTATATTCTGTACGCCACGATGGTGTGGTCCGCCGTCTATTTCGTGCTGTATCCGTCGGTGCCGTGGTTCAACACGTATTTTCGCGGTGTCCTGGGCTATTCCACCCGTGACGCGGTCAACGCGGATGTCGCGGCGGTGGCCAAACAACGTGCCGTGCACATGGATCGGATCAAGGCGATGTCCTACGCGGATATCCGCAAGGACCCGCAACTGGTGGCGATTGCGCAGACCGCCGGTCGCATCGCCTTCGCGGAAAACTGCCAGCCCTGTCACGGGGCCGGTGGTGGCGGCAATCCAGGATATCCCGCGCTGGCAGCGGGCAATTGGATCTGGGGGGGCACCCTGGACGACATCCAGAAGACGCTCACCTTCGGAATCCGTTCCGCGCATGAGAACGCACGACAGGGTCCGATGCCTCGGTTCGGGGTCGACGCCATGTTGAAGCCGGCCGAAATCCAGGCCGTCGCGGAATATGTCATGACGCTTTACGGCACGCCCGTCGCGGGCAAGGACACCAAGGCCGGGGCCGCGCTCTTTGTCGAGAACTGTGCCGTCTGCCACGGCCCCAACGCCGAAGGCAACCGGGAACTCGGCGCCCCACGACTGGCATCCCGTGCGCATCTTTACGGCAGCGATCTGCCTTCCGTCATCGCACAGATCAACAACCCCCGGCTCGGCGTGATGCCAGCCTGGAACGTCCGCCTGGATGAGGGCACGATCAAGGCTCTGACACTCTATGTGCACGGCATGGGCGGCGGGGAGTAGGTCAGACCGTGTCCCATATCGAGCGTCAGCGGCAACTGCAGCAGGAAGAGGCGGGCGAGCATCTTTTTGCCAACCGCGTTCGGGTCTACCCGAAATCGGTTACGGGACCCGTGCGGCGGTTCAAATGGGCGGTGTTGATCGGCTGCCTCGGCCTTTACTACCTCTTGCCGTGGTTGCGCTGGGAGCGCGGGGTCAAGCAGCCGAACCAGGCAGTGCTGCTGGATATCTCGCGGGAGCGGTTTTACTTCTTCAATCTGGAATTCTGGCCGCAGGATATCTACTACCTGACCGGTCTGCTGATCATGGGGGCCGTGGCGCTGTTTCTGGTCACCAGCCTCGCCGGGCGGGTATGGTGTGGCTACACCTGTCCGCAGACCGTATGGACGGACCTGTTCATGTGGGTCGAACGCCTGATCGAAGGCGACCGCAATGAGCGGATGAAACGCGATGCCGCGCCTCTGACGCTCAATTCGGCGGCACGCAAGGCGGCAAAGCATATATTGTGGCTGGGTATCGCCTTTTGGACCGGCGGTGCGTGGATCATGTATTACGTCGATGCCCCAACGGTCACGGTGCAGTTCTGGACCGGCGTTGCGTCGACCGAGGTCTATTTCTTTACCTTCCTGTTCACCGCGACGACCTATCTGTTGGCCGGTTGGGCGCGCGAGCAGGTGTGCACCTATATGTGCCCGTGGCCGCGCTTTCAGTCCGCGATGCTGGACGAACACAGCCTGACCGTCACCTATCAGGGTTGGCGAGGCGAACCCCGTACCCGAGGCAAGCGGGCCGCGAATGCCGTTCCTGCCGGGGACTGCGTCGATTGCGGGGCCTGCGTCACCGTTTGCCCCACCGGGATCGATATTCGAGACGGTATCCAACTCGAATGCATCAACTGCGGCCTCTGTGTCGATGCGTGTAACCACGTAATGGAGAGGACCGGGCGTCCGGCCGGGCTGATCACCTGGGACACCCTGGCGGATCAGGCGGCCAAGGCGGCGGGCACGCATACGCCATTCCGACTGCTGCGGGCCCGCACCGTCATCTATCTGTCGGCATTGGTCCTGGCGGCGGTGGTCATGGTCGTGGCGCTTGCCTTGCGCCCTGGGATCGGATTGTCGGTGCAGCATGATCGCGCGCCGTTGTTCGTGCGCCTGGCCGACGGCAACCTCCGCAATGGGTACACGATCAAGATCATCAACAAGGCACATGTGCCGGTGACGTTCGAACTCACGACGCAGGGGCTGTTCGGTGCCATCCTGACGGAAGCCGATGAAGGCCTTGGCCCGGCCGCGACCCTGGGGCTGCCGGTGAAGGCGGACGAGGTCGGCACGTTCCGGGTCTATGTGACCGGCCAGCCGACGACTCTGGCCGACGGGACGCAACCGATCGACTTCTCCCTGCGCAACACCGTGTCGGGGGAACAGACCGTGTATCGGTCCCTGTTCATGGGACCAAACACCGAAGGCAAGAGGTAACGGACATGCGCGATCGTTCTGCAACCAAGTCGGTCTGGAACCTTTTCCCCTGGGCCATCGTCGCTGGCATGACAGTGGTGGTCGCGGTCAATGCCGGCATGGTCTTTTCGGCGCTGCAGACGTTTCCCGGCAAGGCGGGTCGGGACGGATTCGACTTGTCGAACCGGTACAACAAGGTGATTGACCGAGTCCAGGCACAGGCCGCACTGGGTTGGACCATCGTGACTGAAGTTGACGCGACGTCCCGCCCAACTGTTCGACTGACCGCCTCCGCCGGCGGCACACCGCTGGTCAACCCGCGTGTTGTGGCGGTGGCGCGCCGTCCTGTCGGCGATCCGCAGGATACCGACCTGCGGTTCGAGCATGCCGGCAACGGGCGGTATGTCGCGGATACGCCACTGGCAACGCAGGGGCAGTGGGACCTGATGCTGACGGTCACCAGCCAGAGCCGCGAACTGATGACGACAAGGCGGATTATCGTGCCGTGATGGCGCGTGGGGTCTCAGCGTCGTGACAACCCTGGTGCTGGCCGGGGAGGGGACACAAGGTTCCGCGGTTCCCTCCACTCCGGCCACACTCCCGCTCTGCGCGCATTGCGGGCAGCCGGCCACGGCCGAACGACGATTCTGCTGCTCGGGCTGTGCGGTTGCTTTTGAAACCATCCAGGGCCTCGGCCTGGGCACCTACTACAGGCAACGCCTGTTGGACCCGGCAAAGCGCCCGCCCCGACCGGAAGTCACCGACCGTTGGGACCTGGTTCGGTATATCGCCACGACGCCGGACGGCTCCCACGAACTGACGCTGGCGGTTGACGGACTGCAATGCGGCGCCTGCGTCTGGCTGATCGAGTCCGTGCTGGCGCGCGAAACGGGTGTCGAGGTCGGCCGGGTCAACATGACCTCCCGCCGCCTGAAACTGGTGTGGCGCGGCGGCGTCGAGCAGGCGCAACACCTGATCGATCGGGTGGAAAGCCTTGGGTATCGGCTCGTGCCCTTCGACAGCAAGGCACTCGCGGCGGCCAACGATGCGACCGGACAGGGGCTGATGCGGGCCTTGGCTGTCGCGGGGTTCGCGGCCGGCAATGTGATGCTGATTTCAATCGGCATCTGGGCGGGGGAGGCCGCAGGGTGGCTCGATAGCATGGGGCCGGCCACGCGCGATCTGTTGCACTGGGTCTCCGCGCTGATCGCTCTTCCCGCCATCGCCTATGCCGGCCGTCCGTTCTTCCGGTCCGCCGCCGCCGCGCTGCGCCAAGGCCGGACCAATATGGATGTCCCGATCAGCGTCGGGGTGATCCTGGTCAGCGCCATGAGCCTTTGGGAAAGTCTGTCGCACGGCCAGCATACCTATTTTGACTCTGCCATTACGTTGCTGTTCTTCCTGCTGATCGGCCGGGTTCTGGACCATCGCGCGCGCGGCCAGGTTCGCGCCATCGCGGAGCAATTGCTGACCTGGCGCGCCACCGATGCCGCCGTGTTGCAGCCAGACGGCACGACGATCCGCCGGCCGCAACAGGCCGTGATGGTCAACGACCGGGTCCTGGTCGGCGCGGGCGAGCGCGTTGGCGTCGATGGGGTGGTGGAAACCGGCACGTCCTCCGTCGATGCAAGCCTCGTCACCGGCGAAAGCATGCCGATCGCGGCTGCCCCCGGCACGCAAGTGTTTGCCGGAACGCTCAATCTGGGCGGCGCACTAACCATTCGCGCCACGGCCACAGGCGGCGCCACGTTGCTGGCCGAGTACGTACGACTGATCGAGGCGGCCGAGTCGCGTCGAAGCCGCTTTGTCGTGCTGGCCGACCGTGTCGCGCGCCGTTATGCCCCCGCCGTACATGTGGCGGCGCTGCTGACGTTCCTGGGTTGGTATCTCGGAATGGATGCGCCCCTGAACCAATCGCTGCTGATCGCGGCGGCTGTGTTGATCATCACCTGTCCTTGCGCGCTGGCTTTGGCGGTGCCGACGGTACAGGTCATCGCCACATCGCGCCTGTTCCGGACGGGCATCTTGCTGAAGTCCCCGACCGCTCTGGAGCGTCTGGCGGAAGTGGACACCGTCGTCTTCGACAAGACGGGCACGTTGACGGAACCCACCCTCTGCCTGACCGCTGACGGAATCGATCCGGAGGCACTGCGTCTGGCAGCGTCCCTCGCGGTTGCCAGCCGCCATCCCTTGGCCCGATCCTTGGTTGCCGCCTCCGGGCCGGTCGTGCCGGCCGCCGATGTGGTGGAACATCCCGGTCAGGGACTGGCTGCGGGCTTGGTCCGGCTGGGCAGCCGAGGGTTTTGCGAGATCAAGGTTGGAGAACTGTCGGCGACGCCGGAACTTTGGCTGACACGGCCAGGGCACGCCCCGGTCCGCTTCGCCTTCGACGAGCGTCTCCGAGCCGACGCCGTTGAGACGGTGGCAAGGCTGCGAGCGATGGGTCTTGCGATCCAAATTCTCTCGGGCGATCGGGAGCCAGCGGTGGCGCGCATCGCCGCGGAACTCGGGATCGGCGACTGGCGCGCTGGCTGCTCGCCGGTCGAGAAAGTCGATGTGATGGAAAATCTCGCGCGATCCGGCCGTCATGCGTTGATGGTGGGGGATGGGTTGAACGACAGCGCCGCCTTGGCGGCCGCGCATGTGTCGATGTCGCCGTCGTCGGCCGCGGATGTCAGTCAGACACTGGCCGATCTGGTGTTTCAGGGACGCAATCTCGGTCCCGTGGTGGTTTCGGTGCGGACGGCCCGTCTGGCGCAGAAGCTGATGCGGCAAAACCTTGCCATATCCATCGGGTATAACATCCTGACGGTGCCTTTGGCCGTGCTGGGGTGGGTCACGCCCTGGTTGGCCGCGGCGGCGATGTCAGGATCGTCGTTGCTGGTCATGGTAAACAGCTTCCGTGCCCGAGGCCGCCCATGACCGTCATTCTGTATTTGCTGGCTGGCAGCCTGGTGCTAGGCGGTTCGGCTCTGGCGCTGTTTCTGTGGTCGTTGCGCGATGGGCAATATGACGACATGGAAGGCGCGGCAAACCGGATTCTGTTCGATGACGACACTGGCTCCCCGAGCAAACCGGAGGCGCCGACCATTGCCCAAGCTACAGGCGGATCAGCCCGCAGCGAACCGAAATCATAGGCGCTGCCCATCGCAACACCGCGAATCGGGACAGAGTCGAACCACATGGCACCGCACAGGAATACAGGCATACACAGCCTCCTGGACCGCCCCCCCCCTGCGCGCATACCGGTAGACGATAGAGCCGACCGATATGAGCAGCGAGCGCCGCGTCAGCCTGGCGGGCGACGTGCAAACACGCCTCCCCCGAACAGGCGCCACGGCATCAACCACGGGCCGACCCCGATGCCAGGCCGATAGAAGCCAGCCCGGATGCCGCGACCACGCTGCCATGGGGCCCGGGCAGCCTCCGCCAAAGCCTCCGCGCGGGTAATCCCGATATCGTCCAACATCCTCGGTTCCATATCGCGCAACTGGCGCCGGGACGTCGCGTTGCGGATCAGGACGCGCACGGCATCGGGCAGTTTCTGCCAACGACCGGCATGGGACGCGGGTGAGGTCAGGTTGGGTTGCGCATTGTCGAACATGGGGCCTCCTTCAGTCCGGCCATGAGACCGACAATCTGAGGAAACGGCTGAAATCAGTAAAACGAATTGCATTGATGAGAGTCATCAATCATTTTCATGACCATGGCACCGCTTCAGGCTCTCGACCCCGAATTGCTGCGCGCCTTCGTGCTAATCGCCGACGGGCACAGCTTCACCCAGGCCGCGCTCCGCATCGGACGCACCCAATCCGCCGTTTCCATGCAAGTCAAACGGTTGGAGGACGTGCTCGGCCAGCGTGTGCTCAGCCGCGGCAAGGGCGGCTCCATCGACCTGACCCCGCATGGCCGTTATCTGCTGTCGCGTGCCCGCGAAATCCTGGCGCTGAACGACGAAGTCCTCGCCACGTTCCGGTCCCCGCAACTGGCCGGCACGGTTCGCCTGGGCACGCCGGACGACTACGCGCTGTCCCACTTGCCGCCCATCCTGCAGCGCTTTGCCGAAACCCATCCCGCCGTTCAGGTCGATGTCCTTTGCGCCTCGTCCACCGATCTTGTGGAGCGCCTGAAGGCTGGGGAGCTGGACCTGACCCTGGTGTCGGCCGGCAATGAGCCACGGGATTGGCCGTCCGTGTCACTCTGGCGCGGCAAGCTGTCCTGGATCACGTCGCTGCGCTACGCCCCACATCGGCAGGACCCGCTGCCACTGGCTCTGGCGCACCAGGACTGCAGTTGGCGGGAAGCAGCTCTGGCCGCGCTAGACAAGGCGGGCCGTCGGTACCGTGTCGCCTATCTGTCGGGGACCCAGGTTGGCACACACGCGCCTGTCCTGGCTGGGTTGGCCGTTACCGTCTGTGCGATAACCGCGCTGCCCGCGGGTCTACGGCCGATGCGCCCGGATGAGGGATTGCCATCCCTACCCGATTTCGGAATCCTGATGCTGAAGGCTCGTGGCCCCCAGCAGCCCGTCGCCGATGCGCTGGCGGAACACATCGAAGCCAGCTTCCGGATGGATCACGCGAGCAACGTGTCAGCCGCCTGACGCGGGTCTGCGGGTCCGGCAACCCGGCGCCGAACCGAGGAATCGCGCTCAGCGCGTGCGCAGCCGGAATTGGGGCATGTGGTCCGGCTGAGTCGTGATGATCGCCACTGGCAGGACCGGTCGATCGTCGATCAGCGAGACATGGAATCGCTTGCAGATGGATGCCAGCATGACCACGGCCTCGGTCAGCGCGAACTGCGCGCCGACACATATCCGTGGACCGGCACCGAACGGCAGATAGGCAAACCGTGGCGGAGGCGGCGCATTCGGCATGAAGCGCGACGGATCGAAGCTGTTGGGCCGATCCCACAGGGCCTCATGCCGATGCAGCACCCAGGGCGCGATCATCACCACGTCGTTTCGACGCAAGACAATATCGCCGATCCGATCTGGCCCGATCGCCTCCCGCACCAGGGTGAATGCCGGTGGATACAGCCGCAATGCCTCGTTCACCACGGCCCTCGTCCGCGGCAGGTGAGGCATCGCAGCGGACACCCTGTCCGGGCTCAGATCGACGAGATCCGCCTCACGCGCCACCTTGTCCTGTTCGTCCGGCACCTGGGCCAGCAAGGTCAGTGCCCAAAACAACGCGACGGCGGATGTTTCATGCCCGGCCAGGATCATGGTGGCGACCTGATCGCGCAACTCGGCGGGGGAGAACCCGGCGCCGGTTTCCGGATCACGCGCGGCCCGCAGCAGGTCGAACAGGTCGCGGGGCGTTTCCACCTCCGGTTCGGCGAGCCGCTGCCGCAGGATGTCCTCGATCAGGCGCATCCATTTGGCCTGGAACCGGCGCCGGCCCAAGTCGCGGAAGGTCGGGATCGACGGCGGCAGCAACATGTCGAACAGATACGGCTGTGCATATCGTTCGGCGAATTCTCGCAGCAGCCCGCGCATCGACGGTCCATGCTGGCGCATTTCCAGCGAAAACATCGAGCGACCAGCGACATCCAGGGCCAGGGACCGCAGCGCCGCCAGCAGGTTCACCGACCGATCGGTCTCGGCTGCCAGAGCATCGATCGCGTCCTGGGTCGCCAAGGCGATATGGCGCGCCAGAATTGGCATCACGCGCGGGGCGAGCGACGGTGCAATGGTCCGGCGTTGCAGTTTCCAGCTTTCGCCGTGGCTCAGTAACAGCCCCTGGCCGGTGATTGGACGCAGCAGCCGGACCGAGGCACGGGACCGCCGGTAATTGGCGTGGTTATCCACCAGCACATGATGGATCGCGTCCGGGGTATTCAGCAGGACGGTGTTGCGCCCGAGAAGATGGCGGACGGAACTGTCCTGGCGATAGGCGTCCCGCGGCCAAATGGTCAGCGCGTTGGTGCGCAGGGCACGCAAAAATTCACGAAACCCCAACGCCTTGTCCGGAGGCAGGGGCACCGGCGGGGTGAAAAGCGTTACGGTTCGGCCGTCCGTGGCCAATGCCCCGATCGGGATACCCGGCGCTGACGCTTCTGGAGAGCCTCGATCCATGCTCTATATTTCCGGCAGAACGGCGCTCGCGTTCGTCTCGATCAGGTAGTCGGGATGGGTGAACCCGACGACCTCCACCATCGTCGAGGCGGGAGGCGGATCGGGGAAATATGCCGGGCGGACGCGATGGACCGTGTCGAACCAGCGCGTGTCCTTTACGTAAACATCGACACGGCAGATATCCGTCATCGTGCCGGGAGCGTCTCGACCGCGGGCTTCACGTTTTCGCACATCTGGCGGGTCTCCGCTTCTATATCGCCAATGCCACCCACGCCGCGGTACGGAAACCGGACATGTTGACGGGGCAGCCGACACTTGGATGTCCCCCCTTTGTCGCTCCGAGGTCCGCCGATCCGCTCAAAACCCCTGACGGGCGATATCCATCGCGAAATACGTCATGATCAGATCGGCCCCGGCGCGTTTGATGCCGCCCAACGTCTCCCGCACCACACGATGTTCGTCGATCGCATCGGCCTGCGCGGCGAATTTGATCATCGCGTATTCCCCGCTCACCTGATACGCCGCGATCGGCAGCAGGCTCCGCTGGCGGATCTGAGACAGCACGTCCAGATATGGCAGCGCCGGCTTCACCATCAGGATATCGGCGCCCTCGGCCTCATCGAGGATCGACTCGCGCAGTGCTTCCCGCCCATTCAGCGGGTTCATCTGGTATTCCTTGCGGTCGCCCTGAAGGTCGCATCCGGCCGCCGCCCGGAACGGGCCGTAAAAGGCGGAGGCGAACTTGCTCGAATAGGCCATGATCGGCAGGTTGGAAAAACCGGCGCCGTCCAGAGACGAACGGATCGCCGCGACCTGCCCGTCCATCATGGCTGACGGAGCGATCATATCCGCGCCGGCGCGCGCCGCGACGACCGATTGCCGCCCCAGATTCTCGATCGTGTGATCGTTGTGCACATGCCCGTTATGGATCACGCCGCAATGGCCGTGATCGGTGTATTCGCAGAAGCAGGTGTCGGAGATCACCAGCAGTTCGGGTGCCGCATCCTTGGCCCGTTTGATCATGCGGGACAGCAATCCGTTCTCATTCCAGGAATCGCTGCCGGTATCGTCCTTGTGGCGGCTGACACCGAAGGTCATCACCGCCTTGATCCCGGCGGCCGAGATTTCCTTGATCGCCGCGCCCAGCTTGCGCTCGGGGATACGATGGATGCCCGGCATGCTCTCCACCGGGGCAAAATCTTCCAGCTCCTCCTCGACGAAGATCGGATAGATCAGGTCGTTCAGGGAAACCGTGGTCTCCTGCATCATGTCCCGCAGCGCCGGGTTGGAACGCAGCCGGCGAAGGCGGGTTGTGGGAAATATTGGGGCCATGACGCCAAACATCCTATGCCAAAGGCGAGGGGCGCGGACGCGACCCATCAGTGAACCGGCTGTAGCGGAATGGAGCGGGATCGACCACCGGAGTCTCGCCCGTGACCAACTCCGCCATCAGGCGACCGGCACCGGGCGCGATCCCAAAACCGTGGCCGGTGAAGCCTGTCGCTATAAAAAACCCTGGCACCGTCTCTACCGGAGAGATCACCGGTACGGCGTCGGGCGTCACATCGATGGCACCGCCCCAACGCTCGGCCTCGCGCATGCCGTGAAAGACCGGGAATGCCTCGATCAGTTTCGCGCGGGCATCGTCCAGCATCGGACCGTGGGGGGCCGGGTCCAGGGTTCGTACCCGTTCGAACGGGGTTGTCGCATCCAGCGTCCAGTGGTGAGGCTGGGTCATTTCCTCGATGAATTTTCCGCCGATCCGCATGCGCAGACTGTCGCGCTGCTGGCGCAAGGCGGGCATGAAATCGCGCATGAAACGGAAACTGTCGGGGACGATATCGACGACATTGGCGGTCCAACTCGCGATTGTGTAGCCCCCATCCAGGCGCTTGCGCAGGGCGAAGCCGCCGCCGCTGGCCGCGGTTTCCGGGCCGCCTTGCAGGGGCTCGGTCCGCATCACCGAGGACAGGACCTTCAGTTGCGGCAGGCGCAGATCCATGTTGGCGCAGAACAGGCGGGACCAGACGCCCCCGGCCAGCACGACATTGTCGCACGCGATGCGGCCGTTTTCCGTGATCACTCCGGTGATGCGTCCGCCCGACGTCTCGACGCCACGGACCGCGCAGTTGGTCAGGATCGTTGCCCCCAAGCGCTGGGCCGCCCGCGCGATGGCGGGTGCCGCGCGCGTCGGTTCGGCTCGCCCGTCGCTGGGGGTAAACAACGCCCCGGCCCAGGTCCCGGCCAAGCCCGGCAGCACGCGCGCCATCTGGTCTCGGGTCAACAGGCGGCTATCCAACTGATAGGGACGCGCGGCCTGTTCGAGCCAGGCCTCGCGTTTTTCCAGGTCCTTGGGTTCGCGGCAGAGATAGACGATGCCAGTGCGCCGAAAGCCGGTTTCGGCTCCTGTCAGGGTGTTCATCTCGGCCCATAGTCGCAGCGCCTCGATGGCGAGCGGGATTTCGCGTGGATCCCGCCCCATCTTGCGACACCAGCCCCAGTTGCGGCTGGATTGCTCGCCGGCAATGTGGCCCTTTTCGCACAGTACAACCGGGATGCCTTTCTGCGCCAGGAAGAACGCGGTGCAGACCCCGATGATGCCGCCGCCGACGATCACGACGCGGGTCTGGGACGGCATTGTCCGGTCGGAAACGACCGAATCAGGGCGAGGCGCCATTGGGGACTCCTGGAACGGGAATGAACGCGGTCAGCCCAGAATGTCCTGCAAGCGTTCGGGCGGGCGGCAAACCCGGGCGCCGATTGGTGTCACGACGATCGGGCGTTCCATGAGAATCGGATTGGCGAGGATCGCGTCGATCACCACATCGTCGCTATGGGCCGGGTTCCCCAGGTCCAGTTGGGCGTAGGCCGCTTCCTTCTTCCGCAACAGCGCCCTTGGGCCGATGCCCAGTTTCGCCAGCAGTGCGGTCAATTCGGCGCGGGTCGGCGGGGTTTTCAGATACTCGATCACCCGCGGCTCCCGCCCTGAGTCGCGAAGAATGCCGAGCACCTTGCGGGAGGTGCCGCATTTCGGGTTGTGGAAGATGGTGGTGTCTGCCGGTGTCATCGTGGTTGCCTTCATGCCGAACCCCGCCCGCTCATGTCGCCTATCATCGCGCATGTCTGCATTGGGGCAAGGGGGTGCCGCACCGCAAACCGGACGGGGCGACAAGGGCCCCGATCTCCTGTACGAAACTGGCGCATAGCTGAAATGAGGGCTCGGTATGTCCACCAACCCGCAACAATTGCTGGCCGAACTGCCGGAAGACCGTGCGACCGGTCGGATCGCGGAGATTTACGAGGAAATTCGACGGTTTTCCGGCGTTCCCTATGTGTCGTCGCTTCAACGCTACGTGGCCACCATGCCGGGCGCGTTGGAATGGGCCTGGGATGCAATACGGCCCGCGCTCGCGTCCGGCACGATATCCGAAACCGGTTGGCGCCTCGCCCGCAACGTTCGCATCCCCTCCGCTCGGCCTCTCTCATCAAATGCCCTGAACGCCTGGGGGATCGATGCCGCCGGCCTGGCCGCGGTCCGCAACGTCGCCGAGAATTTCGTGCGCGTATCACCGGTCAATTTGATGACCGGAGCGAGCCTGGCGCTGCTGCTGACCGGCACTCGGCCGTCCGGCAGCGGATTTTCCGGAGCTTGGACGCCACCGGCGATGCTGGCGCCGATGCTGGGCAATGTGGATCCTCTGACGCAAGACACCAGCACGCGCGCCCTGTTGATGCGGTTTGTGACCGAGGTGGATGGCAAGCCCTTCGTCCCGGCATTGTATCGGCAATTGGCGCACTGGCCGGGTGCCCTGGCATGGCTGGCCGACGAACTGGCGCCACGGTTTGGTTCCCCTGAGACCAATGCGGCCCGCGCCGCTTTCCGTGCCGCCGCCCGCGCCGCCGCGCCGGACATCGTGGCTCGGTTGCCTCCCATCGCGTCCGAGGGGATGCCGGACGCGGCAACCACGCAGCGCATCCTGACGACCATCGATAGATATGCGGAGACCAGCCCGGAAATGACGATGTTCGGGCAACTCATTCTCGATGCGCTGCCCGCCCGGCTCTGAGTCGGTATCCGCGAATTTCACCCCGGCGGACCGATGTGACATCATGACACGGGGACGCGGGGGAAGAATTGATGGACGCTGATTATATCGTCGTGGGTGCCGGTTCCGCCGGCTGCGTGGTGGCGGCTCGCCTGTCGGAAACCGGCGCCAAGGTCATTCTGTTGGAAGCCGGGCCGCGCGACACGCTGCCCTGGATCCATATCCCGGCTGGCGTTCTGAAATTGCTGGCCCATCCGGTGGTCAACTGGAACTACAGCGCCGCGGCGCCCGGCGGCGAACGGCGCATCCATTGGCCGCGCGGGAAGACCCTGGGCGGATCAAGCTCCATCAACGGCATGCTGTATGTGCGTGGCAATCCCGCCGATTTCGACGGCTGGGCGCAGATGGGCTGCCGGGGCTGGAGCTTCGACGACGTGCTGCCATTCTTCCGCAAGTCGGAAGACTACAAGCAGGGTGGAGAGGCGGAATTCCGCGGTCAGGGCGGGCCCCTGAAAGTCGAGGACTATCGGACGATTCTGCCGCTGACCCATCAGTTCATCAAAGCGGCGCAGGAGGCGGGATTTCCGTTCAGTAAGGACCTGAACGGACGCAAGCAGGAAGGCGTCGGCTACTCGCAGATGACGCGCAAGGGCAAATGGCGTGGGTCGACAGCGCAGACATTTCTGAAGGAAGCCAGTGGCCGCCCCAACCTTCAGGTGGAAACCGAGGCCCTGGCGTCTCGGCTACTGTTCGACGGCAAGCGCTGTACCGGCGTGGAATTCCGCCAACGCGGCAAGACCGTCGTCGCGCGCGCGGCGCGGGAGGTGATTCTATCCGGCGGGGCGGTCAATTCCCCGCATCTGCTGCAAATTTCCGGAGTCGGGCCGGCCGAACATCTGCAATCCATCGGCGTGCCCGTGGTGCATGACCTGCGCGGCGTGGGCGCCAATCTGCAGGATCACTATGTCTCCCGCATTTCGCATCGGGTGAAGAATTCGATCTCGATCAACCAGTTATCACGCGGCATCCGGTTGGTGGGGGAAGTCGCGCGCTTCTTTCTGGCCGGCAATGGCGCGCTGACCTTTGGCGTGACCACGGCGCAGGTGTTCTGTCGCTCGCGGCCCGAACTGGCCAGTCCGGACCTTCAACTGCTGTTTACCCCAGCCAGCTACGACATGGGCAAGTTCGGTACGCTGGAGCAGGAGGGCGGCATGACCGTGGCGATCTGCCCGGTGCGTCCCGACAGCCGCGGCACGATCATGGCCACGACGTCCGACCCAACCGTGTCGCCGGATATCCAGCCAAACTACATGTCCGATCCCGCGGACGGGCGGGTCCTGCTCGCCGGGATGGACCTTGCCCGCCGGATTTTCGCCGCGCCCGCCATTGCGCAGCACAGCGTCGTGGAAACCTTACCGGGGCCGGACGTGCGGACCGACGACGCGTTGCTGGACTACTGCCGCAAATTCGGCACCACGATCTATCACCCCGTCGGCACCTGCCGGATGGGTGACGGGGTGAATGCCGTCGTGGACTCCCGCCTGCGCGTGCATGGGATCGACGGATTGCGGGTGATCGACGCTTCGGTCATGCCCACCCTGACCACGGGCAATACCAACGCTCCGACGATCATGATCGGCGAAAAAGGTGCCGCGATGATCCGGGAGGACACGGCCGCCGTCGCCTGAGTCCCTGCCTTGGCCGGCGATCAACTGCCTTGGCGAGCGATATGCCCGATCGGGGCGCGGGTCGGCCGATGCCGGAACAGGCGCTTCACGGTCCGCGCAATGCCGCGCCCGAATTGGGCAACGACCGCGGCCCGTTCGAGCGCCGCCTTACGACGAATCAGGGCCATTTGCTCGGACGTGAGCGGCCAGGTCAGGGCGGGCTGATGTGTTGACATTTTAGAACTCCTCATCATTCTATTTGCCGACATCAGAGATATGGACCTTGTAGCAATGTCTCAACGGAAGTTATCTCACCCGACGATTGAGACTATCTCATGAACAGGCCACTGCCGCCGCTGAATGCCCTTCGCGCGTTCGAAGCGGCGGCACGCCATCTCAGCCTGACCAAGGCGGCGCGGGAACTGCACGTCACGCCCGGCGCGTTAAGCCACCAGATCCGCACGCTTGAGGAATTCCTGTCGGTTTCGCTGTTTCAGCGGCTCCCCCGGGCGGTGGCGCTGACCGAGGCCGGACGGCTGCTTTACCCCGGCCTGCAGAGCGGGTTCACGCAGATCAGACAGGCGGTTGCGGCGCTTGATACGCAGGGCAACAGCCGAGTCCTGGTGATCAGCACGCCGCCTGGGTTTACCGCGAAATGGCTCGCGCCACGGCTGTATCGGTTCCTGTTCGCCCATCCGGAGATCGACGCAAGGATCTCGTCTTCGCTGGCCTTCGCGCGTTTCGATCTGGACGGGGTGGACGTGGCCATCCGCAACCTGCCGGTCGATCATCCACCGGACCCTGGTTTGCTGGCCGAGAAGCTGATCGATCTGTCGTTCATTCCGGTGTGCAGCCCTCGTTTGCTGCAACAGGTCGGCGGGATCACCAAGCCGGAGGATATGCGTCACGTGCCGCTGATCCATGATGACATGCTGACCGGGCGCGTGGGTGTGCCGAGCTGGGCTGATTGGCTGGAGGCCGCGGGTGTGACTGGGGTGGATCTGGAGCGGGGGCTGCGGTTGAACAGTGCGGACCACGCTTTGGATGCGGCGGTGGAGGGGGCGGGGATGCTGCTGGCCCATGTCGTCCTGGCGCATGACGATCTGCGCAGCGGGCGTCTGGTGGCGCCTTTTGACCTGGAATTGAAGTCAAGTCGAGCATTCTACTTTGTCTGTCCAAGGGGGAATGAGGGCAGGAAGAATGTGAAAGCCTTCCATGACTGGATACAGATGGAGATGCGAGCGCTCGATTTCTCCGCCATCCGCGGCCACACAGACCTTACCTTGGCTCCGATCCCGTAAGACGGGCAAAAATGTGGATATACGAATTTTGCATGGACCACACCCGACGAACCTATAGCCCGAGCTTCCCATTTGCGGGTGCATCAAACCCTTGAAAGATTTGAATGTGTTCCTGAAACCTCTCTCGAATGCAGCCGTGTAATGGAAGTATTGAGACTTGTACCGAGGGCCGGCTTATGGCTTTATTCTCCCGTGTATATCGAGGCCGTCCCCAACCGGCACTCACCGCCCGCCATCCTGCTGCGCGAAAGCTACCGCGAGGGCGGCAAGGTCTGAAAGCGCAGGCTCTGCAACCTCTCCGATTGGGCATCAGCCCATATCGAAGGCCTGGGCGGCGTCCTCAAAGGCGGTACCGTCATCCCCCCGGGGTCGCCGCGCGGAGCGTCGATCCGGATGCCAATGGCTTCCTACGCCGGACAGATCGCGTGCTACGTGCACGGATCTTCACCCGGACTTGACTAAAGCACCGGGAACGAATCAGCTACCCCTCGGTAGCACCACGCTTCAAGGTGGGAGGAAACGCCATGGTTCAAATTCGCCGCATGGGCGCGCAGATTGGGGTCCAGGTATCGGGCGTCGATGTCAGGAAGCTCGACGACTCCAGCTTCGCACCGATCTACCAGGCGTGGCTGGACCACAACGTCATGGTGGTCACCGGACAGGACCTGACAATCGACGATTTCCTGGCCTATTCCCGGCGCTTTGGCACAATCTCCCCACATCCGTCGAAGAGTACTCGCCATCCGAACTATCCGGAAATCACGCTGCTCGGTGTCAACAAGTTCGACGCTGACGGCAAGCTGAACCAGTCGATCTACCGGCGCGGCGCGGAAGGCTGGCACACCGATGGGGCCTATGATGTGGAGCCGTTCAAGGCGACCCAGCTTTTCGGCGTGGCGATCCCATCCGTCGGCGGCGACACATTGTTTGCCAGCGGCTACGCGGCCTATAACACGCTGCCGCAGAAGTTGAAGGAGCGGCTGGACGGCGTGAATGGTGGTTTCACATACGGTGGGCGGCGCAACTCGACTGCCTTGCTGAACCCGGAAGATCGCAACCGTCCGCCATCGATGCATGCCATCGTCCGCACTCACCGGGAAACCGGGCGCAAATCCCTGTATTTCGACCCTGGCAAAATCCTCTTCATCGAAGGCGCGGAGAAGGCCGAAAGCGATGACCTGATCGCCGCGTTGGAAACCTACATGATCCAACCGGACGGCGAATACCGCCACAAATGGGCTGTGGGCGACATCGTGATCTGGGACAATCGCTGTTCCTATCACAAGGCGGCCGGCGACTACCCGCCCGACCAGGACCGCATCCACTGGCGCGTGTCCATCAAGGATTGGCCAGAAGCGGGCCGGCTCGCGGCCGAATAGGGTCCGCGTGTCCCTTAAAGGATAGTCCGGACACATGCGGCCGAACCGGTCCGGGTCTCGTGAGATCCGGCGTGGGTTGATCCTTGGTGCGGACCGTGTCCGTGCGGGATCACCAATCTGGCATCCTCGGCAAAATTCTGGTTAATCGCACGAAACTCATAAGAGAACGTCCATGGCCACCATCACCTATATCGAGCACAACGGCACGGCCCATCCGGTGGAAGTCCCCGCCGGCAAAACCGTCATGGAAGGCGCCGTGGACAACAATGTCCCCGGCATCGACGCGGATTGCGGCGGCGAATGCGCCTGCGCCACGTGCCATGTCTATATCGACGCCGCCTGGCTTGATCGGGTAGGCCTGCCCGCCGCCGGTTCCCAGGAAGCCAGCATGCTCAGCTTTGCCGCCGTCACCCAACCGGACTCCCGGCTGTCGTGCCAAATCACGGTCACCGAGGACCTACATGGTCTGGTTGTGCGCATGCCAGAGGGGCAGCATTGAGCGGCAACACTGATTTTTTCGTGAGGGAGTTCCGCCGATGAACGCGCCGGTCCATCTCGATCCCGTCTCGGAAGCGTATTCGATGCCGCTCGACAGCATCGATGTCAGCGACCCGAAGCTTTACCAGGACGACATCTACCATCCGTATTTTGAGCGGTTGCGGCGGGAAGCGCCCGTGCATTACCGCAAGGACGGAAGGTATGGGTCGTTTTGGTCAGTGACGAAATTCAAGGACATCATGCATGTCGAGACGCATCCGGAGATCTACTCCTCGGAAGCGAAGCGCGGCGGCATTTCGATCACCGACCGGCCGATGCAGTACCGGCGCTCCAGTTTCATCTCGATGGATCCGCCGCGCCACGATGAGCAGCGCAAGGTTGTCAGCCCGATCGTTGCGCCCGCCAACCTGAACAACATGTCGTCCATCATCCGCGAGCGCGTCTGCAAAGTGCTGGACGGGCTGCCGCGGAACGAGACCTTCGACTGGGTGCAGCATGTCTCCATCGAGCTGACCACCCTGATGCTGACCACCCTGTTCGATTTCCCGATCGAGGATCGGCGCAAGCTGACCTACTGGTCCGACTGCTCCACCGCCGATGTGAATGCTGGGGGTGTCGTCGATTCCGAAGAAAAGCGGCTGGAAATCCTGACCGAGGCCCTGCAGGTCTTCACCGGGCTCTGGCACGAACGTGCCGCGCGCCCGCCCGGCTACGACCTGATCTCGATGCTGGCGCACGGGGAAGCGACGAAGAACCTGGTCAACGACCCGATGGAGTTCCTGGGGAACCTGACCCTGCTGATCGTCGGCGGTAACGACACCACCCGTAATTCGATGAGCGGCGGGCTGCTGGCCCTGTGCCAGAACCCGGGCGAGTACCAGAAGCTGCGCGAAAATCCGGGCCTGATCCCGACCATGGTGCCGGAGATCATCCGCTGGCAGTCCCCGATCGTGCATATGCGGCGCACGGCCGTTGCGGATGCGGAACTTGGCGGCCAGCAGGTC
Source organism: Nitrosovibrio sp. Nv4 (assembly GCA_943330455.2). Taxonomy (GTDB): domain Bacteria; phylum Pseudomonadota; class Alphaproteobacteria; order Acetobacterales; family Acetobacteraceae; genus Rhodopila. The sequence goes on along the minus strand of CALQHT020000046.1, from coordinate 8,375 downwards.
CGCGCCGGGGACAAGGTGGTGATGTGGTATGTCTCGGGCAATCGCGACGAGGATTCGATCGATCGGCCGAATGAATTCATCGTCGACCGGGCTCGCCCGCGCCACCATCTGTCCTTCGGGTTCGGCATTCATCGCTGCGTCGGCAACCGTCTGGCGGAAATGCAACTGATCATCCTGTGGGAGGAGATCATGAAGCGGTTCCCGCGGATCGAGCTGATGGCACCGCCGAAGCGGATCTACTCCAACTTCATCCACGGTATCACCGAGATGCAGGTGCGCATCCCGGCGTGAGGGAAGAATAGCCTCGGGGCTGTGCCCCAAACCCCGCGAGGGGCTTTGCCCCCTCGACCCCCACCAAGGCTGGGCCTTGGATGCCGTTTATGGGGTCAGGGACGCAAGGAGGCCTACCGTGACATTTCAACGTCCGTGTCGGCCCCCTTGCGTCCCTGACCCAATGGATCGCGGTCCAGGGGCCGTGCCCCTGGTGGGTTCGAAGGGCGAAGCCCTCGCGGGGTCCGGGGCGGAGCCCCGAGTCTTTCTCTCCCCGACTGCGTCACCTGACACTCCGAGGACTCATGCCATGACCCAACCCGCTCCACTGGGCCCAGATGCTCTGCCATCGGGCATCCGCGCCCGGTTCGTGCAAGGCATCAACGGCCTAACCGTGCATATGCTGGAAGCCGGGTATGAAACCCCCGGTCGCCCTTGCCTGTTGCTGCTGCACGGGTTTCCGGAGCTGGCCTGGTCCTGGCGCAAGGTGATGATGCCCCTGGCCGCCGCCGGCTTCCATGTCGTGGCGCCCGACCAGCGCGGCTACGGCCGCACCACCGGTTGGGACCCAAACTACGATGGCGACCTGGCCTCGTTCCGGATGTTGAACCTGGTACGGGACGCGATGGGGCTGGTGTCGGCGCTCGGATACCGCTCGGTCGAGGCCGTGGTCGGGCATGATTTCGGCGCCTCGGTCGCCGCCTGGTGTGCCGTGGTGCGCCCGGATGTGTTCAAGCGCATGGCGATCATGAGCGCGCCGTTCGCGGGTCCGCCGCCCCTGCCGTTCGGCACCGATGGCAAGCCAGCCGCCGCGAAAGCCGAGGATATCCATACGGCCCTGGCAGTGTTGGATCGGCCGCGGAAGCATTACCAGTGGTATTACTCGACCCGCCCCGCCAATGACGACATGCTGCACTGCAAACAGGGTGTGCATGACTTTCTGCGGGCCTATTACCACCACAAGAGCGCCGACTGGCGCGGCAACAAGCCGCACCGGCTGGCGTCGTGGACAGCGGCGGAACTGGCGAAGATGCCGACCTACTACATCATGGACCGCGATTGGGACATGGCCGCCACGGTGGCGGCGGAAATGCCGTCGGCGGCTCAGGCCGCGATCTGCCCCTGGCTTACCGAGGCGGAATTGCGGTTCTATAGCGACGAGTACAAGCGGACCGGCTTCCAGGGCGGGCTGCAATGGTATCGCTGCCGGACCGAGAATGTCGGTCAGGCCGAGTTGCAGATCTTCTCCGGCCGCACGATCGACATCCCGTCGCTGTTCGTTGCCGGATCCAGCGATTGGGGCGTCTACCAGGCGCCCGGCAATATCGAGAAGATGCGGGAGAGTGTGTGCACGCGGATGATCGGCTGCCATCTGCTGGACGGTGCCGGCCACTGGGTCCAGCAGGAGCAGCCGGAACAGGTGACGCGCCTGTTGCTGGAATTGCTGGGGACCAACTGATTTAGGGATCGCCGCAGCCGGCCGGGGGCTATGGCCGGCCGGCCCGGTGATACGGGTGCCCGACCGACATCGACCAACACCGATACAGTTGTTCGGCCAACATCGCGCGCACCAGAAAATGCGGCCAGGTCAGAGCCCCCAGCGATAACACATGGTCCGCGCGCTGGATCACCGCGCCATCCAGCCCCTCCGCCCCGCCAATCAGAAAGCACACCGGTCGCGATGTCCCGACCCATCGCTCGACCAGGTCTGCCAAGCCCGCGGTGTCTGGGCGTGCCCCGCCTAGATCCAACGCGACCGCGAAGGCCTGCACCGGCAGCGCGGCCAGCAGCGCCGCACCCTCCCGCCGCTTGACCTCGACCGGCGCGCCTTTGGCCTCCGGCAACTCGGTCAATTCCAGGCGCGGTTTCATGCGGGCGGCATAGCGTGTGAACAGCTCCGCCTCGGGTCCGTTTCGCAATCTGCCCACCGCGATAATCCGCATCACCCTGTCTGGCCCTCCCTCACGCCTCACGATACACCGGTCTGGGCAATCCGAGAGGCAGCATGGGCAACGCCACGATCACAGCCGATGTCGCGGTCATCGGCCTGGGCGCGATGGGCGCCGCGGCCTTATATCAGCTTGCCCGTCGGGGCGTACGAGCCATCGGGATCGATCGCTTTGATCCCCCGCATGATCGCGGATCGAGCCATGGCGAAACCCGCATCACCCGCCAGGCGGTCGGCGAGGGCGCGCTGTATGCGCCGCTGGTGCTGCGGTCCCATTCGATCTGGCGAGAGTTGGAGGCGGCGACCGGCCAACAACTCCTCAACGCCTGCGGGGGCGCGATCATCGGCCCGGTCGAGCGCGACTCCTCGCATCATGGCAAGCCGGATTTTCTCAAGCGCACGGTGGCGGTCGCCGAACGGTTCGGGATCGCGCATGAGGTCATGGACCGGGCGGACCTGATGCGTCGTTTTCCGCAGTTCATCGGCCTGCAAGACGGCGACATGGCCTGCTATGAGCCGGGCGCCGGCTTCGTCTACGCCGAACGCTGCGTGGCCGCCCAACTGTCCGAGGCGCGTCGGCATGGCGCCCGAACCCTGACCGGCACCACGGTGGGCGGATTGTCCCAGGACTCAGGCCTGATCCGCATCGCCACCGACGCGGGCACGGTCGAAGCCACGCGAGCCATCGTGACGGCGGGCCCCTGGATCGCCCCGCTCCTCGGCGCGCCGTTCGACCGGTGGCTGACGGTCTCGCGACAGGTCCTGCACTGGTTCGAAGCCGATAACCCCGCAAGTTACAGTCCCGGCCGCTTCCCCGTTTTCATTCGGATGCATGGTGCCGGGGACAGCGACTATTTCTATGGGTTCCCGGCCTCGGATGGCGGAGCAAGCGTCAAGCTGGCGACTGAACACTACGATCATGCCATCCAGGCGGACGTTCTGGATCGTAATGTCCGAGCCGACGAAGCAGCCGCGATGCACCGGGACCATATCGCGGGCCGTCTGGCCGGGGTGACGGCGCGGGCTGCGCGGTCAATGGCTTGCCTCTACACGAACACACCGGATGCCGATTTCCTGATCGATACGCATCCGGCGATGGACCGCGTCCTAGTCGTCTCCGCCTGTTCCGGGCACGGTTTCAAGCACTCCGCCGCGATCGGCGAACAGGCGGCGGAGTGGTTCGTGCGTGGCACGCCCACGATGGACCTCGGCCCCTTCGGTTTGGCCAGGTTCGGCTGACGCATGCTCTTGCGCCCGCCCGTTGTGTCCCCAACGATGCGACGGTCAATAAGGAGTCCGACGCATGACCTGGCCGACCCAGCAAGGCATCTTTCAAGCGGGCGATATCACCTTGCAATCCGGCGCGGTGCTGCGGGATGCGCGCCTGTCGTGGAAAGCGCACGGGACGTTGTCCGCCGCCCGCGACAACGTCATCGTCTATCCGACCAGCTACAGCGCGCGCCATCCCGACCTGGAGTGGCTGATCGGCCCGGACGCCATCCTGGACCCGACCCGCTGGTTCATCGTGATCTGCGACATGTTCGGGAACGGATTGTCGTCGTCTCCGTCCAACAGCACCGATTACCCGACGCTGGTGACCGTGCATGACAACGTCCAGACCCAGCGTCGCGCGCTGCGGGACCTGTTCGGGATCGATCGGGTTGCCTGTGTCTATGGGTGGTCCATGGGCGCGTTGCAGGCCTATCACTGGGCCGCTTTGTTCCCGGACGCGGTCGAGCGAATCGTGGTCAATTGTGGCGTCGCGAGCACCGCCATTCACAACCAGGTCTTCCTGCGCGGGTTGATGGCGACGTTGGAGGCCGCGCCGCAGCATATCGGCAACGGCCGGTTCTCGACCGAGCCGCTGGCCGCCAAGCGCGCGTTCGGGAGGATCTACGCCGGCTGGGCGCTCAGCCAGGAGTTCTATCGGGAACGCCTGCACCTGGCGGAAGGACCCGAGCCGAATCTCGGCGCGCCGGACCTGGAGACATTCTTGCGGACGGGATGGGAAGATCGGTTTGGCGCCAATCCGGCGGCCAATCTCTATGCCCAACTGGTGACCTGGGACGCGGCCGATATCGGCGCCAACGCGCTGTATGACGGCGATCTGCACCGCGCCCTGCACGCGATCCGCGCACGGGTGCTGCTGATGCCCGGGGCGACAGATCTCTATTTCCGTACCGCCGACAACGAGCTCGAATTGCCGCATCTGTCGCATGCCGAACTGCATCCGATCCCCAGCATCTGGGGCCATAGGGCAGGGAACCCGGTCGCCAATCCCGAAGATGCGCGTTTCATCAAGGACGCGGTCCACAAATGGTTGGCCGCGCAGCACCCGCCCCGATGGCGGATTGACACTCCGCCATCCAACCCTCGACATGCCACCAACACGCAACCCAGGGAGGCCCTCATGCCCGCCACAGTCAACCGCATCAACCCATCCACCGTCCGCGCACCCACCGGCTACAACCACGCGATCGAGATCAAGAATCCGGACCGTCGGGTCATCATCGCCGGGCAGGTCGGCGTGCGTCTCGACGGCTCCATCCCGGACAGCGGGGAGGAACAGATCGCCCAGGCTTTTGCGAATCTGACCGCCATTCTGGCCGCGACCGGATTGACCACGGACAATCTGGTCAAAACCACGGTGTTCCTGACGGATCGCTCGCTGCTTGCCGCGTTGCGCGCCGAACGGACCAAGGTGATGGGGGACCTGGTCCCCGCGTCCACTTTGCTGTTCGTGTCCGGACTGGCCGATCCTCGGTTTGTCGTTGAAATCGAAGGCGAGGCCGTGGCCTGACATGGATCTGCTTCGCCGCAACACCGTCGGCGACGCAATCCGGCGTGCGGCGCGCCTGTTCCGTGATCGGGATGCGCTGATCTTCGGCGACCGGCGGTGGAGTTTCACGGATCTCGACCAGGCGGCGGACCGGATTGCACGCCGATTCGCCGATATGGGGCTGCGACAGGGCGACCGGATCGCGGCCTATGGACGAAACTCCGACGGGTATTTCGTGGTTTGGCTGGCCTGCGTGCGTGGCGGCTTCGTGCATGTGCCGGTCAACTACGCCCTGACCGGGGAGGAACTGGCCTATATCGTCACCCAGTCGGGAGCGCGCATGGTGCTGACGACACCGGCACTGCGGCCGCATCTGGATGGGATCGCTGTGGAATTGTCCGGATTGTTCGACGATATGGTCCGGCTCGCGCGCGACGAGACCGCGCCCGTCGGGCTGGAACCCGATCTGGACAACGATTCCCTGGCGCAGATCGTCTACACCTCCGGCACCACCGCGGCACCGAAAGGTGCGATGATGACGCACAGCGCCATGATGGCGCAGTATTACTCCTGTATCCATAACATGGAATATGCCGGGTCCGACCGCGCCCTAGCCGCGCTGCCGCTGTATCATACGGCTCAGACCCATGCGTTCACCATGCCGCAGCTTCTGGTCGGCGCTACCACGATCCTGATCGAGGCGCCGGTGCCGGACGTCGTGTTGCGCCTGATCGAGCAGGAACGCATCACATCTTTCTTCGCGCCGCCCACGGTGTGGATCAGCCTGCTGCGCCACCCGGATTTCGCCGTACGCGATCTGACCACTTTGGAAAAAGTGTATTACGGGGCTTCTATCATGCCCGTGCCCGTGCAGCAGGAACTGCGCACCAGGCTACCGCGCGCCCGCCCGTTCAACGCCTACGGACAGACCGAAATTGCCCCCGTCGCCACCGTCCTTCGCCCGGAGGAGCATGACGCCCGCCCTGCCTCCTGCGGCCGCCCGGTGCTGAACGTGGAAACCCGCGTCGTCGATCCCGACATGAACGATTGTCCGCCCGGCACGCATGGCGAGATCGTGCACCGGTCGCCCCAGTTGTTGACCGGCTACTGGAACAAGCCGGAAGAAACCGCGGAGGCATTCGCCGGCGGCTGGTTTCATTCCGGCGATGTCGGCTACTTCGACAACGAAGGCTACCTGTTCATCGTCGATCGCATCCGTGACGTGATCAACACCGGCGGCGTCCTGGTGGCGAGCCGGGAGGTTGAGGAAGTGCTGTTCACCCATCCAGCGGTTTCCGAGGTCGCGGTGGTCGGCCTGCCCGACGACAAATGGATCGAGGCGGTGACTGCCTTCGTCGTGTTGCGCGAAGGCCAGGCGGTGGACGAGAACACCCTGATCGCTCTGGCCCGCGCGCATCTGGCCCCGTTCAAGCTGCCGAAGAAGGTGATATTCGTCGACAGTCTGCCCAAAAACACTGCCGGGAAACTGCTGAAGCGGGAATTGCGGCGCCAGCATTCGTGATAGCCGATATTGCCCGATGAACGACGTTGCCCGATGAACGACGTTGCCCGATGACGGGGGCGGCACTACACACACCTCCCACCCCAGACGGTAGAGGCCAGAGCGCGCATGGACCTGAAAGATCATATCCGCGGCATTCCGGATTTTCCGAAGCCTGGGATCCTGTTCTATGACATTTCCACCCTGTTGCGCGACGCCGATGCTTGGCAGGTGGCGATGGGCCGCATGGCCCGCGCGGTGCGGGTGCATCAGCCGGACCTGCTGGCCGGGATCGAAAGCCGTGGCTTCCTGATCGCGGCCCCGCTGGCCGTGAAACTCGGGTGCGGCTTCGTGATGATCCGCAAGCGCGGCAAGTTGCCGGGCCGGACGGTCGGCCTGAACTACGCCCTGGAATATGGGGAGGATCGGGTCGAAGTGCAGGAAGACGCGGTCAAGCCGGGGCAACGTGTGGTCGTGGTCGACGACCTGTTGGCGACTGGGGGCACCATGGCCGCGGGGATTGCGTTGCTCCGTCAGGTGGGCGCGGTGGTTCCGGCCGTGGCGGCGCTGATCGAGTTGAGCTTCCTGAACGGCCGCAGCCGGTTGGACGTGCCCTGTGATTCGCTGGTTACCTACGACTCGTAGGGCGCGTTAGAATCCGGGATCGGAGCGGGTTTCCGATCCCTATTCGACGCTCGTAGCTCCGACGGATGCAGGGTCGCCCGGATCAGGGTCTGACGACCACGCTGACGGGAATTTCCTCGGGGATCGGAGAGGCCAGGCGCACTCGGAACTGGTCCGTGCCGCTGAAACCGGGCGCGGGCTGATAGGCCAGCCGGAGCCGCCCCTCCGTTGCGCCAAGCACGACCTGGCCGTGGGCGGGTGGGTCCAACATGGTCATTTCAGGGGTGGAGAGCGCACCGTTGAAATTGAATTGGTGGCGGATCGAGCACCAGCCGCCATCATTGCGCATCTGAATGCTGCCCTCGGCGGGGATAAATTGCCCACTTTTCAGCGAGTCGCCCGGATACCGCACATGCCCAAAGAACGGGAGAGCACTCTGACATTCCGCCGCGGGGCGCAGGGCAACCAGCGCCTGGGCATTGCGGTCCGGGGTTTGCTCACAGCCACTGACAAGCGTGGCGAGACCGGCACATAAGACAACTGAGGAACGCATCATAGCCTCCTGCGTTGAGGGTTCTGCGATGGTCGTTCGGCCGTCCAGCCGATGGACCTGGGCCGCCGAGGGTCCCAAATGGGCCAGGCGATAGCTCTCGGCCTACCCGCCTCCTACCTTAAGGCGTGCTCGTCCGGAATGGAAACGCCGAACGCAGGTGCATGCCCCTCCAGTTGGCCGATGCACTCAGGCGACACGGAAGAATAACCGCTCGCCCATAGTGGCACCGCAACACAGGCGCGCACAGCGTCGTAGGCTGAATTCGGACGCGGGCGGTTGCTTTCTGCGCGGGTGGGGATCATGAGCCGGCCTATATATTCATGTTATGTTCTAGGCCGGCAGGGCGCCCGTGGCAAGGAAATTCGCGCCCGGGCCGAATCGCCGGGTGAAGGCAGCTCCGTAATGCATTGATCCGACATCATTTGTAGAAATAATGTGCGGTTGGTTAATGCGCGCGTCCGGGTTTTGAGACCGCCTGAGCGGAGGCCTGTTGCGGTCCTCGCGGTGTTTAAGATCCGACATCAGGATCGCCCGCCATCCGACTGACAGGACGCGACGATTCAGGTCGTTTTGAGAGTTTACTTTAGGCTCTTATAGCGGTATTTGTTGAAATCGGCTAGGATGCCACCGGCGGGGGGGCAGCATGGAAGCGACTGCATTCGAAGCGTGGCTTGACGGGATCGCTGGTCTTACCGAATCT
>CALQHT020000045.1 GCA_943330455.2 Nitrosovibrio sp. Nv4 | reverse complement strand
CCCCCTCCATTCGGGCCAGGGCCTGAAGCTTGAAGTCTCGCGTCCAGCGCGTTTTGGTCTTCGACACACTCGTTCTCCTTGTTGAACAGTGTGCCTCTTTTTAATGTCTCAGTTTAGGGGGGCACTCCAGATCTACCGAGTCAGCGCCGGCGGTGGATGCCGCCGGGCCGCGGGCGGAAGTAGTTTCCCAACAGGTAACGCTCTATGAGCAAAAATGGTAACTGCCCAGGTAGGCCCAGCGAATGAGGTCTGTGGACGTGTTGGCACCGAAAATGCCCGATCAATGGCCCTCAGCGTGCCCACAGACCTCATTCGCAGTGCCTACCTGGGCAGTTACCAAAAATGTTCGATCAGGGAAACATGTCGGCAGGGTGAGCCGGGGCAATGGACCCCGGCACCGGTTGAAGGTCGCGGGTTCGGTGCAGGACGAACGGGTCCGACCGGTCGCGCGACCTCAACGCCAGATTACCGAACAGCATGCCCGTTCCGGCGCGACCCAACCTCCGCCCGCCCGGGACTGGAATCCAGGGGCGGATCAGCCGGGCAGCAGGAACCAGATCGCGAGCAACGGCACATCCGTGCCCCGCATCGCATGGCGGATCCCGGGCGGATTATGCACGATCCCACCAGGACCGGGTGCGTGCCACGCGCCGCCTTCCTGCCACCACTCACCGCCGGACAGCACGAGGTAGATTTCCTCGGGCGGGTGGTCGTGTTCCGGATAGGTGACCCCGGGTGCCACCAGGCTGATTCCCGATACCAACCCACCGCGCTGCTCCAGCCCGGTCGGGTCGAGCACCCGGGCACTGGCATGCCCGGCAGCGAAGTCCGGCGTTGCGTTGGAAACGGCACGCACACGCCACGCCAGTTGCGGCTCCAATGCCTTGAAGGCGGCGACAAGGTCGGACCTCATCTCGGCATAGGCGGCGTCGAGTTGATCGCACACGGGAAGGCGGTGCGGTGGCAGCGGTTGGGTCGGTTCGGGTGGTGTGGCTAACAGGTCCGCCACACGCAACCCAGCGGATCGCACCGCCTCGTTCGCCGTCATACGGGATGCCACCGCGGCAACCTCCGCTCCGGCCAGGGTCAGGAACCTATCGAGTGGACGCATGGTGCTCATGGCCTCCTCCGCCGAATCGCGGGTCCAGGATTGCTCGTTCGAGGCGTGTCATCGGGATCCTGTGCCGACGCGGTTCGATCACCTCAGTTCCCTGCCGCTTCCGGGGGCGGAATCGGCGGTTCGGCGGGAGTCGCCGAAAAATGATGCTGGGCGATCCGCCAGCCCTCCGGGCGGCGAACAAGCACCAAGGTCGAGCGCAACACGGCCCGCGTGGCACCCCCGGCGGCAAGCACGAAGTCGAACGCGGCGTAGCCCTGCGCGAGACAGACGCCGTCCGCCAGCACGCGCAATTCCTGATCGACCAGCGCGAGGCGGACGGTCGAGAACATCCCGGTATAGGACTCAAAATAAGCCCGAACCTGGGTCCGACCAACCGAATGACCGGGACGTCCTCCGTAGAACACGGCATCCTCGGTGTAGAGGGCTGCCAGGCCAACAGTGTTCCAGTCTTTGGCCGCGGCGTTCCAGTCACGCTCCACGGAGCGCAACGCGGCCTCGGCCTCCGACGGCGGTTTCAGATCGGACACGGTGTTTTCCCTTGGCTCTGGTGGCGTTGGTTGTTGATATAGCCTTGTTACCAACTTGGTGGGCGCGTGCTGGATCGTCCGCAAGGGCCTCACACGGAGGACACTGAGGACCACGGTGGGTCACGGAGGCGGGCCGAGGAAACATGGTAGCCCAGATAGTGACTGTCGGTAGCCCGCCAGACCTCCGCCGACCAAGCGTCCGGATGCGACATCGCATCGATGCCCGGTCGGTCCTTCTATCAACCGCGAAACGCCTCCGTGCCCCACCGTGGTCCTCGGTGCGCTCCGTGTGAGGCCCTTACGGACGGTCAAGCGCGCTGCCATCCGATGGGTAGCCAGACCGGATCAACAGCCAACGCGATAAGCGCCAAAATCCTTCTCCGTCCATGGGCGATCCGTCGCATCTGTGAATGCGCCAGGGAACACGGGCGAGGGCTCAATCCGGATTGACCCAGGTATCGCCCACCCAGCCCTTGGTGTCGTAATCGGCCATGCATTGCTCGACCAGGGCTTCCATCTTCGCCATGTCGCCGCCGCGCTGGGCGCCGGTCAGCGATTGCAAGCGGATGTCTTCCCACCCGCCGGCATAATTCCGCTCATACAGTTCATGCCGGCCGCCGAATTCGGTGCCGATGGCGTCCCAGAGTAGCTTCATGATCTTGATCCGCTCCTCGTAGCCGATGCCGTAGGAGCCGCGCACATATTGCCGCAAATAGGGCTCGATCGCCGGGTTGGCGAAGTCCTTCACCGATGACGGCAGATAGATCAGCGCCGAGGTGACCGTGCGCTCGATAATGTCCTTGATGCGCGGATAGGCGTCCGGCGCGAACACGCGATAGGACAGGCCGGCATGCAGTTGCGGCAGCACCGCGTCGCCGATCCATTTGTCCGGATTATGCGCCATGGCGTTGGACAGCGACCAGAACAGGTTGCGCCAGGCCACAACCTCTCCCAGCAAGGTCTGGTTGCCGCGTGCGTCGTCGCCACCGGTGCAGCGCAGCGCCTTGGCCAACAGGCCGGTGATGAAATCCAGCTTCACCGCGAATCGCGTGCAACCCTGGAACAGGAACCCGTTGGTGAAGCCGGACCGAGGGTAGAAGCTGAGTACCCGGGCCGGATCGCGATAGATGAATACGTCCTCCCAGGGGATGAACACTTTGTCCAATACGAAGATCGCGTCGTTCTCGTCGAAGCGCGACGACAGCGGATAGTCGAACGGAGAGCCATAGCGTTCCGCCGCCCGTTCATAGGACGTGCGGCAGAACAGTTTCAGACCCGGCGTGTCGATCGGGACGATGAACATCAGCGACATGTCCAGGTCCTCGGTCGCGGTCTTCGAGCTCTGGCCCATGTAGTTGTAATGCGTGATGGCGGCCGACGTGGCGACGACCTTGGCGCCCGAGACGATAATGCCGCCGTCGACTTCCTTCTCGACGCTGACAAAGACGTCCTTGGATTGTTCAGCCGGCTTGTGGCGATCGACCGGCGGGTTGACGATCGCATGGTTCATGAACGGCACGGTTTCCTGGGCGCGCTTGTACCAGGTGCGAGCATTGTCGGCGAAGGGACCGTAATACTCGGCGTTGCCGCCCAAGGTGTTGGTGTAGGCGGCTTTGTAATCCGGTGTGCGCCCCATCCAGCCATAAGTCAGGCGGGACCATTCCGCGATCGCGCCCTGGGCGCCGATCAGATCCTCCCGCGAGCGAGGGACCCGGAAATACTTATGGGTGTAGCCACCGGAGCCGGTATCCGTCGGACAGGTCAGCACGTCCTGCTTCGCCGGATCATGCAGGGCGTCGTAAAGACGCGCCATCGAACGCACGGAATTGCGGAACGCGGGATGCGTCGTGACATCGGCCACACGCTCCCCGTCGATATAGACCTCTCGCCCGTCGCGCAGGCTTTGGATGTATTCCGCGCCGGTATAGGGGCGGCGCTTGTCGGCGATATGGTCTTCGGGTCGCATGGGCGGTCTCCCGGATATCGGCGCTGGGCTGCCCTTCGCCGGTGTCAGGTCGTGATCTGCGTCTCGGTCACCAGCCTGGCGGCCTCGGCACCGCGGACCTTGGCGATGTCGTCCTGGTATTTCAGCAGTACGCCCAAGGTCTCATCGACGTCGCCGGCGGTGAGTTCGGTCTTGTTCAGATAGGTCAGCGCTTGGGCCCAATCGATCGTCTCGGCGACACCGGGCAGCTTGAACAATTCCTCGCCGCGCAGGCGCTGGACGAAGCCGACGACCTGGGCCGCGAGATGATCGGGCACGTCCGGCGCCTTGGCCGCCAGGATCGCGCGTTCCCGCGCCGCGTCGGGATAATCCACCCAATGATACAGACAGCGGCGGCGTATCGCGTCATGCACCTCCCGTGTGCGGTTGGACGTCAGCACCACGACCGGTTGCGTCTTCGCACGCACCGTGCCGAGTTCCGGGATTGTGATCTGGAAATCGGCCAGCAGTTCCAGCAGGAACGCCTCGAACGGTTCGTCGGCGCGGTCGAGTTCGTCGATCAGCAGCACGGCGGGAGGCAGATCGGGATCTATCGCCGACAGCAAGGGGCGAGCCTGCAGGAACTGGCGGGTATAGATATCGTTGGACAATTCGCTTCGATCGGTGTGGCCGCCGGCCTCGGCGAGCCGGATCGCCATCAACTGGCGCGCATGGTCCCATTCATAGGCCGCGGCCGACAGGTCCATGCCGTCGTAGCATTGCAGCCGCACCAGGCGCCGGTTCAGCCCGGTGGCGAGGACCTTGGCGATCTCGGTCTTGCCGGTGCCGGGCTCGCCTTCCAGAAACAGCGGGCGGTGCATGACCAGTGACAGATGCACCGTCGTCGCCAGTTCGCGGTCCGCGATATACCCCTGGTCGGCCAGCAGTCGCGCCGTATCGGAGACGGTGTTGGGGAGCGGCGTCACTAGAGCATGCTTCCCAGGGCGATCAACATCATCAGGGCGAAGACCGCGCTCCCCAGCCAGAATGCCAGCGGTAGGCCGAACGGCTCTCGCGGGATCAACGCCCAGATGCTGATGGCGGAGGGCGGCATGACGGCGGGCGGTGCGTGGTGAACCGGCGCCGCGGTTGGCGCGACCGCAACCTGGACCGGCGGCGGCGGGGCGAGTTCCTGGACCTGCTTGGAGAAGCGGTCGAAGAAGGCGTCCGCCATCTGCTTGGCGGTTGCGTCGATCAGGCGGGCTCCCAACTGGGCGATCTTGCCACCAACCTGGGCGTTGACCGCGTAGGACAACAGAGTGCCGGTGCCGTCATCGGTCAGGGACACTTTGGCGCCGCCCTTGGCGAATCCGGCCACGCCGCCCTGGCCCTCGCCGCCGATCGTGTAGCTGTGGGGAGGGTCGATATCGGACAGTTGGACGTTGCCTGTGAAGCGGGCGGAGATGGGGCCGAGCTTGATGGCGGCGGTGGCCTTCATTTGGGTATCGGAGAGTTTGTCGAGGGTCTCGCAGCCGGGGATGCTGGCTTTCAGCACCGCTGGATCGTTCAACGCGTCCCAAACGATCTGGCGTGGCGCCGGGATGCGCCGCTCACCCGTCATGTCCATGTGCTGCGTACCCCTGTTGCGCGGGGCGGAGGTTACCGGCGGGGTCGGGGTGGCGCAACCGCGGGGTCGAGGCTGGACGCCTCGGTCAGCATGCGATCACCGCCACGTGGCCCGCGGCGGCGTAGGGCACCAGTTCGCCATCCCGTGTGACGATCGTGTAGCCGAAGGCGCGGCCGGTCGCGGCGATGATGCGATCGGCGGGGTCTTTCGGCGGGTCGCCGGGTAACAGGCCGGATGCGATCAGAATGCTGGGCGACATCTCGGCCAGGCGTACGCCGGGCAGGGACAGCAGGGTGTCGAACCAGACTTCCGGCGGGCGATTGAGCCGCATGCGGCCCTTGCGGATCAAGGTCACCAGTTCCCATGCGGTGATGGGCGAGACATACACGCCGGCGTGTGCTCGTTGGGCCGAGCGGATGGCTTCGAGGCTCGCCGCGGACATGGGAGCCTGGTCCATGAGCCAAATCGCCGTGCAGGTATCCAGCAACACGGGACAGGACATTTGGGGCCTTCCGGGTGAGAAAGCCCCTCTATGCCCGGACATTGGTTGAGAAACCGCTAAAGTTCGGCGTCCCAAACTTCACCGGTGCCCTGGGTCAGGTCGGTGCCGGGAGCCAGGGTGACGCTGCCGCGCATGGCGCCCCACAGATCGGGTGGGTCGTCGTCGATGGGCACGATGGCCGCGATCGGGCGGTTGCGCTTCAGCAGTACCACCGGGCCGGTCTTGCCCTGGGCGACGTCGTCGATAACCGCCAGGCAACGGGCTTTGAATTCCGTGACGGCGATGGTGGATTGATCCGGTTCGGCCAGCATGGGGCACCTCCTGAAGTGGACCATAACATATGGTCCATTTGAATGAAAGCCTGTTCGATTGTCGCCACATCGGTTATCCGAATGGCAAAAGGAGCCCGCGCCATGACCTATCTCGTTGCCGACGATCTGCCATCCGCCCCGGCCGGGGAGCGCTTCCGCGCCCTGCTGGCAAGACCGGGCATCTTGCAAATGCCGGGCGCGCATAACGGGCAAGCGGGATTGCAAGCCAAGGCCGCCGGGTTCGACGCGCTGTATCTGTCTGGCGCGGCGATGACCGCATCCATGGGCATTCCCGATGTGGGCATGATCACGGTCGACGAGGTCTGTTTCTTCATCCGCCAGATCGCCCGCGCCACCGCCCTGCCTCTGCTGGCCGACGGCGACACCGGCTATGGCGAAGCCCTGAACGTCATGCACATGGTCCGCAGCTTCGAGGATGCCGGCGCCGCCGCCGTGCATATCGAGGACCAGTTGCTGCCGAAGAAATGCGGCCATCTGAACGACAAGAAACTGGCCGATCCGCATGACATGGCCGCCAAGATCGCTGCCGCCCGCAAGGCCCGGAAGCATCTCTACATCGTCGCCCGCACCGATGCGGCCGCCAGCGAGGGCGTCGATGGCTCGGTTGGACGCGCCAAGCTGTTCCTGGAAGCGGGCGCCGATGCGATCTTCCCGGAGGCTCTGACCAATGCGGAGATGTTCAAGGAAGTCGCTCGCCGCCTGCCGGGCGTGCCTCTGCTGGCCAACATGACCGAATTCGGCCGCACCCCGTTCTTCACCGCCAGCGAATTCGAGGCGATGGGCTACAAAATGGTGATCTGGCCGGTGAGCAGCCTGCGTATCGCCAACAAGGCCCAGGCCGAATTGTATGCCGCGATCAAGCGCGATGGCGGCACGCAGAACATGGTGGACCGGATGCAAACCCGCGCCGAACTGTATGCGACGATCGGGTATCATGATTACGAGGCGCTGGATCAGTCCATCGTGACCACGATTATTCCGCAGGCCATGCCGCAACCCGGCTGAAAGCCGCCCCCAGCCGTTCACAAGCCGGCCAATCTGCCCTACGAATCGTCGCCGAACTGCAATACGGGGAACGTCCAGATGGCCGCGCTTGACCGGTGCTACAACGTGTTCGACCTGCGAGAGGCGGCCAAAAGCCGCCTTCCGCGTGCCGTGTTTGAGTTTGTCGACCGCTCCACCGAGGATGAGGTGGCGCTGCGCAACAATCGCGCCGGGTTCGAGAAAATCAAACTGCGGCATCGGTCCCTGGTCGATGTGTCCGGCCGGTCCACCAAGACGACCCTGTTTGGCAAGGAAATCGCCCTGCCGATGGCGATCGCCCCCACGGGAGCGGCCGGGTTGTGCTGGCACGAGGGCGAACTGGAACTCGCCAAGGCCGCGGCGAAGATGAAGATTCCGTTCACCCTGGCGACCGGCGCCATGACGTCGATGGAGAAGATCGCCAAGGAGGCGAATTTCCGGCTGTGGTTCCAGCTCTATGTCTGGAAGCAGCGGGAGTTGTCCTACCAGTTGATCGAGCGCGCGAAGAACAACGGGTTCGAGGCGCTGATCGTGACCACCGACACGATCGTGCCGCCGAACCGGGAATACAACGCCAAGAACGGCTTCCTGCTGCCGTTCCACCCGACCTGGCGCTTCACCTGGGACATCATGAAGCACCCGACCTGGTTTTCCTCCGTGCTGCTGAAATATTTGACCACCATCGGCATGCCACGGAATGAGAACTATCCGGAGCCGTATCGCCGCCCGATCGGCAACGACGCCCACACGCGTGAAGTCATGCGCCAGGACAGCCTGAACTGGGACGACATCGCCATCTTCCGCGACAAATGGCCGGGCATCCTGATGTTGAAAGGCATCAATCGGGTCGATGACGCGCTGAAGGCGGTCAGCTACGGCGTGGACGGGCTGGTGGTGTCGAACCACGGCGGGCGCAACATGGACAGCGCCGCCGCGACCATCGACATGCTGCCCGAAATCGCCGAAGCGGTCGGCGACAAGGCGACCGTGATCCTCGACTCCGGCGTCCGTCGCGGCTCCGACATCGTCAAAGCCCTCGCGCTCGGCGCCAAATGCGTGCTGACCGGGCGCGCCACACTGTATGGCACAGCGGCGGGCGGCGAAGCGGGGGCGTCCAAGGCGGTTGGTTTCATCCAGACCGAGATGGACAAAACCATGGCCTATACCGGCTGCAATGGCGTCGATGAGATTTCGACGGATATCTTCTTCGGCGACCGGGAGCGCAACCGGATGATGGCGGGGTAGCACCGGGACGATTCGGCGACCGCGGGCGCGCTACAGGAGCCCTTGGGCCTTGAAGCTGATCCAGCGGTCGCCGCCGATCACGATGTGGTCGAACAGCTTGATCCCCAGCGTGTCGGCGGCGCGCCGGACCTCCTGCGTCATGACGACATCATCGCGAGAGGGGGCCGGGTCGCCGCTGGGGTGATTGTGCACCAGGATCAGCGAACTCGCGTGCAGTTCCAGGGCGCGTTTGACAACCTCTCGCGGATAGACCGGGGCACGATCGATGGTGCCCTGGCTCAGCATTTCATCCGCGATCAGGCGGTTCTTGGTGTCCAGGAACAGCACACGGACCTGCTCCACCACCTCATGCGCCAGGGCGGCGGTGAGATAGCCGATCAGCCGATCCCAATTCGCCAGCACCGGCTTTTCTTTCACCGACGCGCGGATCAGCCGGATTGACGCCGCCTGCACGACCTTGATCGCGGCGGCGCCGGCCTCTCCCAGGCCGTCGATATGCAGCAGGTCCGAAAGAGGCGCCGCGATCGCGTTGGAAAACGTGCCGAATCGCGTCAGCAAAGCGCGAGCGATCGGCTTCGTGTCTCGCCTTGGCAGGGCCAGGAACAGGATCATCTCCAGCATCTCGTGATCGGCCAGCGCGTCGGGCCCCGCGGTCAGCAGGCGGTCGCGCATGCGGGAACGGTGGCCCTCGGCGCCGTGTGTGGCGGGTTTGGGCGAGGACGACAGACCGGACGGCGGGGCCAGAAGGTCCAGCAAGGGCTGCGCCTCGGCGACGCCAGATGGTTTCAGACTGGTTGGTTTGCTGTCGCGAGCCATTCCCTGCCGCCGGACCATGGGATGGCCTCACACTACGGCGGTTTCCTTTCCGATCAGCTAACGCCGACCGCCGGATTGATACCAGCCGCCGTAAGCGTTGACCGACGCACCGCCCTCCCTCAACGTCATTGCCGGGCTTGACCCGGCAACCCGCGCTTGAACGGCGGGGGCGGATTGCCGGATCAACTCCGGCAACCACGTTGAGGGGATGCTACCGGTTGATGGTTTGGCCAGTTGGACGAGATAGTCGGGAGATGCTCAACGCCCCGCCTACCCGAGCGGCGGCTTGTCCATCCCAGCGGGGGAAAGGGTGAAGATTTCGCAACCGGTCTCGGTAACCCCGATCATATGCTCGAACTGAGCCGAAAGGCTGCGGTCGCGTGTCACCGCGGTCCATCCGTCATCCAGCACCTTCACCTCGGGCCGGCCGGCATTCACCATGGGTTCGATGGTGAAGAACATACCGGGGCGCAAGACAGGGCCTTCGCCAGGACGCCCGAAATGCAGCACGTTGGGAGGTTCGTGAAAGCGCCGCCCGATCCCGTGGCCGCAGAAATCGCGCACGACGCTGAAACGGTGGCGTTCCACGAAGACCTGGATCGCGTGACCGACATCGCCCAGGGTTGCACCGGGGCGCACTTTCTCAATGCCGAGCATGAGCGACTCGTAGGTGACATCGATCAGGTTGCGCGCGCGGGTGTTGGGTGTCCCGGCCGCATACATGCGCGACGAATCGCCGTGCCAGCCGTTCAGGATCACGGTCACATCGATATTCAGGACATCCCCGTTCTCCAGCTTCCGATCGCCCGGAATGCCATGGCAGACGACATGATTGATCGAGGTGCAGATCGACTTGGGATAGCCGCGATAGTTCAGCGGGGCGGGCACGGCTCCGTGAGAGATGATGAAGTCATGGCAGAGTCGATCCAGGGTCGCGGTCGAAACACCCGCGCGCACATGCTCGTGGATCATGTCCAGGGTTTCCGCGGCCAGGCGCCCGACTTCGCGCATGGGGGCAAAATCCTCCGGCGCATGAATTGTGATCTTTTTCGCCTCGGCCCCGCCGTCCATTTGTCACGCTCCGCCCGTCCGTCATCCGATCGCCACGCCGGTCAACATGCGCAACCGGCCGGCGTCCTGCAAGGGCAAGCCTGTATGCGTCGAGCAAGGGGAGGCACGCATGTGGCTGACGTGCCGCTGCCATGCGTTCCCATTCGGGCGGCCCCCATTCAGGCGATAGCCGATGGGCGGGTTTCGCGGTAAGGGATGACCATGATTATCGACATGCATACTCATGCAGGCCGCCCCCGCCGCACCGGCGATGTCGATCGCACTGTCCTGGCGACCATGCGCCCGGCCGGGGTGGCGGCGGCGGTCGTGTCGGCCATCGGGGATATCCCGATGATCCGCCGCAATCCGCAAACCCTGCGCCTGGAAAAATTCCGCGATCCCGAACCCGGCGAATGCCTGGAAGCGGTGAACGGCTATTTGTCGAGTTTCGAGGCCGCCGGGATGCGCATCGCCCGCGAGCCAGACGACATCCGCCTCGACGATCCATCCCTTGTGCTGGCCGTGGAAGGCTGCGATTTCCTGGAAGGCGACCTGGACCGGTTGGATCAGGTGGAAGCGCGGGGCGTGCGCAGCATCCAACTGACGCATTACCTGGTCAACGAAACCGGCGACATCCAGACCGAGGCCCCGGTGCATGGCGGCCTGACCCGTTTCGGCGCGGAAGCCGTTCGTCGCATGAACCGGATCGGCGTGATCGTCGATGTGGCGCATTGCTCCGAGGACACCGTAAAGGGCGTTGCCGCTGCGGCAACGAAGCCGTTCCTGTGCACCCATGCCAACCTGAAGGAGCCCGGGCACCCGGATGGGGATCATCCCCGCTTCATCAGTCTGGACTATGCCAGGATGGTCGCCGAGTCGGGCGGTGTGATCGGCGCCTGGATCTCGGTTCTGACACGGGAAAAACTGCCCGGTCTGATCCGCCATCTGTTCCGCACGATCGATGCCGTCGGGATCGACCATGCGGGCATCGGCACCGATCTTCCGGCCGGCGTGGCGCGGACCGAACTGCCGAATTTTTCCCGCCATCCTGAAATCGTCGCCGCCTTGCGTGATCGCGGCCTGTCCGATGCCGACGTAGACAAAGTCTGCTCGGGCAACTGGCTCCGCGTGTTCCGCACGGTTCGCGCATGAGCGGAGCGCCCATAGGTGGTGCGCCCATAGGTGGTGCGCCAATGAGCGGTGCAGAAGATCAGAAGCGGATCGCGGCGCTGGCGGCGGTGGAGCTGGTCAAACCGGGGCAACTTGTTGGTCTCGGCACTGGCTCGACCGCTGAAATCGCCATCGACGGCCTCATTGAACGGACGCGGGCCGGGTTGCGGATCGTCTGCGTGCCGACCTCGGAGCGCAGCGCGAGCCGCGCACGGGCCGGCGGGTTGACGGTGCTGGACGAACCGCCGGCGGATGGGATGATCGACATCACGATCGACGGTGCCGACCAGATCGAACGGGGCACGCTCAACTTGATAAAGGGTCTCGGCGGCGCCCTGCTGTGGGAGAAGATCGTCGCGGCATCGACGCGCACCCTGGTGATTATCGCCGATGACTCGAAGCTTGTAACGCGGTTAGGCGGCGCCGTTCCGGTGCCGGTGGAAGTTGTGCGATTTGGCTGGGAGAGCACGGCATCGCGACTGGCCGCGCTGGGCTGCCGACCGGTCGTGCGCCGGACGGATGGCGCGATATTCGTGACCGATAGCGGCAACCTGATCGTCGATTGCCACTTCGATCCCATCGCGGATGCCGCCGATCTGGAGGTCCGGTTGTCGAACGTGGTGGGGGTTGTCGAGACCGGCCTGTTCATCGACCTGACGTCCAAGGCCGTGGTTGGCTCGGATGCGGGCGTGAGGATCTACCACCGGTAGCCGCGTCGCTGCCCGCAACGGCCATCGGCTTCACCCGACCAACGTCACACGACCTTGCCGACCAAGGCCCCGATCCCGGCGGTCAGCGCCATTGCCAGTGCGCCCCAGAATGTCACCCGCATCGTGCCCGTCAGGACGTTGGCGCCGCCCGCTTGCGCCCCGATCCCGCCCAGCAGGGCCAGAAACGCCAGTGAGGCAACGGATACGATCGGAACCAGCATCGCGGTTGGCGAGACGATCACCATGGCCAGCGGCATCGCGGCTCCTATGGCGAAGGTCGCGGCCGATGTCAGCGCGGCCTGGATTGGGCGCGCGGTGTTGATTTCCGAGATGCCCAATTCGTCCAGCGCATGGGCGCCGAGTGCGTCCTTCGCCATCAGTTGTTCGGCCACCTGGCGGGCCAGGGCCGGTTCTATGCCTCGCTTCACATAGATTTGCGTAAGCTCGTCGTGTTCGATCTCCGGGTGGTCCGTCAGCTCGGAGCGCTCCCGGTTGAGATCGGCTTCTTCGGTGTCGGATTGGGAGCTGACCGACACATATTCGCCAGCGGCCATCGACATTGCCCCGGCCACAAGCCCCGCGATTCCGGCAAGCAACACTTCCGAGGTCGGAGCGGCCGCGGCGGCGACGCCCACGATCAGGCTGGCGGTCGAGACGATGCCGTCATTCGCGCCCAGGACCGCGGCGCGCAGCCAGCCGATGCGCAGGATGAAGTGGCTTTCCAGATGCAGGCGGCTCATGCCGGTCTCTTCGCTCCGTCTGTTAACGTGCCCTGCAAACCGATTGGGCGGTACACGCGGAGGCTATTCACCCGCGGGAGGATTGTCGCAAGCGATAGATTTGTGCATCGGCCGGCCGCAACGGACATTTCTGGCCCAGGATGGCGCGATATGGCCATGATCAGAGGTCGAGTCCGCCAGACCTGCGCGCGGTAGGTTTGCGACGGCTTTTACTGGATGGCGACCGAGGATGCTTACCGGCTGGCGACCTGGCGCATATCGGGCTTCTGGATCAGGCACGGTACCTTGCGCTTCGCCAGGGTGACGCACGCGGATTGCGCGTCGGTCGCGCTGAGGTTGGTAACCTTGGCGCGCCAGACTGTCTGACGGTTCACGGTCGCGGCTTCGACTCCGGCTTCGCCTCCTTCGGCTGCCTTGCGGCCCGAAGCAGCGGCGTCGCGCGCGGCCCGTTCCGTGGCGAAGCTGCCGACCTGGATCGCCCAGGTGGGTGCTGGGGCACGTGGGCGGGGCGATACCTTGGCTGGTTCCGGGGGTGGGCGTGGCGTTTCCACGCGTGGTGCGGCCTGGGCCGAGGATACCAACGTGAAGCGGCTTGGCGTTTGGATCGCTACCTGGGTGTTGCGCCGGTCGGTGGGAACGTCGAGACGATCGAACCCGGCGTTTAGCAGGGACGCCATATGGGTGGCCCGCTCCCCGGATGAGGCAGCGCCGAGCACGACGCCGATCAGGCGGACCCCGCCGCGGGTGGCGCTGGTTACCAGGTTGTAGCCCGAGGCGTGGGTGTAGCCGGTCTTCAGGCCGTCGGCGCCCGGATACGTATAGAGCATGCGGTCATGGTTATAGATGACGCGATGCTGCCAGACGAAGGTTGGGGTCGAGAAATAGCCATAAAACGCCGGAAAATCCCCGATCAGGCGGCGTGCGAGGATTGCCATGTCCCGCGCGGTCGTCACTTGCTCCGGGTCCGGCAGCCCGGATGCGTTTTGGAACACGGTGCGGCTCATGCCCAGGGCTTTGGCGCGCAGGGTCATCATGCGGGCGAACCGTTCCTCCGTCCCGCCCAGCAGTTCGCCGAGCGCGGCGGCGGCGTCGTTGGCGGATTTGGTGACGAGGCCCAGGATCGCCTGGTCGACGGTGATGCGCGTGCCTGGGAGCAGGCCCAGCTTCGTCGGTTCCATCGATGCGGCGTAGGCCGATACCGGGACATATTGATCGAGCGCGATGCGGCGGTCCCGGAGGGCTTCGAACGCCATGTACAAGGTCATCATTTTCACGAGGCTCGCCGGATGGCGCTCCGCGTCCGGGTTTGCGGCGCCCAGCACTTCCCCGGTGGCGGCGTTGACGATGATCGAGCTGTATCGTGCGGATCCAACCTGCGCCCATGTCGGGCCCACGCACAGAAGCACCGCGAGCACGGTCAGAGCCGAAAGGAGCCAACCCGAACGGGGTATGTGGCGACGCTGCACCGGCAGTGTCATTCGTCTCTCCATGATCGCAGTCCGGGAAATCTACGGGTTGGCGGTTTGGTCTGTCCAGTCGTAAATTTTCCGAAAATTGAAAAATGTTAACGGATTATCCGCCGTTGTTCACAATATCGTCAGCCAAGCGCGGTTCGGAGTCGACCTGCAATCGCATGGTAACGCGTGGAATTGTACCGTGTGCCCCTGGGTCCGGATGGTCGCGAGCCAGGCGATGGAGCCTTGGCGTTTGGGCTCGCGGGAACCCGCGCCAGCATCGCTTATGACCGCCGCCTGATATTTTTGTGCACCGCACAATTTTCTCTTGATCGTGCCAGAGCGCCTCTCTATATGCCGGTCGTGTTGCGGTGCAGCAATTCAGGCGACCGCGGAAATTCAGCAGGACGCGTACGGCACGCTGTCGTGCACAAGCCGGCCAGCGGCCCTTTTGGGAGAGTCATCATGAGCATGAAGCCTAAGGTCGCGGAGGCGGCAGTCACGATCGAAGGTACCGCGGTCCCCACTGATACGGTCGCTCCCAAGGTGGCCGCGGCGAGCGTATCGACCCCGAAGATTGACGTAAGTCCGGCTGGTGCCGGGCCCGAAGCAAGCAAGGCAAAGGTGAAGCAAGGTATGGAAAAAGCAATGAAGACCGCCGAGGAATTTGTCGCGTTCGGCCAGGGCAATGTCGAAGCTTTCGTGAAGTCGAGCCAGATCTGGGCCGCCGGCGTGCAGGACCTGTCGAAGCAGGTTGCCGCGACCGCTCAGGCCAATTTCGACCAGACGATGAGCACCTTCAAGGCGATGTCCACGATCAAGTCGCTGAAGGATGCGTTCGAGCTGCAGGCCGGTCTGGCTCGCTCGACGATGGAAAAGACGATGGCTGAATCCGGCCGTCTGACCGATGCGTCGCTGAAGCTGACCGAGCAGGCGCTGGCCCCGATCACGGCGCGCGTGACCCTCGCCGTCGAGAAGTTCGGCAAGGCCGTCTGATTGATCGGCCAGAGAGCGGGCTCGGTCCCGCCCTCTGGCCTGTCATCGTTCGACCAGGATTGAGGCCCGTGCTGCCTGGCAGCACGGGCCTTTTTCGTATGTGGGCCTGGGCTACCATGGCCCTGGGCTACGGCTTGTCGTCCAGCGACGCCTCGATGGTTGGTTCCGTGGGGGACGGTTGCGGGAACTCCTTGGCTCGCGTCGTCCCACCGATCGTCGTGGTGTTGGCATGCGGAGTCTCGGGGTAGCTCCGCTGGAACGCGGCACGCGGGCGCAGCGGGTCGTCGTCCGGTTTCCTGGTGTCCACACGCGCCTCCCGCCGCACTTTATGCCACGCCCGGATGTCGTCCTGGGTGACATAGCCTTTGCCGTCGAGGTCGATGTCCTGGAAATTGCGCGCAACGGTCGGGTAGCCGGTGCGCGCCTGTTCAAGGGTCAGCCGGCCGTCCCCAGGCACGTTCGCCTTGACGAAACGCTGCTGCCAGGTAACGCGCTGGCGCATCTCGGTCGCAGGCTCGTTCGGCGCCGCGGGCTGTGCCAAGGCGGGGAAAGCAACGAGTGACAGTGTCAGCAAAGCGGGCAGCAGGCGCATGAGAGGTTTCCCGGCTGAAGGTCTCGACCGGGCAAGTATCGGGCCTCTATCCTAACATCCGGTGAAGATTGGGCTCAGCGGGCGACCGAGTCGCGAATGGCGGCGATCGCCGTCTCGACCCCGGCGCGGTCCACGTCCAGATGCGTGCAGGCACGCACCCGGTAACGGCCGACGGTCGAAACCATGACTCCCTGGCGGCGCACCCGGTCGGCCAGTTCGTCCGCGGTCAAGCCGGTCGCCCTGGTGTCGAAGAACACCAGATTGGTTTCCGGCGCTTCCACCGTGATCCCGTTGATCTGAGCCAGACCACGGGCGAGGGTTTTCGCGTTGTCGTGATCCTGCGCCAGACGCTCGATATTGTGGTCCAACGCATACAGGCAGGCGGCGGCGCAGATGCCGGCCTGGCGCATTGACCCACCCAGGCGCTGTTTCCAACGCCAGGCCTGATCGATGAAGGCCTCCGACCCGCACAGAACCGCACCCAACGGCGCGCCCAGGCCTTTGGTGAAATCCAGCCAGACCGAATCGCAGCCGGCCACCATGTCTCGGGCGGGGATGCCGGCTGCGACGACGGCGTTCATCAGGCGCGCGCCGTCCATGTGGGTCTTCATGCCGAATTCATGCGCTGCGTCGAACACAGCGTTGAGCTTGTCCAACGGCCAGACCGAGCCGCCACCCGAATTGGCGGTCTGTTCGACCTCCAGCAGAGTTTGCGGCGGGCTGTTGCGGCGCTTTTCGCGAAACGCGGCCTGCATGGTCGGGACGTCGAACTGGCCGCGATCCCCGCGCAGGCCGAGGACAACGGCCCCGGTCAGAGCGCCCGGTCCGCCACCCTCGTTGGCGACGATGTGGGAGCTTTCATGCGCCAGGATCTCGTCGCCCGGGCGGCAATGGGTGGCGATGGCGATCTGGTTGCACATCGTTCCGGACGGCAGGAAGACCGCGGCCTCCTTGCCCAAAAGCGCCGCCATGCGGTCACACAGGGCATGGACCGTCGGGTCGTCGCCATGCTGCTCATCGCCGACTTCCGCGCGAATCATCGCGTCCTTCATCGCCGACGACGGGCGCGTCTGCGTGTCGGAATAGAGGTTCACGCGAACGGGCGGCAGGGACGGGTTGGGACGGACGGGGGCGTAAACCATGGTGTGATCCTCGGTGCGCTGAGCGCGACAGAAAAGCAGGGCGGCCGGCTTCTGGGTAGGGGGCTGACCCGAGGGTAGGTGGGGGCAGGAAGGAAAGCGTTGGGGCTTTGCCCCAAACCCCGCGAGGGGCGTCGCCCCCTCGACCCCCACCAAGGCTGGGCCGTGGATGCCGTTTATGGGGTCAGGGGTGAAAGGGGGCCGACACGGACGGTGATAAGCCATGGTCGGCCCCCGTCCACCCCTGACCCAATAGATAGCGGTCCAGGGGCCGTGCCCCTGGTGGGCTCGAAGGGCGAAGCCCTCGCGGGGTTTGGGGCGGAGCCCCAAGGCTTTCTCTCCTCCCCCCGCCTACCCCGGGGTCAGACCCCGCTGAGCGGCCGGTGGCCCGTAGACGTCGCGGGCGCGTTTCAGGAAGGCGCCGACCATGCGACGCACGGCCTCGTTGAAGACCAGGCCGATCGCGGCCTGCAGGATGCGGCTGCGGAACTCAAAATCCACGAAGAAATCGACTTCGGTGCCGCGTTGATGCGGCTGGAACGTCCATTGGTTATTCAAATACCGGAACGGCCCATCCTCATACCGCACCTTCACGCTGGTCGGGCGTTCCAGATTGACCCGGCTGGTAAAGGATTCGCGGAACGGGCCGAAACCGATGGTCAGGTCCGCTACCAGTTCCGTCTCGGTCCGCGTGCGGATCCGGGCGCCGACACACCAGGGCAGGAATTTTGGGTATGAGGCCACGTCGGCGACCAGGTCGAATAACTGGTCGGGGCTATACGGGACGATCTGACGTTCGGCGTGGGTGGGCATCAGGCGGGGGGCGATGCCAGTCTGGCTTCCCGAGCGGCGCGTAACGCGGCGAAATCTGCGTCGGCGTGGTAGGAACTGCGGGTCAGAGGGGTCGCCGATACCAGCAGGAAGCCCTTGGCGCGGGCGATCGTCGCATACTGCGCGAATTCGTCAGGGGTGATGAAAGCGTCCACGGCGGCGTGCTTCACCGTCGGTTGCAGATACTGGCCGATGGTCAGGAAATCGACATCGGCGACCCGAAGGTCGTCCATCACCTGCATGATCTCGGCGCGGGTTTCGCCCAGGCCGACCATCAGGCCGGATTTGGTGAAGATCGTGGGATCGGCCTGTTTCACCTGATCGAGCAGCCGCAGCGACTGGTAGTAGCGCGCGCCCGGGCGGATCGAGGGATACAGCCGCGGCACGGTTTCCAGATTGTGGTTGAACACGTCCGGCCTAGCCGCGGCCACGACCTCGGTCGCGCCTGGTTTGCGCAGGAAGTCGGGGGTCAAGACCTCGATGGTGGTGTCTGGCGCGGCCTGGCGAATGGCGCGGATGACGGCCGCAAAATGGCCGGCACCGCCGTCTGGCAGGTCATCTCGGTCAACCGAGGTGATGACCACGTGTTTGAGGCCGAGCTTGGAGACGGCGTGGGCGACTCGGGCGGGCTCGTCGGTGTCCAGCGGTCCGGGCATGCCGGTGCGCACGTTGCAGAAGCTGCACGCGCGGGTGCAGGTGTCGCCCATGATCATCATGGTGGCGTGACGCTGCGACCAGCATTCGCCGATATTGGGGCAGGCGGCTTCCTCGCACACCGTGACGAGCTTGTTCTCGCGCATCAGGTCGCGGGTTTCGCGATACACCGGATGCGTGGGCGCCTTTACTCGGATCCAGGCCGGCTTGCGCTGGATGGGATTGTCCGGGCGATTGGCTTTCTCCGGGTGGCGGAGGCTGCCATCTGTGCGGTGGTCGATGATCAGGCGGGTGGAGGACATGTCCGGTTAGAAGTGGATGGCCTGCTTGTAGGCGTCAAGCACGGCTTCATGCATCGTCTCGCTGATTGTCGGATGCGGGAAGACCGTGTGCATCAGTTCCGCTTCCGTCGTCTCCAGGGTGCGGGCGATGGTGTAGCCCTGGATCATCTCGGTTACCTCGGCGCCGATCATGTGGGCACCGAGAAGGGCGCCGGTTTTTGTGTCGAAGATGGTTTTGACCAGACCGTCGGGTTCGCCCATGGCGATGGCCTTGCCGTTGCCGATAAAGGGGAAGCGGCCGATTTTGACGTCGTGGCCGGCTTCCTTGGCGCGCGCTTCGGTCATCCCGACCGAGGCGATCTGCGGGCGGCAATAGGTGCAGCCGGGGATGTTGCCAGTGTCCATGGGATGGACGTCGAGACCTGCGATTTTCTCGACGCAGACCACGCCCTCATGGCTGGCCTTGTGCGCGAGCCAGGGGGGGCCGGACAGGTCGCCGATGGCGTAGACGCCGGGTTCGCCGGTGCGGCTGAAGGCATCGACGACGACATGGGTCCGATCGACTTTCACGCCGGTGCCTTCCAGGCCGAGGCCTTCGACATTGCCGACGATGCCGACGGCGGAGATCACCCGCTCGACGGTGATGTCCTGCGATTTCCCGGCCGATTCGATGGTCACGGTGACCGAATCGGTTCCTTTTTTGGCCCCCTTCACCGCGGCGCCGGTCAGGATTTTCATGCCCTGCTTCTCGAACGCCTTGTGGGCGAAGGCGGAGATTTCCGCGTCCTCCACCGGCAGAATGCGGTCGAGGACTTCGACGACGGTCACCTCGGCGCCCATATTCAGGTAGAAGCTGGCGAATTCGATGCCGATCGCGCCGGAGCCGATCACCAGCAGGGATTTCGGCATCGCCGTGGGGACCATGGCTTCCTTATAGGTCCAGATCAGCTTGCCGTCGGCCTCCAGGCCAGGCAGTTGGCGCGCACGGGCGCCGGTGGCCAGGATGATATGGGGCGCTTTCAGGGTGGCGACGGGCTTGCCGTCTTTCTCCACGGCCACGGTCTGTTTCCCGGCGAGTTTGCCGGCGCCGTCGAACACGGTGACCTTGTTCTTGCGCAGCAGATGCGCGACCCCGGACGACAATTGCTTGGCGACGTTGCGGGACCGCTTCACGACCTTGTCGAGGTCGAATTTTGGTTGCACGGCGTCGAACCCGTAATCGGGCAAATGATGCAGCAGGTGGTTGATTTCCGACGTCCGCAGCAGTGCCTTGGTCGGGATGCAACCCCAGTTCAGGCAGATGCCGCCGAGGTGTTCGCGCTCGACCAGTGCCGTCTTCATGCCGAGTTGCGCCGCACGGATGGCGGCCACATAGCCGCCGGGTCCGCCACCGAGGACGATCAGGTCGAAAGCGGTCTCAGCCATTTCGTGCTCCTTCGGCCAACGCGATCAACGCCGGACCCTCAAGTTGCCGCACATGCCAGTCGGTCATCCGGGTGGAGCCGATGCGTTCGTAGAATGCGATAGATGGTTCGTTCCAATTCAAAACCCACCAGTCGATGCGGTTGCAGTTTTCCGCGACGGCGCGTTGGGCTAGGCGGCGCAGCAGGGCAAGGCCGGCGCCGGTGCCGCGATGGGCGGGCTCGACGAACAGGTCTTCCAGGAAGATGCCTCGGCGGCAGGAGAAGGTGTTGAGGGTGTAGTAGAACAGGGCAAGCCCGACGGGTGGGCCGCCGGGTGGTTCCGCGAGGATCGCGTGGGCCGATGGGGTTGGGCCGAAGAGGGCCTTGGCGATGTCGTCTTCGGTGGCGGTGACCTTGTGGAGCAGCTTCTCGTACTCGGCCAGGCCGCGCACGAGGCGGAATACATGGGGCGCGTCGGCGGCCGTGGCGTCGCGGATGATCGGTTGGGTCATGGTGGGGGGACCCTGAAGGCATGACGTGTGGGAAATTCCGTTGGAGGGACCGTCATCACTCTCTCCGTCATGGCCGGGCTTGACCCGGCCACCCGCGCGCGAACGCCGGAGCGGCGTCGCTCATGACGCAATTTGGTCATACAGGTCGTCCCAATTGGGGCTGCCCTTGGCGATGAGAGCAATCTTCCAGGAGCGGGACCAGTGCTTGATGTTCTTCTCGCGCTGAATTGCGTTTCGGATATCGTCGTGCGGCTCATAGTAGACAAGGCGTTTCAGGTAGTACTGCTTCGTGAAGCTGTCCGCGACGCCGGTGCGATGCTCAAACACACGTCGGATTAGGTCATTCGTGACGCCGACGTACAACGTGCCGTTTGGATGGTTCGTCATGAAATATACCCAGCCGCCGAACATGGATCAGATTGCCTGTGAATAATCGGTCGGTGCGCGGGTAGCCGGGTCAAGCCCGGCTATGACGGTAAGGTGCGGGCCGTTGTGGCAGCCTGCGGTGACGATATCGTGCATGCCGTCGTGGCAGCTTGCGCGGACGATATCTTGTTTGCCGTCGTGGCACCCCGTGGTGACGGTATTGTGCATGCCGTTGCGGCACCTCGGGGTGACGATATCGTGCGTGCCGTCGTGGCAGCTTGCGGTGACGATATCGTGCGTGCCGTCGCGGCGCCCCGAGGTGACGGTGCCATGCTTGAAGGCGCCACCACGCACGCCGGCCCGATCGGCCCTCACAGCATCAGGCTCAACGGGTCTTCCAGGATCTGCTTGAACGTCCGCATCCACAGCGCGCCCAGGGCGCCGTCGACGACCCTGTGGTCTACGCTCAACGTGCACGTCATCACCGTCGCGATCGCCAGTTCGTCGTTCTTCACCACGGGCCGCTTCGCGCCCGTGCCCACGGCGAGAATTGCTGCCTGGGGCGGGTTGATGATGGCCGAGAACGACGACACCCCGAACATGCCCATGTTCGAAATCGAGAACCCGCCACCTTGGAACTCATCCGGCTTCAGTTTCCCGGCACGGGCGCGTCCGGCCAGCTCCTTCATTTCCTGGCTGATGGTCAGCAAGCCCTTCTGATCCGCCCGTCGCACGATCGGAGTGATCAGGCCGTCCGGAATGGCGACGGCGACGCTGATGTCCACGTCCTCGAACATCGCCATCGCGTCGTCGGTCCAGGCCGCGTTCACCGCGGGCAGTTTGCGCAAGGTCAGGGCGGCGGCCTTGATGACCAGGTCGTTGATGGTGATGAAGTACCAGCCCGGCTGCTCCCGCGCGGGGGACTTGGCGTTCAGTTTGTTCATCAGGTCGACCAGGGCGTCGATCTCGATATCCATTGACACGTAAAAGTGCGGGATGGTCGATTTCGCCTCGGTCAGGCGGCGGGCGATGACCTTCCGGATGGAACTATGTGGCACAAGCTTGTGCGGCCCGGTGATCGCCGATGAGGCAGGCCGAGCGACCGGTGCGGGGGCAACCGGCGGTGCGACGGCAGGCGCGGGGGACGGGGAAGCGGTCGGAACGGTGGCGGTGCCTTTTTGCGCGGCCTCTACATCCGCGCGGACGATGCGTCCGCCGGGCCCGCTGCCTGTCAAGGCAGCGAGGTCGATCCCGGCCTGCCCGGCCATCCGGCGAGCGAGCGGGGATGCGATGATACGGGTTGGGGAGGCGTCGTGGCCGTTGGAAGAGGCCACCGGGATCGGCGCCGGTATCGGCGCTGCAACAGGGGCCACGACCGGCCCCGCAATCGGGGCAGCAGTCGGCGCCGTTACCGGTGCGGGCGCCGCAAGTGCCGGAGGCGGCGCGGTTGGTGCCGCGGCGGCGGGCACGGCTTCTCCGGCATCGACCAGGATCGCGATCGGGGCGTTCACCTTGACGCCCTCGGTCCCGTCGTCGACCAGGATTTTGCCGAGAACCCCTTCATCGACGGCTTCGACCTCCATGGTCGCCTTGTCGGTCTCGATCTCGGCGATGACGTCGCCCGCCTTGATCGTGTCGCCTTCCTTCTTGAGCCAGCGCGCCAAGGTGCCCTCGGTCATGGTCGGGCTGAGCGCCGGCATCAGGATATTGGTGGCCATGTGCGCGTTCCCCGTTCAGACGATCTTCTTCACCGCATCGACGACCCAGGCCGACTGCGGCAGGGCCAGTTTCTCCAGGTTCGCCGCGTAGGGCAGCGGCACATCGGCGCCGTTCACGCGAACCGGAGGCGCGTCCAGCCAGTCGAACGCGTGTTCGATGACACGCATCGCCACCTCGGCGCCGATCCCGGCATAGGGCCAGCCTTCCTCGACGGTGACCAGGCGGTTGGTCTTTTTAACGCTGGCGACGACGGTGTCGGTGTCCAGAGGACGGAGCGAGCGAAGGTTCACGACCTCGGCCTCGATCCCCTGTTCGGCCAGCAAGGCGGCGGCCTGCATCGCCACGCCGACCATGACGCTGAAGGCGACAATGGTGACGTGGGTGCCGGTGCGTTCGATCTTGGCCTTGCCGATCGGCAGGATGAAATCCTCATCCGTCGGACAATCGAAGCTCTGGCCGTAGAGGATCTCGTTTTCCAGAAAGACCACCGGATTAGGATCGCGGATCGCGGCGCGGAGCAGGCCCTTCGCATCGGCGGACGACCAGGGCGCCAGGACTTTCAGGCCCGGAATATGCGCGAACCAACTGGCAAAGCATTGCGAGTGCTGGGCGCCGACTCGGGATGCCGCGCCGTTCGGGCCGCGAAAGACGATCGGGCAACCCATCTGGCCGCCCGACATATACAATGTCTTGGCCGCCGAGTTGATGATCTGGTCCATGGCCTGCATCGAGAAATTGAACGTCATGAACTCCACGATCGGTTTCAATCCGTTCAGCGCCGCGCCAACCGCCATGCCGGCGAAGCCGTGCTCGGTGATCGGCGTGTCGATGATGCGCTTGGGGCCGAACTCCTCCAGCAGGCCCTGGCTGATCTTGTAGGCGCCCTGATATTGGGCGACTTCCTCGCCGAGCAGAAAGACATCGGGGTCGCGGCGCAGTTCGGCGGCCAGGGCATCGCGCAGGGCTTCCCGTACGGTGATCGGTGCCGTGGGGCCCCAGTCCTTGTCTTCGGCGGTCATTGGTTGTGCGATGGACACGGGTTGAGCGACCGGTGCCGGTACCGCGGCAACGGGATGCGCGGGGCGAGCAGCGGGGGCGCTCGTGTCCGCGCCGTTGGACAGTTCGGCGATGGGGGTGTTGACCGCCACGCCTTCGGTGCCTTCCTCGACCAGGATGCGGGCGAGCTTGCCCTCATCGACCGCCTCCACCTCCATGGTGGCCTTGTCGGTCTCGATCTCGGCGATCACGTCGCCGGCTCGCACATCGTCGCCCACGTTTTTCAGCCAGCGCGCGAGTTTGCCTTCCGTCATCGTGGGGGACAGAGCGGGCATCAGGATCTGCGTTGCCATCGATCAGCCCTCCAGCAGGATGTCGGTGAAGAGTTCGGATTCGTCCGGCTGCGGGCTGGTCTGAGCGAAATCCGCGGCATCCTGGATGATCGCCTTGACCTCATCGTCGATCGCCTTGAAGGCCGCGTCCTCGACGCCCATGGTTTCCAGCCGGTGCCTCGCGTTGTCGATGCAGTCGTGTTGGCTGCGCATCGCCTGCACTTCTTCTCTTGTGCGATAGCGGGCCGGGTCGGACATCGAATGGCCGCGATACCGGTACGTCTGCACCTCTAGCAGGAACGGACCCTTGGCGGCGCGACACCACGCCATGGCCTGCTCTCCGGCTTCGCGCACCGCCAGCACGTCCATGCCATCCACTTGCAAACCGGGGATCCCCCAGGGCGAGCCGTTCTTCGACAGGTCGTGGCTGGCGGAAGCCCGTTCCACCGAGGTGCCCATGCCGTAGCGGTTGTTCTCGATCACGAAGACCGTCGGCAGTTTCAGCAGCGCGGCCAGGTTGAAGCTTTCGTAGACCTGACCCTGGTTGGACGCGCCCTCCCCGAAGAAGGTCAGGCTGACATGGTCATTGCCGCGATACCAGTTGGAGAAAGCCAGTCCGTTCCCAAGGCTCACCTGGGCGCCGACGATGCCATGCCCGCCGAAGAAGTTCTTCTCCTTGCTGAACATGTGCATGGACCCGCCCTTGCCGCGGGAATAGCCGCCCGCGCGCCCGGTCAGTTCCGCCATCACGCCGCGCGCGTCCATGCCGGTGGCCAGCATGTGGCCGTGATCGCGGTAGGAGGTGATGATCTGATCGCCTGGTTGGCTGGCCGCCTGCAGTCCGACCACGACGGCTTCCTGTCCGATATATAGATGGCAGAAGCCGCCGATCAGGCCCATGCCATAGAGTTGGCCCGCCTTTTCCTCGAACCGGCGGATCAGCAGCATCATGCGGTAGGCTTGCAGCAACTGGTCTCGATCGATCGCGGGCTGCTTCGTCTTGCCGCGTTTCCTGGTCTCCGCCGCCTGCGCCATGCCCCTGGTCCCTCCGAAGCGGTTGCCGGAACTTCCGTTCGCATACACCTAATGAGGCAGAGGTTCTCCAAGCAAGCGTATCCGCAAGATTTCCCTTATTGTGCAATGCAATAGGAGGAATTAACCGAAATCCGGTTAACCGTTTGGTTCACCAGGGGTGTCCACCGCCCCCGTCGATGGAGTATTGCGCGCGAATGGCGGTTAGAGACAGCTTGTTTCGCCAGGGCGCGCCATTTCGCAGTGACATTACCAGATGACGCCGCCGCCGCAACCATCGCCGTCGCCGCCTTGGACGGCCGGCTGGCTGGTCCGCGTGCGCCCCCCCTTCGTGATCGCCGAGCATGGCTCGGCAACCCAGGCTTCAACGGTGGGAGCGGGTTGGCGGATCGAGTCCGCCAATGACGAGCAGGGCGCGCTATCGGTCATCGTTTCCGCCAGTCGCTTCGACGTACCAAAAGCCTCGGTTCCGGTGGCCTTGCGAGTGCCTGTCCCTCTCTTGTGTCAGGCGCCGGCAGGGAGCCCCCAAATCGCCGGCCTTGCGACATCCGCCGGTTCGCCCGACAATCGGGGAGACAAAGCAAGGGAGCCCGTAGGGTGGCTGGATTCAAGAGCACGGAACGTTACATCGCATCCCGCGATCTGGAGGTCGCGGTCAATGCCGCGGTCACCCTGCAGCGCCCGCTGCTGGTGAAGGGCGAACCCGGCACCGGCAAGACCGTGCTGGCGCATGAGGTGGCGGGCGCCCTGGGCTATCCGCTGATCGAGTGGCACATCAAGTCCACCACCAAGGCGCAGCAGGGGCTTTACGAATACGACGCCGTGTCCCGCCTGCGCGACGGCCAGTTGGGCGATGAGCGCGTGCACGACATCGGCAACTACATCGTCCGCGGCAAGTTGTGGGAAGCGTTCGAGGCCGACGCGCCGGTCGTCGTCCTGATCGATGAGGTCGACAAGGCCGATATCGAGTTCCCGAACGACCTGCTGCTCGAACTCGATCGGATGCAGTTCTTCGTCTACGAGACCCGCAAGACGATCGTGGCCACGCATCGCCCGGTGGTCATCATCACGTCCAACAACGAAAAGGAATTGCCGGACGCGTTCCTGCGCCGCTGTTTCTTCCATTACATCCGCTTCCCGGACCGGGAGACGATGGAACGCATCGTCCAGGCGCATTATCCCGACATCAAGAAGGACCTGGCGCGGGAGGCTCTGAACGTCTTCTTCCAGGTTCGCGAAGTGCCCGGCCTGAAGAAGAAGCCCGCCACGTCGGAACTGCTCGACTGGCTGAAGCTGCTGATGGTGGAGGACATGCCGGTGGAGACCTTGCGCTCCAACGAAAAGCAGGTGGTGATCCCGCCTCTCTATGGCGCCCTGTTGAAGAACGAGCAGGACGTGCATCTGTTTGAGCGTCTGGCGTTCCTGGCGCGACGGGGGGGCTGATGTTCTCGCACCTGATCCTGGGCCTGCGATCGGCCGGGCTGCCGGCTTCCATCACGGAATACATGACCCTGATGGCGGCGATGAAGGCGAATGTCGCGGAATACAGCGTCGACGACTTCTACTACCTGGCGCGCGCGACCCTGGTGAAGGACGAACGGCACCTGGACAAATTCGACCGGGTCTTTGCCCATTGCTTCAAGGGCATCGAACCGGAAGAAGGCGTCAATCCCCAGGACCTGCCGGTCGAGTGGCTGAAGAAGCTCGCCGAAAAGATGCTTTCCCCAGAAGAAATGGCCAAGCTCGAAGCGATGGGCGGGTTCGATGCGCTGATGGAGCGTTTGAAGGAACTGCTGGCGGAACAGAAGAGCCGCCACCAGGGCGGGTCCAAGTGGATCGGCACGGCGGGGACGTCTCCGTTCGGCGCGCATGGCGCCAATCCGGAAGGCGTGCGGATCGGCCAGGACAAGTCGCGCAATCGCACCGCGGTCAAGGTCTGGGATCGCCGCGACTTCAAGGACCTGGACGACACCGTGGAGCTTGGCACCCGCGGCATGAAGCTGGCCCTGCGCCGGTTGCGTCGGTTCGCGCGCCAGGGAGCGGCGACCGAACTGGATCTGCCCGACACCATCAAGTCCACAGCCAACAATGCCGGCATGCTGGACCTGAAAATGGTCGCGGAGCGGCACAACACCGTGAAGGTGCTGCTGTTCCTGGATGTCGGCGGGTCGATGGACGACTACGTGAAGCTGACCGAGGAATTGTTCTCCGCCGCGAAGTCGGAGTTCAAGCACCTGGAATACTACTACTTCCACAATTTCCCCTACGAGCGGGTCTGGAAGAACAACCGCCGTCGCCATGAGGAAGTGATCCCCACCTGGCAGGTGCTGCGGACCTACGGCCCCGACTACAAGATGATCTTCGTCGGCGACGCGGCCATGAGCCCGTATGAGATCACCATGGCCGGCGGCTCGGTGGAGCACTGGAACGAGGAAGCCGGTGTCACCTGGATCGAGCGTCTCTGCGGCCACTACCGCCGTTCGGCGTGGCTGAACCCGACACCGCAGAAGAGTTGGGGGCATGTCCGGTCCATCACCATGGTCAACGATCTGATGGAGGGGCGGATGTTCCCTCTGACCGTGAACGGGATTGATGAGATGACGAAGGAACTGAGCCGGTAGGCGTGGCGACGTCCCCTCGCCCTCACATCACCGTCATTGCCGGGTCGAGCCCGGCAATGACGGTAAGGTTAAGGGCGAGGGGTGACAGAACCCCGATCGGTCATCGTTTCGCCAAGTCGGTATCGCAACCCAATAAAACCCATTGACACCAACAAGAGGGAGCACAGCATGCCACGTCTGGAAGGCAAGGTCGCACTCATCACCGGCGCCGGCACCGGCATCGGCCGAGCAACGGCACAGTTGATGGCGGGGGAGGGGGCGAAGGTCGTCGTTGCGGAATTGAACGCCGCCGCGGGGGAGCAAACCGCCCAACTGATCCATCAGGCCGGCGGCACAGCCATCGCCATCCCGACCGATGTGACCGACCCCGACAGCGTCAAGGCCGCCGTCGACAAGGCGGTCCAGCATTTTGGCGCGCTGCATGTGCTGCACAACAACGCTGGCGGATCGACCAATGTCGATAACACGGTTGTCGACGCGCCGATCGAGGAATTCTGGCGCGTCATCAAGCTGGACCTGTTCGGCACCTTCCTGGGTTGCCGGTTTGGCATTCCGGCCATCATCGCATCCGGTGGCGGCTCGGTCATCAACATGTCGTCCAACGTCGCGTTGATGGGCGTGCCTGGCCGCGACTGCTACACGGCAGCGAAGGGCGGCGTTGCGTCCATGACCCGGTCGATGGCCGTGGAATTCGCGCCGAACAAGGTGCGGGTCAACGCGATCGCCCCCTCCGCCACCATGACCGAGCGTGTGCGAGCCCTCGTCGCCGGCAATCCGGCGCTCAGCCGGCTTGCGGACTCCCATCTGGTGGGCCTGATCGAGCCGACGGACATCGCCAACATGGCTGTTTTCCTGGCGTCCGAGGAGTCGAGGATGGTCACCGGACAAATCTATCCCGTGGACAGCGGCGTGACGATTTCCTGACCCAGGCGTTTTCCGAATCTAATTCGGTTTCTCTTGACTTGTCCGCCCACGACGGGGAATCTTGGATCGGCTACCAACGCTTGAACCACTTGCCCATCGGCGTCCTCTCATCGTCATTGCCGGGCTTGACCCGGCAAACCACCCCCTGCCGTTGGAGCGAGGGTTGCCGGGT
>CALQHT020000044.1 GCA_943330455.2 Nitrosovibrio sp. Nv4 | reverse complement strand
TCCTGGGGCCTACCCGGACCTATCACCACCTCGGTAGGCCCCAGGAATTCAAACGACAAATGAATCGCATTCCAAAGGCCGCGCCTTTGGTGGGGTCGCAAGGGGCCATTGGGGGCAAAGCCCCTGGTCGGGGTCCGGGGCGGAAGCCCCGCACTCTCACATCGCCTCCGCCGCCGCCTTCTGCGCCGTAAAGATCGACCCATATCCCTGCAAGCTCCAATCCGGCGGCACCGGGCAAGGCGTCGCATCCAAATGCGCCACCGTCGCCGCCCGTCCCCGCACGATATCCCCCGTATGCCGCGTCGGCGTGGGCGGTGGCATCCAGGCGAACGCATCGGCGGAACTGTAGATAAACAGCGCAACCGGTCGCACCCGGTCGGTCGCATTGGCGCGCGAGGCATGCAACGTCCGGCAATTGATCCCGATGACGGAGCCGGCGGGGCCGGTCAGGTCCTCGGCCTGGGACATGTCCACTGTGGCCATATCGGCATCCCGCACGCTGCCGGTCCAAGCGCCAGTGTCGTCCCGATGCACGAAAATCGGCCCCTGATGCGTGCCAGGAATACAGGTCAGCGGTCCCTGTTCGGCGGGCACATCGTCCAGGTAAACGCCCAGAGTGACCGGGCTGTAGTTGGTGTGCGGCCAGGCGGGAATGTCCTGGTGCCATTTCACGATCTCGCCGGTCCCCGGCCATTTGTAGTTCAACTTGCTGCTGTGGAATTTCACATCCGGCCCAACCAGATCGGCGGCGATGTCGGCCAGCGGGGATTCGCTCGCGAACGCCCAGAAATCCGGGTGCCGGTCCACCAACGCCCGCAGCCGCCGCACATGCGGGGTGGTCGGGCTGTGCTGAGGGCCAAGGTCGAAGCCCTCGTTGGACGCGGTCAGCTTGCGGCTGGCCTCGATGAATTCGTTGGACCGGTCGATCAGGCGGTTAAGCCACTCGGTCGGGATGACATCGCGCGCGGACAGGTAGCCGGTGCGGAAATACGCCTCCCGCTGGGCGGTGGTCAGCACGCGGGCGGGGTGGGCGAGGATGTCTTCCGGGGTCATGGCGACGGTTCCTGGACGTGGCGGTCTTGGGAACGGTTATCGCGGTTGAGGGGGATTGTCACGAGTTTGGCAGGGAAACGCGACCCGTCGGGCGCCGCCGATGAAGGCGCTTATCGCGGCTATTATCCTGCGTGGTTCGGCCGATGGGCACGGTTTTGCCCCCCGGGCCGATGAACCTGGCACGACTCGCCACAAACCCGCGCATGAAGTCCTGTTAACATCCCCATGGTTCCGATTGACCTGACGGGCCTCGGTCCATAGCTTCCGGCCATGTCGGAAACCGCACGCAACACCGCTCCCACGATCCCCAAGGCCTGGCCGTTCGAGGAAGCGGCCAAAGTCGCGCATCGCCTCGCCGAGTCCGGCAAGGGCCACGCGTTGTTCGAAACCGGCTACGGTCCATCCGGCCTGCCACATATCGGCACCTTCGGCGAAGTGGCGCGCACCACCTGGGTGCGGCACGCCTTCACGACGCTCACCGGTTTGCCCTCCCGCCTGCTGGCGTTCAGCGACGACATGGACGGGCTGCGCAAGGTCCCGGACAACGTGCCGAATAAGGAGATGCTGACGGAATTCCTCGGCAAGCCGCTTACCCGGATTCCCGACCCGTTCGGCACCCATGAAAGCTTCGGCGCGCACAACAACGCCAGGCTGCGCGCGTTCCTGGACTCCTTCGGGTTCGAGTATGAATTCGCGTCCTCGACCGATTATTACGCCTCGGGCCGCTTCGATGCCGCCCTGATCCGCATCCTGGAATGCCATGATGAGGTGCTGAAGGTCATCCTGCC
Organism: Nitrosovibrio sp. Nv4; assembly: GCA_943330455.2. Classification (GTDB taxonomy): domain Bacteria; phylum Pseudomonadota; class Alphaproteobacteria; order Acetobacterales; family Acetobacteraceae; genus Rhodopila. The sequence goes on along the minus strand of CALQHT020000044.1, from coordinate 27,267 downwards.
CACCCTGGGGCCGGATCGGCGAGCGACCTATTCGCCCATCCTGCCGGTGCATCCGAAGACCGGCGTGGTGATGCAGGTGCCGATGGAAGCCCGCGATCCAGCAGCCGGAACCGTGATCTGGCGAGACCCTGAGACCAATGAAGTTTTTGAGACATCCGTCAAAGGCGGCCATTGCAAGTTGCAATGGAAAGCCGACTGGGCCATGCGCTGGTACGCATTGGGTGTCGATTACGAAATGTCCGGAAAAGATCTGATCGATTCGGTGCGCCTGTCAGGGCGGATTTGCCGGATCCTGGGAAGCCAGCCGCCGGAAGGGTTCACCTATGAACTCTTCCTGGACGAGCACGCCCAAAAGATCAGCAAATCCAAGGGTAACGGGCTGTCGGTGGATGACTGGCTGCGATACGCGCCGCCCGAATCGCTGTCCCAGTTCATGTACAATCAGCCGCAGCGCGCCAAGCGGCTGTATTTCGACGTGATCCCGCGCGGTGTCGACGAATATATCGCCAATGCCGACAAGGCCCGCGCCCAGATGGCGATGGACCGCCAGACCAACCCGGCCTGGCACATCCATGGCGGCAATTTGCCGAACCATGCCGGCAGCCCAATCTCGTTCGCCATGCTTCTCAACCTTGCCAGCGTGGTGAATGCCGACACCCCAGACATCCTGTGGGGCTTCATCCGCCGCTACAGCCCGGACGCGACCGCGGAATCGGAGCCGTTGTTGGCGCGCCTCGTCGACCATGCCATCGCCTACTACCAGGATTTCGTCCGTACCCTGAAGCAGTACCGGCAACCGACCGACACCGAACGCGCCGCGCTGGTGGACCTGGAAGACGCCCTGGCCAACCTGCCCGTCGATGCCGCCGCCGAGACCATCCAGAACGCGGTCTTCGAGGTCGGCAAGCGCCACGATTTCCCCGAATTGCGCGCCTGGTTCGGTTGCCTCTACCAGGTCCTGCTCGGCCAACAGGAAGGCCCGCGCTTCGGAGGCTTTGTCGCGCTCTACGGCGTGGCGGAGACGATTGAATTGATCCAAACGGCGCTGGCTCGCCAAGTGGAAGCGGCCTGACCGTATGACATCACGACCTGTTGCGATCCTGCGTGCCATCGCACGCCAATTGCCCGCGATCATCGGGCTGATCCTGCTGGCTGGCGCGATCTATGTCGTGCAGAAGGAATTCCGCCACCTGAAGTGGAAGGACATCCAAGGAGCCTTGGAGGCGATTCCGACCCAGGCGCTGGTGTTTTCCTTCATCTGGACCGTCCTCTCCTACTACATCCTCACCTTCTACGACCGGCTCGGCACCATCTACGCCGGCCACAAAGTGTCCTACGGCCGCGTGGCCTTCGCGTCGTTCTGCGCCTATTCGCTGTCGCATAACCTGGGGTTCGCGGCGGTGTCCGGGGCGGCCGTGCGCTTCCGGCTATATGCCCATTGGGGCCTGACGGTGCTGGAGATCGGCAAGACGGTCGCGTTCTGCAGCCTGACCTTTGCTCTGGGCGGCATGGTGTTGGGCGGCGCCATCCTTTTCCTGGAACCGGAGGCAGTGCCGTTCTTCGGCCAGTACCTGCCATTGTGGGCACTGTACGGCGTGGGTGCGCTGCTGTGGGCGATCGTCATCGTTTACGTGACGATGTCCAAAGTGATCGGTGGCTTGCAGGTCATGGGACACCGGATCGAGTTGCCGGGCGCACGCATGGCGCTGCTGCAGGTGACCCTGGCTACGGTGGATGTCGCCGTGACCGCGACCATCTTCTATGCGTTGTTGCCGCCGTCCACCGATCTGACCTGGACCATCTTCCTGGGCGTCTATGTCGCGTCCTACACGGCCGGGCTCGCCGCCAATCTGCCAGGCGGCATCGGCGTGTTCGACACCGCGATGCTGTTCGGCCTGGGGCCGTATTTGGATGCGCCGCAGATCATCGGCGCAATCGTCGTGTTCCGCCTCTATTATTACATCATCCCGCTGTTCCTCGCCGCCGGGATGTTCGCCGGCTATGAGCTTTACCTGCGTGGCGGGTCGATGATGCGCTATGCCAAGCGGGTCACCGGCCGATCCGTCTGACCCGTTCGGCGCCGTTGCCCGCGAGGCATTGCTCGGGCGTCGTCGCCGCTTCAGAGTCGTGACCGCATGCAATCGCCCAACCGGCCCGTCAGATCGGGTGCGATTCGACATTGTGCGGAGTAACATCGACCGCTCTAACCATGAACCGACAGCCTCACCTCACTGTCATTGCCGGGCTTGACCCGGCAACCCACCCTCTGCCGCTGAAGCGCGGGTTGCCGGGTCAAGCCCGGCAATGACAGTGAGGCACGTACTCGATCGCACAACTTTGGTTTGCACCCAGTCAGGTCGGCCGGTGCCGGAGACGCTCCATGTTCCCTGAGTTCCTCGCGCTCGCGGCAGCACTGTTGATCCTGGCTGGCACCGTCGCCGTTCTGGCCGTGCTGGTGTCGCGGCAACTGCGCGACACGCAATCCCAACGCCTGCTCGCCGAACAGGCCCTGGCTGGCATCCGCGGGGAGGCCGAGACGACCCGCGCGGCCGTGCAGGCCGTCGGCCGTGACAGCGCGGATCGTCTGGCGACCGTGCGCGCGGCCTTCGACACTGGCACGGAGCAGATGCGGGCCATGTTGTCGCGCGAACAGGGGGAGTTGCGTCTGGCCCTGGCGGAGGCGCAGCGAATTGGCGCGGAACAACTCGCGCGCCAGTTCGAGGCGACAAGGACGGTCCTTGAGGCCAAGCTGAAGGAGATGCGCGAAGGCAACGAGGCGAAGCTCGCGGAAATCCAGAAGACGGTGAACGAGCAACTGCATGCCGCCGTCGAGAAGCAGATGACCGACAGTTTCAGCCGGGTGATCGACCAGTTCGCCGCGGTGCAGAAGGCGATGGGCGATGTGCAGGCCGTCACCGCTCAGATAGGCGACATCAAGCGCCTGTTCACCAACGTGAAGACCCGGGGCGGCTGGGGGGAAACCCAGGTACGCGCCATGCTGGACGATATCCTGCCGCCCGGCGCGTATGAGACCAACCGCAAGATCCGCCCGGACAGCGACGAGGCGGTCGAATTTGCCGTCATCATGCCGATGCGCGGCGAAAACCGGCCGCTTTTGCCGATCGACGCGAAATTCCCGGTGGAGGATTACGAGCGGCTGCTGGCGGCCTCCGAGGCCGGCGATGTGGAAGGCGAACGGGCCGCCACGCGTCTGTTGGAACGGCGGGTGCGGGATGAGGCGAAGAAGATCGCCGCGAAATACATCCACCCACCGATCACGGTGGAATTCGCGGTGCTGTATCTGCCGACGGACTCGCTTTATGCGGAAATCGCGCGGATTCCGGGCCTGATCGACACGATCGGGCGGGAATCCCGGGTGTTGGTGATGGGGCCGAGCTTGCTGCCGGCGTTGTTGAGGACGATCCATTTGGGGTTTGTGACGTTGGCTTTGGAGCAGAACGCGGACCAGATCCGCGACCTGCTGGGGGCGACGAAGACCGAGATGCTGAAAATGGACGATGTGCTGGGCCGGTTGGCGAAGCAGGCCGGCACTTTGCGGTCGACGATTGAGCGGGCGCGTGTGCGAACGCGTGCGGTGGGGCGCAAATTGCGTGCGATGGAGGCGATCGATGCGGGAGAGGCGGCGATTCTTCTTGAGCTCGACTCCGAGGCACTGGAGCTTGAGGTTGACAACAATGACGATGAATCAGAGACTTGAGAGGGTTTACTCAAGCGTCGTCTGAAGCCTCTGAGGGTACACGAAAAATTTGCGTGTCTCCCATGCATTTTCGGGCGGTTTGATGTGGGCGAAATTGTGTTCAGGCTTTATAGTCCGTGGCATCGTCTCCGCCATGGGATGGTCTCGTTTAGGTTTGGCGGCGTGAACAGGCTCTGTTTCGCGCGTCGGACTTGGCGGGTGCAGCCTGAAACCGGTGCCGTGGTTCCCCTGGATTTCCCGTGAATGGGCTTCTTTGGGGGCGGCGGCATAAAGAAATAACGCGTATGACAATGAGGACGACCTTCTCTTGAACATGACCAACCGTGGCCGCGGACGCCCAACCCGGCGGCGCGGCTTCGACGATGATTTCAGCTATGATCGGGCGCCCCCGGGCGATGTCTCGCGCAGCGCACCATCATGGCCTTCCTCGGCCGGTTTCGGACCGGAGCATGACGCAACCGTCAAGTGGTTCAACCCCGAGAAGGGGTTCGGTTTCGTGGCTCTGTCGGATGGCTCCGGCGACGCATTCCTGCACGCGAACACTCTGAACCAGGCCGGCCACAACGCCGTCAGCCCAGGCGCGACCATGCGCGTGCGGATCGGCCAGGGGCAGAAGGGCCGTCAGGTGTCGGAGGTTCTCTCGGTCGACGAGAGCACCGCGACCCCGTCGGCTGGGCGTGGTGCCGGTGCCGGTGGCGGCGCTGGCGCAGGCGGTGCGATGCGCCCACCCATGGGTGCCGGAGCGGGTGCCGCGCCGCGACGTGGCGCCCCGACCGGTCCGTCCGTGGAGATGCAGGGCACCGTCAAATGGTATAACGCCACGAAGGGCTTTGGCTTCGTCGCTCCGATGGAAGGCGGCAAGGACGTATTCGTCCATGCTTCCGCGCTCCAACGGGCCGGAGTCATGCAGCTTGCCGAGGGCCAGACCATTTGGATGGACGTCGTGCAGGGCGCCAAGGGGCCCGAAGCCTCCGCCATCCGCGTCGACTGACCGACTGAGACGACTAAAGCCGGTGCGGCCCCTGGGCGTGGTTCCACGTCCAGGGCGCAGGCTCGGGCCGACGCCGGTCGCGGCTGAAACCATTGCGCGGCGGTGCACCCGGTCACCGGCTGTTCGGCCGTCCCCCTGATGAGAGGGGAGGCGGACGATCACGGCGCTCGCACCAGCTTCCGGCTGGGTGTTTGAGCGACGCACATGAATGACTGCCTCAGGCGAGGCATTGGCGGCCAATGCCGTCATGGTGGGCGGATGCCTGTCAGCCACGCGTTTCTCTCGTTCCGCACCGGAAGTCGTGATTGGTACGCCTTCGCACACCATGGCGGCGAGGGACAACGGCTCGCGTCAGGCGACTCGCAACAATAACGCCGTCATCCGGTGGTGAACGCGGGTCTCTCTCCGTCATGGCGGGTGCGGCCCCACCATCCATGACGTCCGTTGTTGCAGTCTGGGCAAGTCGTGGATGCCGACACGACGGGGAGGCGCCGGTTGGAGCGATAATCTTTCCGCCGGGTGTTATGAGCCATCATCTCAAGCACATACGACGTCCCGCGGCCGCCATTCCGTCGATGCACGCGTCAGTCCGCACCGCGTCGATGCCCCCTTATCCGATAATCGACCAAAAAATCGCACGCATCGTCGCAGAGTGTGACAACACTCACTTCGCCTCCCGGCCTTTCCCACTATCCCGGTGTCACAAATTCAACAGCCGGGGGGCTGGCTCGATGGACAACGTAAGTGTCGGGCGTGACGTGAGATTGAGTTATTGGCAGGGGTCGCTGGATGGTCCCGGACGAGGGGCGCAGGGTCCGAGGGACGTTTTCTTGGACCATCCCGCACCGGACGATGACGACGCGGGCTGGCCGGACCCGGTCCCTCGCAATGCGGATCATGCGGTGATCGCGGTGCATCGGCGAAGCGGCCGGTCGTTGGGGTTGCTGACCGCCCAGGTCCATGTCGCCGGCGACGAAACCTTCATGCATCTGTCCGTGGCCGGCCTGCAGCCTGGCAGCCAGGGATCGGTGCTGCTCCGCCGCATGGTGGCGCTTTTGCTGTTGCGCCTGGTGGGGTTGGAAAAGCTGCCGGATGCGATCGTGCTGGACTGGTGGGACGGCGATCTGGGACCGGTGCTGCGAGAACTGGCGGTGAAATGTGCCGGCGCTCGCGTCTATCCGGAGGCTGACACGACCGTCGTGTCGCTGCCGACCGCCGCGCTGTCGCATCGGGTCGCCCGGTTCCTCGGTCAGCCCCGTGCCAGGACCCCGAACGGGGCCGGCGGCGCGCTGCTGGTCGTCGATCTGCGCCACGTCGCCGAGGAGACGCTGGTCGAGCACGCCCGCAGCCTGCACCGGGTCCGATTATCGAGAAAGGGCATCGTTCCGCCGGTGATGCCCCTAATCCTTGCTGATTATCGCCGTGGGGTCGCGCAGCGGCCGTAACGGGCGCGGTCGGGTGGAGCAAAGAAAGCCTTGGGGCTCTGCCCCAAACCCCGCGAGGGCTTCGCCCTTCGAACCCACCAGGGGCACGGCCCCTGGACCGCGATCAGTTGGGTCAGGGTGGAAAGGGGGCCGACACGGACGTTGAAACGCCATGGTCGGCCCCCTTTCCACCCTGACCCAATAAATGGCATCCAAGGCCCAGCCTTGGTGGGGGTCGAGGGGGCAAAGCCCCTCGCGGGGTTTGGGGCGGAGCCCCAAGGCTTCCTCTCCCCCACACCCTTGGCTTTTCCGCCCCAATCGACACAATCAGGGGAAATCCAGCCGACTCCGGCATCACGCCGCGGTCCAGCCGGAAGCGCCAAGGGAACCCAGGATGCCAATCACCAAACTGCTGATCGCGAACCGCGGGGAAATCGCGATCAGGATTGCCCGCAGCGCCGCCGAAATGGGCATCGCCACCGTTGCCGTCCATTCCGAGGATGACGGCCAATCCCTGCATGTGCGCAACGCCGACGCAGCCCGCGCTCTGACCGGTACCGGTGCGGCCGCCTATCTGGACATCCCGCAAATCGTCGCCCTGGCCCAGGACGCCGGCTGCGATGCGATCCACCCAGGCTACGGATTCCTCAGCGAGAACGCCGCTTTCGCGAATGCCTGCCGCCTGGCCGGGATCACCTTCGTCGGACCCCGCCCCGAAACCCTCGCCCTGTTCGGCGACAAGGCCCAGGCGCGCCATTTCGCCATGCAGTGCGAGGTTCCAATCATCCCCGGCACTTCGGGTCCGACCAGCCTGGAAGACGCGCGGATCTTCCTGGACGCCCTCGGCCCGAACGGCGCCGTCATGGTCAAGGCCATTGCCGGCGGCGGCGGACGCGGCATGCGCGCGGTCACCGATCCCGACCAACTTGCCTCGGCCTATGAACGCTGCCGGTCCGAAGCCCAGCAATCGTTCGGCAACGGCGATGTCTATGTCGAACGCCTGTTCCCCCGCGCCCGCCATATCGAGGTGCAGATCATCGGCGACGGCACCTGCGCGGTGGCGCATCTGTGGGAACGCGAGTGCAGCATCCAGCGCGAACGCCAGAAGATCGTCGAAATCGCCCCGGCGCCGTTCCTGCGCCCAGCCGTGCGCGATCGCCTGCTGAAGGCCGCCACCACGCTGGCCGCCGCCGCAAATTACCTGAGCGCCGGCACGTTTGAGTTCCTGGTCGATGCGACCTCCGACTCGGACGATCCGGCGCTCGCCTTCATCGAGGCCAATGTCCGCCTGCAGGTCGAACACACGGTCACCGAGGAAGTCACCGGCATCGACCTGGTGCGCGCCCAGTTGGAAATCGCATCCGGTGCCACCCTGGCCGATCTGGGCCTGCGCCAGCAGGACATCCCCACCCCGCGCGGCATCGCCATCCAGGCGCGCGTCAACTTGGAAACCATGCAGCCGGACGGCTCGGTCCGGTCTGCGGGCGGCGTGCTGAGCACCTACGAACCGCCATCCGGACCCGGTGTGCGAGTCGATGGCTACGGCTATGCCGGCTATCGCACCAATCCGCGCTTCGATTCGCTGCTGGCCAAGGTGATCGCCCATAGCCGCACCGATCGCTTCGCCGACGCCGCCACCAAGACCGTGCGCGCGTTATCGGAGTTCCGGGTTGCGGGTGCCGCCACCAATATAGGCTTCCTGCAATCCGTCCTGCGCCATCCCGGCATCCTGTCCGGGCAAATGCACACCAGCTTCGTCGAAGAACACGCCGCCGCTCTGGTTGGCGCCGACGCGGAACCGACCCGGTATTTCGAACCGCAAGCCGCCACAGCGCAACGGCGTCCCGGCACGAAGCTCGACACCACGGATCCGCTGGGTGTGGTGCTGTATGGCAAATCCGGCGCACCCGCCGCCGTCGCGGAAGTCGAAACCGACGAAGTCACCGGCCCCGAAGGCACCATCGCCCTGCGCGCCCCCATGCAGGGCACCATCGTCGCCATCGGCCTGGCCGAAGGAGCAAGAGTCCATGCCGGCCAGGAAGTGCTGGTGATGGAAGCGATGAAGATGCAGCACGCCATCGCTGCCCCCGTCTCCGGCATCCTGCGCGTCATCGGCGTGGCCATGGGCGACACCGTCTTCGAGGGTCATCCCCTTGCCTTCATCGAGGAACGGGCCGAACTCGGTGCCGGCGAGCGACAGGAACAGGCGATCGACCTGGACCTGATCCGCCCCGACCTGCGGGAAGTCGAGGATCGACGCGCCCGGGCCTTCGACCCCGCTCGCCCGAAAGCCGTGGCCCGCCGGCGCGCCACCGGCCAGCGCACCGCGCGCGAAAACATCGACGATGTCTGCGACCCCGGCACCTTCGTCGAATACGGCTCCCTGGTGCTGGCCGGTCGCCGCTCCACCACGCCGATGGAACAACTGATCGACGAATCCGCGGCCGACGGCCTGATCATGGGCCTGGCGCAACTCAACGGCGACCGCTTCCCGGAGGAGAAAAGTCGCGCCGTCGTCGTGTCCTACGACTACACCGTGATGGCCGGCACCCAGGGCCATATGGGCCACCACAAGCAGGACCGCATGTTCGAAATGGCGGAGAAATGGCGCCTGCCGGTCGTCATCTTCACCGAAGGCGGCGGCGGACGGGGCAGCGACACCGATAACCTGACCAATTTCTCCGACACGTTCTACCGCTTGCCGCGCCTGTCCGGCCTGGTGCCGCTGATCGGCATCGCCTCCGGCCGCTGTTTCGCCGGCAACGCCGTCCTGCTGGGTTGCTGCGACGTCATTATCGCGACCGAGGGCGCCACCATCGGCATGGCCGGCCCCGCCATGATCGAGGGTGGCGGCCTGGGCGTCTATCGCCCCGAAGAAGTCGGCCCGATGAGCGTTCAGGTCCCCAACGGCGTCGTCGACATCCTGGTGAAGGACGAGGCCGAGGCGGTGAAGGTCGCTCGCCAATACATGTCCTACTTCCAGGGCCGCACGACGGACTGGACCTGCCCCGACCAGCGCAAACTGCGCCACGTCGTCCCGGAGAACCGCCTGCGTGGCTACGACATGCGCGCCCTGATCGAGACCCTGGCCGACGACGGCTCCTTCCTGGAAATCCGCAAGGGCTTCGGCCACGGCATGGTCACCGGCTTCATCCGCATCGAGGGCCGGCCCATGGGCGTCGTCGCCAACAACCCCATGCATCTGGGCGGCGCGATCGACAGCGATGCGGCGGACAAGGCGGCTCGATTCATGCAGTTGTGTGATGCGCACGACGTGCCGCTGCTGTCGCTGAACGACAATCCCGGCAACATGGTCGGGCCCGAGGCGGAAAAAACCGCGCTCGTCCGCCATTGCTGCCGCACCTACCTGATCGGCGCGAACCTGACGATCCCGACCTTCTTCGTGATGACCCGCAAATCCTATGGGTTGGGGAAGTTGGCGATGACCGGCGGGTCGATGCGGGTCGGCGTGTTCTCCGTCGCTTGGCCCACCGGCGAGTTCGGCGGCATGGGCCTCGAAGGCCAGGTCAAGCTCGGCCGTCGCCGCGAACTGGCCGCGATCGCCGATCCGGCGGAACGCCTGGCCGCCTACGAAGGGATGGTGGCGGAGCTTTACGAGCGGGGGAAAGCCCTGAACGCCGGCAGCCTGTTCGAGGTGGACGAGGTCATCGACCCCGCCGAAACCCGCCGTTGGATCGTCGCCGGCCTGCGGTCGATGCCCCCGGTTCCGGTGCGGGAGGGTAAGAAGCGTCCGTGTGTCGATGGGTGGTGAGGGCGGGTTCCGAGGTTAGCGGGAGGCGACGGCGGATAGAATATTCTCCCCCTCCCCTTGCGGGAGGGGGCGGGGGAGGGATGAGTTCGCACGGAAAGTGCCGCAATACCCCTCCCCCTAACCCCCTCCCGCAAGGGGAGGGGGAGAATTTTCTCCATTTCCGACGGGCACCCCAATCCTATCACCGCCACCTACCCATCGCCCGCATCCAAACCACCACCCCCGCTGCCCCGGCATCGGGATTGCCGATAGCCCGCTCCCCCAAATAACTCGCCCGCCCCAGCCGAGGATGCATCGAAGCCGTCGCCGCCAGCCCGGCCTCGGCTGCCGCTATGGCCTCGGCCCATGCCGCATCCAGCGCCAACCCCCGATCCAGCGCCGCGGAAAACGCCTCCGCCGCCGGGTGCAGTGCATCCAGCATCGTCCGATCCCCCGGACGCGCCCCGCCGAGTTCCGCGATCGCGGCAATCGCGCCGACAAACGCCTGAAACCAATCCCGCTCCGTCGGCGCACCATCCGACGGCAGATGCGAGGACGCCCGCAGCAACGCGGTGGCATAAAACGGGCCGGAACTGCCGCCAATAGCCCGCCGCAACGCTCCGGCTACCTCGGTCAGGGTCCGAGCCGGGTGGCTCCACGCGACATCCGGCAGAGCACGGATGGCGGCGGCGCCTCGCATCAGGCTGATCCCCAGATCGCCATCCCCCGCGATACTGTCCAGCGCCGTCAGTTCGGCCTCCGCCGCGTCCAGCGCCATCGCAACCGCATGCGCCATATCTCGCAAGGTCGGATCGACGGACGCAGTGTCCGGGCCAATTGCCTCGCCGCCCGTCGCCTCGGGAGTCGCCCTCTCGGCATCCGCCGCCGTGACCACCTGGCGTGCCCCCGGGATCTGCCCGGCCCCCGGCCAGGCCGGTGCCGCCGCGGGCGCCTCCAGGCGCGCCAACCGGTCCGCGTCCAACACCATCACCGACAGTGAACACCCCGGCATTTCCAGCGCGGTCAGGAAATTGCCGCACCAGGCCCGCTCCACCGTTAGCCCCCAGCCGCGTAGTACCGCCAGCGCGTGCCGCCCGACGATCGCCAGCTCCATCGGCGGAGTCCCACCAAGCCCATTGACCAGCAGCGCGACGCGCTGACCGTCCCGCAAGCCGTGATCGTCCCGGATGGTCGTCAAAATCCGAAGCACGATGGCATCCGCACTTTCCCGAGGCACTCGCGAAACGCCGGGCTCGCCATGGATGCCCAGGCCCAGTTCCATCTCATCATCCGCCAGCGCAAAACCCGGCACACCCGCCGCCGGCACGGTGCAGGCCCCCAGCGCAACACCCATGCTGGCGGTCGCCGCCGCCGCTGCCCGGGCCTCGCGCGCCACGTCCGCCAGAGGCAACCCAGCCGCCGCGGCCGCACCGGCGACCTTATGCACCAGCACTGTCCCGGCAATGCCGCGCCGGCGCTCCGGCGGCACGGTATCGTGCAGGGCCACGTCGTCGGCGACCACAACGACCTCACACGGGATGCCCTCGATCCGCGCCAGTTCGGCGGCCAGCCCGAAATTCAGCCGATCGCCGGTGTAGTTCTTCACGATCAGCACCGCGCCCGCCGGCCCAGCCACCGCGCGAATGCCCGCCAGCACGGCATCGACGCTCGGGGAGGTGAACACATCCCCCGCGATCGCCGCATGCAGCATCCCGAGACCGACATAGCCGGCATGGGCGGGTTCATGACCGCTGCCGCCGCCGGACAGCACCGCGACGCCCCTTGCTTCGGGAGCATCCGGGATATCGGCCCGCAGGATCACGCCATATTCAGCCAGCAGCGCCTGCCCGGGCGCGAAATCGGCGAACCCTTCCAGCATCTCCCGCATCGCGGCCCGAGGATCGTTGATGAATTTGCGCATGGCGGACCTGCCTCCCGTCTTGTTGTCCCACGCTATCGCGTTTTCCCGGCGCTGCCAGCGTGTCGCGCCGTCGATGCGCCTCGCTTGCCCCCGGCCGGCAACCGGAGCATGAACCGGCCGATGTCCGATCCCACCCGAGAAGCCGCCTTCGACCTGTTGACCGCCGTGCTGGAACGCCGCCGCCCGTTGGAGGAGGCGTTGACCGCCCTGCCACCCATCCCCGCCCGCGACCGTGCCGCCGCGCACCGTCTGGCCGCCGCGGCCCTGCGCCGGATCGGCACCCTGGACGCGATCGTCGAGCCCTATCTGCGCAAGGAGCCTCCGGCGCCCGTCCGCATCGTCCTCCGCATCGGCGCCGCCGGCCTCGTCCTACTGGGCACGCCCAGCCATGCCGCCGTGGCAACCGCCGTCGCCCTGGCGCGCGGTCGAGGCCTGACCCCGTTCGCCGGCCTGATCAACGCCGTGCTGCGCAAAGTCGCGACCAATGGATCCGCTGCGCTGGCGGACCTGGACAGTCCTCGCCTGGACACGCCGGCCTGGCTTTGGTCGTCCTGGGGCGACGACGCCCGCGCCATCGCCGTCGCGCATCAGACCGAGGCACCACTCGATCTGACCCGGAAGCCCGGCACCCCGGTCCCGGACGGCGCCGACTTGCTGCCGACCGGATCGGTGCGCTACCCGGCCGGCACCGCCGTCACCGACATCCCGGGCTTTGCCGAGGGCGCGCTCTGGGTCCAGGACGCCGCCGCCGCGCTCCCCGCCATTCTGCTGGCTCCGCATGCGGGGGAGCGCATTGCCGATCTCTGCGCCGCGCCCGGCGGCAAGACCGGCCAGATCGCCGCCTCGGGGGCAACCGTGTTCGCGGTCGAGCGGGACAAATCCCGCATCCCCCGTCTGGTCGAGAATCTGAAGCGCTGGGACCTCGCCGCCGAGGTCGTGCATGCGGACGCAACCGTCTGGACCCCAGCTGAACGGTTCGACGCGGTGCTGCTCGATGCGCCGTGCAGCGCCACCGGTACCATCCGCCGCCATCCGGACGTGTCGCGCCTGAAGCGTCAGACCGATCTGAAAATGCTGACCGAGTCGCAGGACCGGCTGCTGGACGCCGCGATCCGGATGCTGCGACCTGGCGGGCGCCTGATCTACTCTGTCTGTTCCTTGCAACCGGAGGAAGGCTTCCCGAGGCTTCAGGCCGCGATCACGCGCGGCGGGGTGCGGTTGGAACCGTTCACCCGCGAAGAACTGCCCGGTCTGCCGGAAGCCATCACGTCCGCCGGAGTCGCGCGCACGCACCCGGCGATGTGGCCGGACCGGGGTGGTCTGGACGGATTCTTTATCGGGCGGCTGATAAAGTTGTAGGCCCATTCGTCCATAGGATTGGCTGCCGCGCGGGCTTTCGCGGCCGGCGCGGATCGGGTGGCCTCGCCGTCCGTACGATACCCGCATATCTCCACGAATAGAGCGAATCCTCCCCCTCCCCTTGCGGGAGGGGGCCGGGGGGAGGGGGAATGCCGCCCGAATATTGCGTGAAACCCCTCCCCCCAACCCCCTCCCGCAAGGGGAGGGGGAGAGTTTTCTCTATTCGTCGAAATCCACAAGTGCCGGCGCCCAGCGCCTCGCGGTCGAGGGTAATGCCGATATATCAAGAGCTTGGGCTTGTGCGGCGCGGCTGACCCCGGCCCTCGCCGGCGCCCGACCCGGTGCGTGGCCACCCCGACACCAGGCAACAACCTCGCCCACCACATATTGTGCGTCATCCGCCAGGGTCGCTAGAACGGGCGACATGGCCTTTCCGCACGCACGGCGTATCACCATAGCACCGAGCCTGCTCGCCGCCGACTTCGGTCGACTGAGGGAGGAGGTCGCGGCCATCGAGGCCGCGGGCGCCGACTGGCTGCATCTCGACGTCATGGACGGGCATTTCGTGCCCAATCTCAGCTTCGGGCCGCCGATCCTGGCAGCCTTGCGCAAGCACACCAGGCTGCCCTTCGACGTGCACCTGATGATCCAGCCGGTCGATCCGTTCCTGCGCGCCTTCGTCGATGCCGGAGCCGACCATATCAGCCTGCATCCCGAGGCCGGGCCGCATTTGCACCGCTCCCTGCAAGCCATTCGCGCCCTCGGAAAACGGGCCGGCGTAGTGCTGAATCCCGCGACGTCGGTCGAGACCGTTGCGTGGACGCTCGATCTGGTTGACATCATCCTGGTGATGTCTGTGAACCCCGGATTCGGGGGGCAGAGCTTTCTGCCCTCGCAACTGCCCAAGATCGCGGCCCTGCGCCGAATGATCGACGATTTTGTGGCCGCGGGAGGGCATCCGATTGCCCTCGCGGTCGATGGCGGGATCACGCCGGCTACGGCGCCCGACGTGCTGGCGGCCGGGGCGGATACGCTGATCGCCGGCACCGCCGTGTTCGGAGCGCCCGATTATGCCGCCGCCATCGCCGCCCTTCGCCCGGACCTGTCCGCACTTGGTGCATCCACGATGGGACCGCCCGCATGAGCGGCACCGATCCCCGACGGTGGCTGCGCGATGCCCGGCGGATGGTCGCGCGCCTGCCCAGCTTCCGCATGGGTCGCGTCCCCGATGCCCCCGCCTTGCCGGTGCGTGATCCCTGGCCGGGCGATCCCGTGCGCGGCGACCGCCTGCTTCGAGGAGAACTGGAATCCGGCGGCGCCGTCTGCACCCTGAAGCCGGGCGAATGGGGCGCGGGCTCCGTCGTCCTGCGCGCCAGCGCCCATAGCTTCGGCTGGCTCCGCGACCTCCGCGCGCTCGGCACCGACGCCGCCCGCCTGCTGTCGCGCGCGCTGGTGGCCGACTGGATCAACAACCCGCCCTCCGACCCCGTCACCCGCCGCCCGGACGTGATGGGCGCGCGTATCACCGCCTGGCTCGGTCACTACGACTTTTTCGCCGCCACCGCCGACGACCCGTTCCGCCAGAAGCTGATGGGCCGCCTGGTCGCCGATGCGCGCGGCCTGTCCGCCGCTTTGCCGGCCGAGGAACTCGACGCCCGCGCTTTGACCGCGCTGAAAGGCCTGATCGCCGCCGCCGTCGCCCTGCCCGAGCATGCCGGTCTGTTGACCCGCGCGCTCCGCTTCCTGCCGCAGGAGATCGCGCGCCAAATCCTGCCGGACGGCTGCCATGCCGAACGCAGCCCGGCGGCGCAACTCGCGGCGTTGCAGGACCTGACCGAAATCCGCGCCCTGTTGCAGGCGTCCCAGACCCAGCCGCCGCCGACCCTGACCGCGGCCATCGAGCGCATGGCGCCCGCCTTGCGCGTGATGCGCCACGGCGATGGCGGATTGGCGTTGTTCAACGGCAGCAAGGAAGAAAGCAGCATCCTGATCGATCTGGTGCTGACCCAGGCCGGTCGCGGCGGGCGAGGCCCCTCGGCTTTGGCTGATGGCGGATTCCAGCGGTTGCAGGCCGGCCGCAGCGTGCTGATCGTCGATTGCGGCGCCCCGCCGCCGCCCGGGGTGGATCGCTATGCCCATGCCGGCACCCTGTCGATGGAGCTGTCGATCGGGCGCGAGCGGCTGATCGTGAATTGCGGCGCCTTTCCCGCCGGCCCGCTGGAATGGCGCGATGCGGCGCGCGCGACGGCGGCCCATTCCACCCTGATCATTGCCGATCTCAGCAGCAGCGAACTCCGCCCCGACGGCCTTGGCCGACGCCCGGAGGAGGTAAAGACCCAACGCCAGGAAGCCAACGGCGCGCATTGGCTGGAAGCCGAACACGACGGCTGGCGCAAACCCTTCGGCGCCGTGCATCGCCGGCGGCTGTACCTGGCCGAAAGCGGCGACGACATCCGCGGCGAAGAGGTGATCGAGTCCGCCGAACCGCTACCCTTCACAGTGCGGTTTCATCTGCATCCCGACGTGCAGACCAGCATGCAGCAGGATGGCGAGTCGGTGTTGCTCCGGTTGCGCTCCGGCGGCGGCTGGCGGCTTCGGGCCGATGGCGCGAAATTGTCGCTGGACGAAAGCATCTACCTTGGTGGACCCGACCCGAGGCGCGCCGAACAGGTGGTGCTGACCGGCCATCAGGACGGGCCGCAGCAGGTCAAATGGGCGATCAGCAAGGTTGGTTAGCCGACCCGGTCTTTCGTTGCATCGACCAAGGTTCGGCCCGTGAAGGTCGTTGAAATCACCAATGTCGATTTCTCGCTGCGGCAGTTCCTGTTGCCGCTGATGCGGGCGATCCGCGCCCGCGGCCATGAGGTGATGGGCGGTTGCGCGGAAGGGAACCTGCTCGACGAGGTGCGGGAAGAAGGCTTCCGCGTCATCGCCATCCCATTCGAACGTCGGCTGTCCCCCTGGGCGCATTGGCGCGCCTTCCGCTTTCTGGTCGCCGTATTGCGGGAGGAAAAGCCCGATCTGGTCCACGCCCATATGCCGATCAGCGGCTTCGTGGCGCGCCTCGCCGCCCGCGCCGCCGGCGTGCCGCGCGTCGCCTATACCTGCCACGGCTTCCTGTTCAACCAGGAGGGAGTCTGGGCCAGGCGCCTGGGCGGGCTGCTGATGGAATGGATCGGGGCAATGGTGACCGACCTCTATATGACGGTCTCCCAGGCCGAGGCCCGCGACGCACACCGGCTGTGGATTTTCCGCAAGGCCGTCCCCATCGGCAACGGCCGCAGTTCCGCCGTCTTTCACCCCGACCCGGCCGCAAGGGCACGGATCAGGGCCGAGTTGGGTGTAGCGGACGACAGCGTCGTGATTGTCGCGGTCTCCCGCCTCGTGCGTGCGAAGGGTTACCCGGAGCTTGCGGCCGCCATGCGCCAGGTGCCAGACGCGGAACTCTGGGTGGTGGGGGATCGGCTGGAGTCCGACCGTGGCGACGACATGGTCGAACTGCTCGACATGGCTGGCCTGGGGCCGCGTCTGCGTCGCCTGGGCTATCGCTCCGATGTCGCGGCAATCCTGGCCGCGGCCGATATCTTTACCCTCCCCAGCTATTTTGAGGGGCTGCCCATGTCGGTCATCGAAGCGATGCTGACCGGGCTGCCGGTGGTCGCCAGCGACATCAGCGGCCCGCGCGAGCAGGTGGTGGATCAGGTCACCGGCTTCCTGGTCCCGGTTCGGCAGGTGGGGCCTCTGGCCGCCGCATTGGGCCGCCTGACCGCCGATGCCGCCCTGCGCGCGACCATGGGGGAGGCAGGGCGCGCGCGTGCCCTGGAGCATTTCGAGGAAGCGCGCATCCTGGCCAGGACGATGGATCTGCTGGGGTTATAGGTGTGGCCCGTCCAGGCCTGCGCCTGGGTGGTCTCAGCGGCCGAATCGGGCGAAGCGCCCAGACCCCACCGGGATCGGCGCGGAACGCTGGACCTGACGGGATCGGAGGTCTATCCCGCGCCGCACAAACCCCGTGTGGATGCCCCAATGTCTGACTCGATCCCGATCCGGCGCGCCTTGATCTCGGTTTCCGACAAATCCGGCCTGATCCCGCTGGCGCAAGCGCTGGTGGCCCGGGATATCGAAATCCTGTCCACCGGCGGGTCCGCCCGCGCCTTGCGCGAAGCCGGTGTGCCCGTGAAGGAGGTCTCCGACCACACGGGCTTCCCGGAAATCCTGGACGGGCGCGTGAAAACCCTGGTGCCGCAGATCCATGGCGGCATCCTCGGCCGGCGCGATCTCCCCGAACATCGCGCGCAGATGGAAACCCATGCCATCGCGCCGATCGACCTGGTGGTGGTAAACCTCTACCCGTTCGAGGCCACGGTCGCCAAAGGCGCCGCCGCCGAAGATTGCGTTGAGAACATCGATATCGGCGGCCCGGCGCTGATCCGCGCCGCCGCGAAGAACCACGATTTCGTCGCCGTGCTGACCGATCCGGCCCAGTACGACTCATTTCTGGAAGCGTTTGTGGCCGAGGGCGCCACATCCCTGGTCTTGCGTCGGCGTCTGGCCGGCGAGGCCTATGCGCGCACCGCCGCCTATGATGCCGCCATCGCCGCCTGGTTCGCGGAGGCGCGGGGCGATACCCTGCCCGAACGCCTGACCATCGCCGGCACCCGCCGCCAGATCCTCCGCTATGGCGAAAACCCCCACCAATCCGCCGGCTTCTATGCCAACGGCACCCGCCCGGGCGTCGCCACGGCAAGGCAGATCCAGGGCAAGGAACTGTCCTACAACAACCTGAACGACACCGATGCCGCCTTCGAATGCGTGGCCGAGTTCGACGACCCGACCGTGGTCATCGTCAAGCACGCCAATCCGTGCGGCGTGGCCTCCGCTGCCAGTCTGGTCGAGGCCTGGGACGCGGCGCTCCGCTGCGACCCGCAATCGGCCTTCGGCGGCATCGTGGCGGTGAACCGGGTGCTGGATGCGGCAGCGGCGGAACGCATCGCCGCGATCTTCACCGAGGTGATCGTCGCCCCCGATGCCGATCCGGCGGCGATGGAGGTGCTGTCGCGAAAGAAGAACCTCCGCCTGCTGCTGACCGGCGGCCTGCCCGACCCGGCCGCTCCGGGCCTGACGTTTCGCAGCCTGGCGGGCGGCTTCCTGGCCCAGACCCGCGATGCCGGTCGGATCGGCGCGGCGGATTTGCGCGTGGTGACGCAGCGCGCCCCCACCGCAGCGGAACTGGCGGATCTGATCTTTGCCTTCCGCGTCTGCAAGCATGTGAAATCGAACGCTATCGTTTACGCGCGCGCCGGCGCCACGGTGGGCGTCGGCGCCGGGCAAATGAGCCGCGTCGATTCCGCGCGCATCGCCGCCTGGAAAAGCGAGGAAGCCGCCCGCGCCGCCGGTCTGACCGGACGGCTGACCGAGGGCAGCGTCGTGGCCTCCGACGCATTCTTCCCGTTCGCCGACGGGTTGCAGGCGGCGGTCGCGGCCGGCGCGACAGCGGTGATCCAGCCAGGCGGGTCGATGCGCGATGCAGAGGTCATCGCGGCGGCGGACGCGGCCGGAGTGGCGATGGTGTTCACCGGGATGCGACACTTCCGCCACTGAGGTGGCCGGATCGGCCGGCGCGACGTCTGCCTAACAGTGCCGCCCCGGTTCGTCAGGCCTACCGCATTCACATATGTCAGAATTGGGTGCGGCTGGAGAAAATTCTCCCCCGCCCCTTGCGGAAGGGGGCAGGGGGAGGGGTTTTTGTGCAATATCTGTGCAAGATCACCTCTCCCCCCAACCTTGGTCCGCGCTGCGGCCCAAGCCCGCAAGGGGCGGGGGAGAATTTTCTTCCGTCTCTGAGAATAGGTGAATGCGCCATGTTCGTCAGGCTGGGGTAAAGCCCGAGCCTGACGAACGGGGCACGACCCGATCGGCTGTTGGCCTCACTCCGCCTTGATATTCAACCGCTTCACCGCTTCCGCGAACCGCGCGGTCTGCTTGGTCAGGTCGGCGGCCAACCCCTGGGGCGTGTCCTTCACCGTCACCAGGCCCATCGCCAGAACGCGCTCCTGCACGTCCTTCATGTCCGAGATCTGGTTCAGCAGCGGCGACAGCTTCTCCGCCACCACCGGCGGCAGCCCCGCCGGCCCCATAAACGCAAACCAGCTCGGCATATCCCAATCCGGCACGATCTCCTTCATCGAGGGAATGTCGGGGAACTGCGGATGACGGAACGGAGTCGACACCGCCAGCCCACGCAGCTTGCCAGCCTTCACATGCGGGAAGAAATTGCCCTCGTACATCATGGAAACATGGCCGGCCAACGCGTCCTGCAACTGCTCGACGCCGCCCTTGTAGGGCACCATCACCAGCCGGATCCCGAAGGACGCGGCCATGGTCTCGCCCGCCAGATGGGTGATCGTCGCAACACCGGAATTCGCCAGAGTAAACGTGTCCGGCTTCTTGCGCGCGTCGTCGGCGAATTCCTGCATGGTCGTCCAAGGGGAGGACGGATGCACGGCGAACCCGAACAGCGCGTCGGTCACTCGCCCGATCGGCGTGAAATCCTTGACCGGATCATAGGGGGTCTTGCGGACCTGCGGCAGCAGCCCGATGCCGCCCAGTGTGGCAACGCAGAGCGTGTAACCATCGGGCGCGGCCTTGGCGCAGACATCGTGACCAATCACGCCGGAGGCGCCGGCGCGGTTGTCGACGACGAATTGTTGCCCCAAAATCTGGGACAGTTTCTCGGCATAGGCGCGTGCGGTCGCATCGGTGCCGCCACCGGCGGGAAACGACACGATCACCCGCACCGGGCGCGTGGGCCAGGTCTGCGCGATCGCGGACGGGGCCGCGGCAATCACGGCGAGAAGAATGGCGATGCTGGCGGTGAGATGGTTTCGGCGCATCATGGGTCCTCATCAAACAGGCCGCCCGGCCAGGGAGCGGTTGAGCCGAACCGGCTATAGCGGTCGGACGATACGGATCAAATACCGTTCAATGATTGCCAACTCCTTCACGCCAGAAAACCTGTCACATTGTTTTCCCTTGCAGCGGAGATCGAGTGAGCCGATATAGCGGTTGTCCTTCCGCGACTGCGTGATTGGCGCGCCACGATGCGTGCCCTCCCGGACAGGATCATATAACCGTTCGTCCCCACGGATCATGCTGGGCGGCGGACCTTTAGGCAGCCGCTTCCCGCGTCGGGTATGGACCCGCGACCGGCGGCGCCTCGGAGCTTACCAAACTCGTGACATTACCGACGTTCGCGGCACTCGGCCTCGCCGAACCGCTGTTGCGTGCCCTCGCGGCGCGCAAGTTCACCACGCCCACGCCAATTCAGGCGGATGCCATTCCCCCGCTTCTCAAGGGCCGCGATCTGCTGGGCATCGCCCAGACAGGGTCCGGCAAGACCGCCGCCTTCGTGCTGCCCATCCTGCAGCATCTGGCTGCGGAAAACGTCCGTCCGGCACCGCATTCCACCCGCGCCGTAATCCTGGCGCCGACCCGCGAGCTGGCGTTGCAGATCGACGAGACGATCCGCACGTTGGCGGCCGGATCGCGCATGCGCAGCGTCGTCATCATCGGCGGCGCCAGCCGGTTCCGCCAGGCCGAGGCCATGCGCCGTGGCGCCGACATCGTCGTCGGCACCCCGGGCCGGGTCTGCGACCTGATCTCGACGCGGGAACTGAACCTGGGCGCGGTCCGCTCCTTCGTCCTGGACGAAGCCGACCGGATGCTGGATCTGGGCTTCATCAAGGACATCCGCCGCATCGTCGCGACCCTGCCCATGGTCCGCCAATCGTCGCTGTTTTCCGCCACCATGCCCGCCGAAGTGGCCGGTCTGGCCGGCTCGATGCTGCGCGATCCGGTCCGCGTGGAAATCGCCCGGGCGGAGGAAACCACGCCGAAGATCGAGCAGTCGATCTACCACATCTCCACCTCCGGCAAGACGCCGCTGCTGAAGGACCTGCTGTCCGATCCGGCGTTTCAGCGGGTGATCGTGTTCACGCGCACCAAGCACGGCGCCAACCGCGTGGCCGAGAACCTGGAAGCCAGCGGCATTCAGGTGAATGCGCTGCATGGCAACAAGAGCCAGTCTCAGCGGGAGCGCGCTTTGGGCGATTTCCGCAGCGGGCGGGCCAGGGTGCTGGTCGCCACCGATATCGCCGCGCGCGGCATCGATGTGACCGGGGTGACGCATGTCATCAACTACGACCTGCCGGCCGAACCGGAAAGCTACGTCCACCGCATCGGCCGCACCGCGCGCGCCGGCGCGTCGGGCATCGCGATCTCGTTCTGCGACCCGTCGGAGCGGTCCACTCTGCGCGCGATCGAACGCCTGATGCGGGAGCCGATCCCGATGTCGGGCGACAGCGCGGCCCCATTGGCCGAGACCGCGCCGATCCGCCAGCAGCAGCGTTCGGGTCCGGCCCCGCAGCGTGGCAAGCGGTTCGGCAATAACAACGGCAATGGCAACGGCAACGGCGGTGGCAATCGCTCCCGCGGCATGCGGTCCGCCGCCTGACCCTGGAAGCGATCTGACGGCGATGACGGATATTTTCATCGATGGCGATGCCTGTCCGGTGCGCGAGGAAGTCTATCGCGTCGCCGACCGGCTGGGCCTGAAAGTATTCGTCGTCTCCAACGGGTCCAGGCCGATCCGTCCGGCGGGTCGGCCGAACGTGACGATGGTGACCGTGAGCGCGGGCGCCGATGTCGCTGATGACTGGATCGCCGAACGGATCACGGCAGCGGATGTCTGTGTCACATCGGACATTCCGCTGGCGGCGCGGTGCCTGGAGAAAAAGGCCCGCGCGCTGTCGTCGACCGGAAAGCTGTGGACCCCGGACAATATCGGCTCCGCTCTGGCCGGCCGGGAAATCGGCCGGCATCTGCGCGAAATCGGTGTCGCGACCGGCGGCCCAGCCCCATTGACGAAGCAGGATCGATCCCGCTTCCTGTCCGCCCTGGACACTGTCGTTCAGGCTGCCAGGCGGGAACGCGCCGCATGAGTGCCGACACCACGAACGAGCGGATCTTGGGCGTGTTGGGCGGCATGGGACCGCTGGCTAGCGCTCAGTTCATGCTGCGACTGACCCTGCTGACGCCAGCCGAACGGGATCAGGATCATATTCCAACGGTGCTGTGGTCGGACCCTCGGGTGCCTGATCGCACACGCGGCAAGCTGCAAGGCGGGGAGGACCCGTTGCCCTGGCTGCTGCGCGGCATCGCCGGGTTGCGTCAGGCCGGTTGCGGCGCGATCGCGATTCCCTGCAACACCGCGCATGGCTGGTACGATGCGATGGCCGAGGCGGCCAGTGTGCCGATTCTGCATATCGTCGATGCCGCCATTGCCGATTTGCGCCGCTCCGGCGTGATGGGTGGGCGGATCGGCCTGATGGGCACCCAGGCAACGCTTGCCATTCGGCTCTATCAGGATCGCCTCGAACAGCTTGGCTATGCGTGTATCACGCCGTCGCGGGACCAGATGGATCGGTTGGTCACGCCGGCCATTGCACAGGTGAAGGCCAACCAGGTCGCAGAGGCTTTTCCGCCGTTGGCGGAGGTGGTCAACGATCTGCAAGCCCGTGGGGCTACGTCGGTGGTTCTGGGTTGTACGGAAATCCCGTTGGGCATTCAGGCCGGGCCGCAATCCGACCTGCGAGCCCCCGTCATCGATACGATCGACGCTCTGGCACGCGCGGCCATTGCCTGGGCGCGTGGCTAACGCGGTAGCAGCCTGCCGCTGCCCATAAAAAGAGTCGCGTAACGGCTCTTACCTGGATTTGGTCTGGAAAATTACGGCGACGAACAACAGTCACCGCTCCATTTCAGGCGTGGTCAACCCACACCGTCATCGCCTGTGCAGGCAGGCCATCAACGTCTTTGCTGAGGTCAGCACTGCAAGTCGTGGATAGCGGGTCTGCACCCGCCATGACGCGGAGAGACCCGGTCTGAACACCAACTGGAGCGGCTATTGTTGCGTGTCGCCTAACCTGGCGAGGATGCTTCGGATCCCTTGGACGGGAAATCGACATTCTCATAGATCTCGGCGACCGGGATTTCGACGCCGATCTCTGGCAGGGGCAGAAGATCGTCCGCCATGACTGTCGTGACGGTCCATTTCTGTCCCGCTTCCTGTCGCTCATGGACTGTCAGGCCGACGCTCGCGGATTCAACGATGACATAGCGGCGGATTGAATCGACGGCGGCGTATTCGCGGACTTTGACGATTCTATCGACATGCTCGGCGACATGGCCGGACGTTGGGCTGATCACCTCGAACACCACGACGGGGTTGGGGACCAGACGGCTTCCCCATTGGGTGGGGGAACAGGTCACCACGGCATCGGGATAACGGACGGAATCTCCGATCGTGGCGACACCCGCGTCGAGTCCGAGTGGCTCGCACCCGCTGCCTCTGAGCCGGCTGTGGAGCGTCCTGTGAATATTGAAAGCGATGCGGTTGTGATTGAGGTTGCCCCCGGTCATCGCGACCGGTTCAAACCCATCGAACTCATGGCGAGCACCCTGGGCCTCGGCCCAGTCGAAGAACTGGTCACGGGTCATGACTGGGACGCGAATGGTGACGCTCATGGGGCGTAGCCTAGCGGATCAATGAGAGGCTTGTCCTCCGATTTCGGGAATGCAAGCCCCGGTGATCGGTCCAACCGACCCACGATCAGCCGTCTTCTACCCCAGCAAGGTCTCCCGAATCGCAAACCAGGACTCTCGGTCCGGCGCGCAGATCATGCCGCCTTCGATCGTCGTCGGGTCGTACGGCGTCCCGTCGAACTTCGTCGCGTAACCACCCGCTTCCCGGTGCAGCAACCAACCGGGCGCGTGATCCCAGGGATACAGCCGGTTGAAGAACAGGAAGTGGCAATGACCGGCCGCAATCATGCGGTATTCATGCGCCGAACACCGATAATCCCAGCACCCGCCCAGTTTCGGCAGGTTCGAGCAGACCAGAGTGCGTTGCGGCTCCGGCAGGAAGCGCCAGGCGACATTCCCGGCCATCACTGAAACCGGAGCCGGGGCTGCCACCCGCAGATCGGTTCGGCGCCCGTTCGGGGTCTCGATCCAGGCGCCCTCGCCGCGCAACGCCAGGGCGGTGTCGTCGCCGAGGGGATCATGGATGGCGGCGGCGATGACCTCGCCATGGGAAATGGCGGCGACCATCACCCCAAACAGCGCTAAGCCGGAGGCGAAATTGGCCGTCCCGTCGACCGGATCGACGACGAACGCCAGATCGGCGCCGGTCAGATCCTTCAACAGGGCGGGATTGTCGCTGGCGGCTTCCTCGCCCACCACAACACAGCCGGGAAATTCGCGCCGCAGCCCCGCGGTGATGATCACCTCCGCGGCTTCGTCGGCCTCCGTGACCAGATCGAGCGGGCCGGTCTTCATTCGCACCGCGCCATCCGTCAGATTGCGGAATCGCGGCAGGATTTCCTGGCGGGCGGTATCCCGCATCAGGGTTGCGATGGTCGCGAGTTGGGTGGTCGAAAGTCTCATGGCCTGCGCTCAAATCGGGTGCGGTCGGCCCGATGCAGGCGGACCTTCACATGCACGGCGGTATCGTCATCCTGCCGATCGACCACTTCGCCATGCTGATAGAGCCACGCAAGGCTGGCCCCGTCATCCGGCCGGATGTCGTAATCGGCGGTTTCCATGCCCTCTGAAATGCGGCGATCGATCGCTGCCTTCAGAACCGCCAACCCGTCGCCGGTGATCGCGGACACCGCGATGGCGCCGGGACGGACCGGGACTTCCGCGACGCCGCCCAGCAGATCGGCTTTGTTCAGAACCTCGATCGTGCGATCCCGCCAGTTCGAGTCGAGCGTGACATCGTCCACCATCTCGTCCAGCACCGTCTCCACGTCGCCCCGCTGCGCCATGGAGTCGGGATGGGCGGCGTCGCGAACATGCAGGATGATGTCGGCTTCGGCCACTTCTTCCAATGTGGCACGAAACGCGGCCACCAGTTCATGCGGCAATTCGCTGATGAAGCCGACGGTATCGGACAGGATCACCTGCCGGCCGGATGGCAGCCGCAAGCCACGCATGGTCGGGTCCAGGGTCGCGAACAACTGGTCTTTCGCCGTCACCTCGGCGCCGGTCAAGGCATTGAACAGGGTGGATTTTCCGGCGTTGGTGTAGCCGACCAGCGCCACCACCGGAAACGGCACGCGCCGGCGGGCGGATCGGTGCAGACCGCGCGTGCGCCGCACCTGCTCCAGTTCCTTTTTCAGGCGGACCAGGCGTTCGTCGATCAGGCGTCTATCGGCCTCGATCTGGGTTTCACCGGGGCCGCCGAGGAAGCCGAAGCCACCGCGCTGCCGCTCCAAGTGGGTCCAGGACCGCACCAGCCGGGATCGCTGATAGCCCAGATGCGCGAGTTCGACCTGCAACGTGCCTTCGCGGGTCGCCGCGCGCTCTCCGAAGATATCCAGAATCAGACCCGTCCGGTCGATGACCTTGCAGCTCCAGGCGCGTTCCAGGTTGCGCTGCTGCACCGGCGACAGGGTGGAGTCGACGATCACCACCGTGACGTCGTTTTCCTCGATCGCCTCGTGCAGCGTGGACACCTGCCCCTCCCCCAGCAACGTGCTGGGGCGGCGCATGCGCAGCGGGATGATGGCGCTGTGCACCACGACCAGTCCGATTGATGCGGCCAAGCCGATGGCTTCGGCCAGCCGAGGTTCGGCGGCGCGTGGCTGGTCGGTGGCGTGCCCGGATTTTTCCCAGGGCAGTACCACCGCGGCCCGAACCGGGCCCGTCGCACTGTCCATCAACTCACCCTGACGGATGC
This sequence comes from Nitrosovibrio sp. Nv4, assembly GCA_943330455.2. Lineage (GTDB taxonomy): Bacteria > Pseudomonadota > Alphaproteobacteria > Acetobacterales > Acetobacteraceae > Rhodopila. Next base: position 1,301 of record CALQHT020000044.1, on the reverse strand, counting down.
CGGCGGGCGCGTTGGGGCGTCACCTATCCTCCGCCACCAGCGGGAGCCAGTTCCCTGCTCGCCACTGTCAGCGTGGTACCCTCGGTGCGGACGCCATCGAACAACTGGATGGGCGCGCCGGGCATGACCGTGCTGATCGCGTGCTTATAGACGAGCTGGGTGTGCCCATCCCGTCGAAGCAGAACGGAAAAATTGTCAAACCAGGTGATGATCCCCTGGAGTTTGACACCGTTCACAAGGAACACCGTGACAGGTGTTTTGTTTTTTCGCACGTGGTTCAGGAACACGTCCTGAACGTTTTGCGACTTCTCATTGGCCACGTTCATGATCCTTCTTCTTTTTGAAACAGTGTGTTAGGCCCGACGGGTCGTGGCACGGCCGCCGGCATTGGTGTCGGAGTTATATCAGCGCATGTATATCATCCGAGCTCACGCAGCCGTGAAGCAAAATGATGAGCAGACGGGAATTGGATATCCGGTGCCGCTTGTTCAACGCCCCCATCATGCGATGCATCGCCGATCAGGATTGCACGCACGCCAGCGGCTCGCGCGGCCTGCATATCGACCGCGGTGTCGCCCATATACCATACGGAAAAGTCGGGCGCGCGGCCCAGGCGTTGCAGGGCCAGTAGGATCGGCGCCGGGTCGGGTTTGTCGGCATGCGCATCGCCCGCCCCGACCACCGCGCCGAAATGCGGGTCCCATCCCAGATGCGTGACCTCCTTGCGGAGGAACGCCCCGGCCTTGTTGGAAACGACGCCCTGGATCCAGCCAGCGCCGGCGGTCAATGCCTCCCGCGCGCCGGGCATCGGGGTGACGGCGTCCAGATGCCCCTCGGTCAGGGTGGTGTAGAAGATATCGCGGGCCCTCTCCCACTCTCCGCCGAACATGACGGGGAAGCTTTCGCGCAGGGAGACCCGGACGCGATTGCGGGTGTCCTCGACGGTCCAAAGCGGCAGGGAAAACGCGGTGAAGGCCGCATTCAGGGCAGCGGTGATGCCGGCCCACGCATCCACCAGCGTGTTGTCCCAATCGTAGAGCAGGACGGTCGGACGGCTTGGTTCAAAACGGCTTGGCATGGGACCTGTCTATCCGGAACCGACGCTGGCGGCCAGAGGCGCGGGCATACGCTTTTTGCGGGATTCTAAGATAAAAAGTAACTGCCCAGGTTCCCCTGGCTCGGTGAGTTCGCCGGGCCACGCCGCGAGCAGGCGATTTTGATGTAGCGGCGGCGCAATCTCCGATTGACAGAGGGGTAGGTTCCAGATTCGAAGGGGTCGGTGGAACACGCCGCCATTAGCC